>NZ_JAOCQE010000170.1 GCF_025290915.1 Streptomyces sp. 15-116A | reverse complement strand
GGCGGGTGCCCCGGCTGCCGGGCGTAGCGCCGGCGTCGTCGGCGGGCGGCCTGTCACGGGCGCCGCGCAGGGCAGCGGCCCTGGCCGGAAGGGCTCCAAGCTGCCTCGCGGCACGGTCATTGGCGGTGAAGGCGCGTCCAGCCCACGCGCGACTGGAGGACAGCAACCGGGCCGGGTGATCGGAGCGCCTTCCGCGACGCCTCAGTCAGAGCGGGCGTCCCGTCGTTCCCCCGGCAACGCCGATGGTGTCGTCGGAATGCCCAGGGCAACGGGGCCCGGCTCAAGGACACGCGAGCGCGTCGGAAGCACCGACGCGTCACGTGGTGATACACGCAACTCCGGTGCACGCGGCGGTCGTTCCCGCCGCGATGAACGGCGCGGCGCCGAGTCGGCGACCGGTCGGCCGGACTGAAGCGAGGACACGCAGAAGCAATGGTCTCAAGGTTCAAGGGGCGCTCGAGGTGGAGCGCGGGCCGGCCGGGGCGCCTCGGGAGACGGGTCACGGGTGTCGGCTCGGTGCTGGGCACCGTGGCCATCCTGTCGGCGGGCCTGGCGCCCGGCGCCGTTGCCGCAGACGTCCGGTCCAAGCAGTGGTACCTGTCGGCCATGGGGGCCGAGGAGATGTGGAAGGTCAGTACGGGCAAGGGGGTGAAGGTGGCGGTCGTCGATACCGGCGTCAACCCGGACACCCCTTCGCTGAAGGGCCAAGTACTGACCAACGACGTTCCGAAAACGCTCAGTTACAAGGCCACCGTTGATTACGCGGGCCACGGCACTTCTATGGCGGAGCTGATCGCCGGCACCGGAGAGGGAGATTCGCTGCGGGGCCTCGCCCCGGACGCCAAGATCGTCCCTTACCGGGTCGCGTTGAAAGGGATCGACAAGGCGGAGTACAAGAAGGCACCGGACATATCGAAGGTGATCAGGGCGATCGCCGACAGCGACGTCAAGATCATCAACATGTCCTTCGGCGGCCGGATCGATGAGCCGGGCCTTGATGAAGCGGTGAAGTACGCACACGACAAGGGCAAGCTGCTGTTCGCCGGCACAGGTAATGAAGCGCAGAAGGACGGGGAGATCGAATACCCGGCCCGCTATCCCTACGTCGTAGGCGTTGCCGCCTCCGACGAGTCCGGCAAGGTCGGCAAGTTCTCGGCGTATGGCAACTACGTCGACCTGGCTGCCCCCGGCTTGAACGTACCGGTGTGGTGCGACGAGACGTTCCGTAGCTACTGCCCCGGAATCTACGGCACGAGTATCGCCACAGCCATTGCCTCCGCCTCCGCCGCCCTCATCTGGTCGGCCCACCCCGACTGGACCGCCAACCAGGTTCTCGGCAGCCTCATCGACACCGCCGGCCGCGACTGGGCCAAGGACGACCCGAGCATTTACCTCGGCTACGGACTGACCCGTCCCCGCAGGGTGCTGGTGAACAGCAATTACCACCCCGGTCCGCCGAACACCGACCCTCTCGCCAAGGAGAACGCCAGAGGAGTCGTGAACGCGGACGGTGAGCCGGTCAGCGCCTCTAAGGAGCCGGAACCGGAGCCCTCGCAGGGCACCTCCGCCGACCGGGACCACACCTCCGCGACGGCATCCGAAGCGGAGACGTCCGACAACACCACGCTGTGGGTGACGGCGGGCGTCGCGGCTGCCCTGCTGGGGATCGGAGGCGGCGCCTTCGCGATGTACCGCTCCCGCCGAGGCGCGTAGCCGCCCTTCCTCCGACCGCCCCCGACCTTTTGCCAGCGCACACACCTACCACCTCACTCACGAAGGGACCGCCGACATGGCTGACGGCCGCAAGCTCTATGAGGCCCAGGTACAGAAGCTCCAGACGAACGTCGTCGACCGGTACGACTCGATCCGGGCGTCGCTCGCCCGGCTCCAGGGCACGATCGACATGATCGAGCGGAGCTGGACGGGCCAGGGCGCCCTCGCCTTCGACAAGAAGCAGACCGAGATCAACACCCACATGGCCGCGATCGGCCGGATGCTCGACGACTTCCTCGAGGGCATCCAGCTGAACAAGACCGACAAGCGCAAGCTCGAGGACCAGATCGAGGCCGACCTGACCCAGATCTCGGTGGAGGACCTGGGCGGCAAGACGTCGGCGCTCAGCAAGTACTGACCCGAAGCCACCGCCCGTCACCCACCACCCCGCACAGAAACGAGGACGACATGCCCGCACCCCACTACGACGAACTCGCCGTCACCTACGGCACGATGGACGCGCTCGCGACCGAACTCGGCGACCAGGCAAAGAAGCTGGAAGAGGACCTGGAGGCCCTCAAGAAGGCCGTACTGGACGCCGCCGCGGGCTGGGGCGGTGAAGCGTACGAGGAGTTCACCAAGAAGACCAAGGAATGGGACCGCCACGCCTCCGGCATCCACCAGGCCCTGGTCAGCATCGGCAAGCGCGTTGGCCTCGCCGGCGGTGACTACCGCGGCGGCGACCTGAAGGGCGCGAGCTACTTCATGTAACCCGGCCGCAGGACCTGCAGGGCGACGCCGAGGGGGTGGACACGCGCGGGAGGTGTCCACCCCGTCTCGTGCCCCGCCGCCGCGGTTCTCGCAACGGACTTCACATGAGTACGCGTACTCAGACGTCGTGATGGCCGGTACGGAAGAAACAGGCGGTGACGATCATTACGATCCGTGCAAGTCACCGCAGCACGACTGGGGGAGAGGCCACGCATGGCGTGGGATGAATGGGAGAAGCTCAAGGCCTCGGCGGCTGAGCGGTCTACCGGGCAGATGCAGTTGAACCAGCTGTCCGCAGAGTCGGGAGGTGGCCGCAAACCGGACCTCATCTCGAACAAGCCTGCCTGGACCAAGGCGGGCACGGACATCGGCTCGTTGAGTGAGGACATCAGCAAGGCGACAAGGAAGTTGGAAGACGGACAGACGGGCCTCGGCAAGGAGGCAGGCTGTCTGACCGCTGCGGCTCAAAAAGAGGTCTACGGCTCGTGGGAGACCTACGTGAACAAAGTCAGCCGCCGTTGCGAACGACTCTCCGGCCTCCTTGTGAAAGCGGGCAACGACCAGTTGAGAACAGACGAAGCGGTTGAAGCCGCCCTTGGCCGGCTCGAAGTGGCCTACGCGGACACGCCCGCCGTGGGCGGCCAGAACAAGGGGCGGTAACGGCGCATCATGGATCTCGCAACGCTCAGGGCTCTCAAGCCGACCGAGTACTCCGAAGCCGCCGATGGCTACCGCAGCGCCTCCGAGATGGCGAGGGCGGCAAAGGACCGCATCGACAACCAAATAGCATCGGCCATGCGGAATTCCCTGAGAGGAAAGGCCGCGAGTGCCGCGGTCAAGCAGTTGGGGAAGCTGGGCGAGAACTTCCACTACATCCAGGTGCAGTGCGGTCTCATCAGCACTGCTCTCGACGCGTTCTCGTACGAGATGGAAGCGGCCAAGAAGAAGCTCGATGCCGCCCTCGAAAGCGCCAGGGCGGCGAAGTTGACCGTCAACGCCGACGGCTCGGTCACCTACCCGGCGGGCGGTGAGAAGAGCGGGGACGGCAAGCTTCCTGAGGGCGGCACGGTGAGTGGGCTGACGGACGGCGCGGCCTCAGCTGTCGGCCGGCAAGCGGCCAACTTCGATCCCAACCCCCATCACCGTCTCGCACAGGACTGCGCCGACCTCATCGCCACGGCCCTCAAACAGGCTACCGAAGCCGATGAAAAGTGGGCACCGAAGCTGCGGGCACTGAAGGCGGACGACGACCTCACCGTCTCCGGCGCCGACTGGGCTGACGTGAAGGGGGACACCGCTGGTGTCCGCAAGGGAGCCGATGGCTACCTGGACTCGTTCGGGGAACCGCCCAAGAACGGGACTCCGGCGGAGAACGCGAAGTGGTGGAGCAGTCTCACCGAGGAACAGCGAGCCAGTTACATCGCAGTGCATCCCGAATCGATCGGGTGGATGGACGGGATACCAGCTACTGCGCGTGACGAGGCGAGTCGGACAGTGCTCGCAAGTGCCCGCGGTGTCGCGCAGGTTGAGTTGGACTCCTGGATAGCGAAGGAGCCCAAGCCCGCTTACTACGAGCGCGAAATCATCAATGCGCAAACAGGTGAACGCTGGACGGCCAAGGTTCCGACGGAAGAGTGGAGGGCGTGGGACCGGAAGCGGAAAGAACTCAAGGGGACCGTCGACGGTATGGATGCCCTCCAGACGCGCATTGATACCTACCAAGACGAGACCACCCGCCCGTACCTGCTTGGCTTCAACGAGAAGGGAAATGGCCGCGTCGTCGTATCCATCGGCAACCCCGACACCGCGGACAATGTGGTGACCTATGTCCCTGGCACCGGTACCAAACTGAGCAGCATCGGCGGTGACATCAACCGCGCTGAACTCCTCCATCAGCAAGCGAAGTTCACCGACCCTGCGCACAAAACTGCGTCGATCATGTGGCTCGGCTATGACGCTCCGCAGGATCTCCTCGGCGATGCGACCGACCCCAAGTACGCCGACAATGCCCGCGAACCACTGAGTAATTTCCTGACCGGAATCGACACCACCCATAACGGGAACGTGAATTCAACTGTATTGGGGCACAGTTACGGCACCCTCGTGGCCGGGGAGACCATGCGAGATCACCCGGACCTTCCCGTGGATCGGGCGATCCTGGTGGGCAGCCCCGGAGTGGGAGTCGATCACGCCAATGACCTGAATATCGGAGCCGACAACGTCTTCGCGGCCACAGCCAAGAATGACTTGGTGAACCTAGCCCCGCCGCCAGCCGGTCCGCTGGCACCGCTGAATCCGAAGGCCTACATGCGACTTTTCGACGACCACTCGATCATGTATGGGAATGACCCGATATCGAACGAGTTCGGAGGGAGAACGTTCAACGTACCCGACGGGGCGCTACCAGGAACGGACGGCCTGATGCCAGCACACTCGCAGTATTGGGATGGTGACTCGCTGAAGCGTATGGCGAACATTGCGACTGGAGGGACTCCATGAGGCTGTCCCGGATGAAATATGTCGTCGCCGTACTGGCCATGGCGGTCGGGATGACCGCGTGCGGGAAGGTGTCGGGAGACGCGAGCGGCAGAACACCATCGAAACAGGGTGCCATGGACGAGCAGAGTGCAATGAAGCGTGCTGAGGAAGTCGTCCACGAAGCCGTGGACGGCATGTCACCCAAGCCGACACTGAAGCGCGACGGGATGGAACCGGTCGGCCCCTGTGCTGCTGACTACCACACCACCCGCCAGCGTAAGCAGGTCCGCATTGCGTACCAACTGACCGGCGTGCCCGGTAACGCAGCGAAGAAGCTGGTGCGCCAGGCACGAGATGCCTGGGTGGCACGCGGATACGAGTTCCAGGTGTCCGATGGCGACTGGTCCGACCCCTTCCCGGACGTGAGTATGCGTACCGTGCCCGACGATTTCTGGATGACCGCGCTCACCGGAGTCGTCGACCGTAAGAAGGGTGAGGGCCTTGCGGCTATCACTGTCACCTCGCCGTGCTTTGCCGACGACAGTGACGACAGCGCTGCCACGGCTGACCCGGCGTCCTCCCGGACGGTTTCCGACGCGCAGGCCGAGCGCCTGGCCAAGGACCACTCCAGCCGTATCTACGACGCGCTCCGCGTGCCGCACGCACCCACACAGGACGGGGAAGGAATTGGCACTTACCAGGACGGCGAGGACACATTCTCCCACCACTCCTGGTCGACCCGGCCACTCACGAAAGAGGAGACGGTCAAGGCAATGGCGCGTGTGCGGACCTTCTTCGAGAAGGCGGGATGGAGCGTGCGTGACGTGTCAGCAGGCGCTGGCGCTGCCTCGATCATCGCCCGGCACCCGACAGACGGGAGCGTGGCCCAGGTCTCCCCATCGACCACCGGCGCGATACGGGTCGGAGTGACCACCATCGCTGGGCCCTGAGGATGCAGCGTCGCTCACAGCCTCTGCCTGCCTCCGGGAGGCTCTATGGTGAGTAGCCCCGTCCACTCTCCTCCGTCCGCGGCTTCCACAGGCCGCGCACGAGGTGTCCTCGACCGAATCGGCTCCGTGGTCTGTGGGCTCATCGTGAGTGCGTGCCACCTGGTGACGGGCTACTTCACCTTCCTCGCGTACATGGCCGAGCCCGCCGGCCCCTGGGACAGCGAAACGGTCGCCCATTCGAACTTCGCCGCCGGCCTCGTACTGGTCCTCACGGCCATCACCGCACTGCTGACATGTCTCTTCATCAAAGCCGGATGGATCCGGCGACTGAGGTACGCCATCCCTGCGACGCTGGCCACCGCCGCTCTGGCGCGACTTACTCTCTTTGCACCGGAGCTTTGACCCGGCGATGCGTACTGATTCCCCTCCGGAGCCGTGAGCAGAAATCCGATCACACCGCGACCACCCATCAGCAACTGGACGCCAATGAAATCCCGCACCTCGCAGGCCGTTGTAGCGATCGCGTCGGCCGCACTTGCCATATCCGGCTGTGGCCTGATCGGCGACGCAGGGAACGAGAGCAAGCGGGAGACGAACGTGAATATGCAGGAAGCCGGCGACCGTGCCGAGCAGATCCTGGACGGCACCCTCGCCGGGATCAAGCCGGCAGTCGAAGCGAGACGGGGGCCGTCCAGTGATCCGATCTGTACCGACTTCAAGGGCGACGGGACGGGTACCGGATCCGTCACGCGGAGACGCTACGTCATGACGATCATCTCGGACGAGCGGCGTGGCAGCTTTCTCGGGGTTGTCGAGCGCCAGTGGAAGAAGAAGGGGTACGAGATCACCACGGTCCGCGAGCACAAGGAGATGCCCGCGATCTTCGCGTCCACTCCGGAAGGATTTCGAATCAGCCTGGAGTTCGGCTACAAGGGGCAGGCCTTTCTTGACGCCACGTCCCCCTGCGTTGCCGAATCCCGAGTCACCGAAGCCCCACGCGAGCCTCTCGATCCCAACTCCGAGGCCAGCAAGCGCCTTCCATACATCCGTTCCGACTTCTGGTCGGCCGACAAGCCGCTATAGCGCGCACAGCTGTCAGGAGCAGTCATCACTTCCGATTGGTACCCCCCGTCGATGACGTGGCAGGACATGGATCCCACCACGCATCCGTTCCGTCCCGATGAGGCACTTGACGCGGTGCGCGAGATCGTGGCCTCGCCGGACCCCGAGTCAGGACATCCACGAGGATTCTGGTCGACCAATTCGCTGGCCCGCGGGCTTGCCGAGTACTACGGCTCGTGGGCCTTCGGTTGCTGCTACCAGGTCGACGAATCCCCGTACTCCGGGATGATCATCAGAGAGCTTCCCCCCAGTGGTCATGGTGCCCATGACCTGGAGCAGCAGGCACAGCGATATACGAGCGCACTGCTTCAGTGGCGTGCGTGGCTGGAGGAACTCGCCTCCTTCTACGCGCAGTTCGCCCCGGGGCCTGGTGCCAGCGACGAAGAGCTACGGCGGTTGCGAGAGCGTGCTGTCGCGCCCCTCGTGACGCTCGTCGTCGAGCGCACCGCGGCCGGTGAGCTGTGGCTTGGTCCGTGCTCGACTGCCCTCGCGTGGTATCTGGAGTCGACCGGCATGTCTCCCGATGAAGCGGAGGACTGTGCGGACGAAGTCGTGGACTCCGCGTTCCAGAGCTGGGTCGCCCCGGATGAAGAGGCGGTGAGCCGCGCGGCCAAGGCCGTTGGGGAGCGCGGTGCGTGACGATCTGCAGGCATGGCTCACCGTACGCTCGCAGATCGCGTGGGAGCAGGCGTCCGCGGAACTCGTAGGCCCTGTCCGGGGCCGGTGCGACGGGATCGACGTGGTCGCGGGTGCGGGCGGCACGGCGGGTGACGCCGCGCGTGGAGAACGGTTGCGCGCAGCTTGGCGGGCGGTGCGAGAGGACGCCTCGGCCCAGCGCTTCCTCGACTTCGAGCTCCTGGCGGGCTGGCAGAGGCTGGTCCTCGGCCTTCCAGACGTCTCGTTCCGGACCCTCCCTGCCTTTGCCAAGGGAGGTCGGGAACGGTACGGCCTGCACACCGATACCCGGGAGCGGTTCGAGGAGTGCCTGGCGCAGGCCGGTGATGCCGGTGATGCCGGTGCGAAGGGTGTTCCTCTTCCCGCCCGCGCCGCCCGTGCTTACCTGGATGTGTGCTTCTTTCATCCGTTCGATGACGGCAACGCGCGTGCCGCCCTGCTCGCGATGGGTTTCGTGCTCGCGCGCGAGGAGGTGTTCCTGGACGAGGTCGGGCCCTTGCGCATACCGAGGTATGCGGACGATCCGGTGGGCGCGGTGTCCCTGGCCCGCCTGATTCACGTACTGGCCACGGCAGCGGCACACCGCGGCCAGACACGCATCCCATAACGGTGTGGGGACAGCGGCGCCCCTGTCAGAGCGCCTCCTCCGGCACCAACCCCGTCTGCACCAACGGCCGCCCCCTCCGCCGCGAGACGAACACCCCCCGCCCCGGAGGCATCGGCCGCGGCCGGACCCCGCCCAGGATGTCGCCCTCGGTCGGGTCGCCGGACAGGATCACGCCCTGGGCGCCGAGTTCCTTGATGCGTTGCATGAACGCCTCGTACGACGCGCGGCTCGCGCCCGCTGTAGAGCGGGCGATGATGAAGCGGACGCCTACGTCCCGGGCGAAGGGGAGGAGTTCGGTGAGGCCGCTGAGCGGGTTGCCGCTGGAGGTGGCGACCAGGTCGAAGTCGTCGATGACCACGTACACCGTCGGGCCCCGCCACCAGCTGCGGTCCCGGAGTTGCTGCGCCGTGACGTCCTCCGTGGGCGTGCGGCGCTTCATCAGGTCGGCCAGGGCCACCATGTGGTGCTCCATGGCGTTGGACATCGGGATGTACTCGGCGAGATGCGACTCCGGGGTCACGCCCAGCAGGGAGCGGCGGTTGTCCACCACGAACAGCTTGCACTCGTCGCCCGAGTAGCGGGTCGTCAGCTGCCTGATCAGCAGGCGCAGCAGATTCGACTTGCCGGACTCGCTCTCGCCGAAGATCAGGAAGAACGGGTCCTGGTCGAAGTCGACGAAGACCGGCTCCAGGTTGTCCTCGTCCAGGGCGAAGGCGATGCCACGGGAAGGGAAGCGGTCACCCGGGGGGAGTTGGTTGGCAGGGAACTCGCGCGGCAGCAGGCGGACTTCCGGGGCCCCCGGGGCCTGCCAGTGCCGGGACACCTCCGCCGCCAGGGCCGCCGTCGCGTCCGCCAGGTCCGTGTCGGAGGCCAGGCCGTCGATGCGCGGGACCGCCGCCATGAAGTGCAGCTTCTGCGGTGACTGGCCCCGGCCGGGCACACCGGTGGGGACGTTCGCGGCGACCTTGCGGTCCAGCTCGGAGTCCATCGTGTCGCCGAGCCGCAGCTCCAGCCGGTTCAGCAGGCTGTCCTTGAGCGCGGAGCGCACCTCCATCGAGCGCGACGCCGACAGGACCAGATGGATGCCGTACCCGAGGCCACGGGCGGCGATGTCGAGGATCACCGGGTCCAGGGCCTCATACTCGGTACGGAAGTTGGCCCAGCCGTCGATGACCAGGAAGACATCGCCCCACGGCTGGTCGGTGACCGCGATGTCGCCTCGCGCACGCCGGGTCCGGAACTCGGCGATGGACGAGATGCCCGACGCCCGGAAGTACTCCTCGCGGCGGGTGAGGATGCCGTAGACCTCCGCCACCGTACGCCGTACCTTCTCCGGGTCGAGGCGGGAGGCCACGCCGCCCACGTGCGGCAGACCGGCCACCGCGGCCATGCCGCCACCGCCGAAGTCCAGCCCGTAGAACTGCACTTCGTGCGGGGTGTGGGTGAGGGCGAAGGAGCAGATCAGCGAGCGCAGAAGAGTGGATTTTCCGGACTGCGGGCCGCCCAGGATCTGCATATGGCCCGCCGCGCCCGAGAAGTCCACCCACAGCGGGTCACGGCGCTGCTCGTACGGCTTGTCGACGATGCCGACCGGCACCACGAGCCGTCCGGCGCCCTCGTAGCCCGGCTGGGTCAGGCCCCGGCCCTCCACGGCGGTCAGTCCCGGCAGCAGCGCGTCCAGCGACGGCGGGCTGTCCAGCGGCGGCAGCCACACCTGGTGGGCCGCCGGACCCTGCGCCTCCAGCCGGCGCACGACGACGTCCAGCACGGTGTCCGCCAGCGCGTCGTCCACCTCGTCGGTGCCGGCCGCGGAACGCTGCCGCGGCAGCGGAACATGCCGCACCGGCACCTCCGCCGCCGTGAACAGCACCGGCCGCCGGTCCACCGGCAGCCGGCCGTCCCCGGACGCGTCGCGCTGCGGACCGGAGCGGTAGACACCGGAGACGTACGCCGCCTTGAAACGCACCATTTCGTCCGTGCCGAACTTCAGGAAACCCGAGCCGGGCACGTTCGGCAGCTCGTACGCGTCCGGCACGCCCAGCGCCGCCCGTGACTCGGCGGCGGAGAAGGTCCGCAGACCGATGCGGTACGACAGATACGTCTCCAGGCCGCGCAGCCGGCCCTCCTCCAGCCGCTGCGAGGCCAGCAGCAGATGCACGCCCAGCGACCGGCCGATCCGGCCGATCTGCACGAACATGTCGATGAAATCCGGCTTCGCCGACAGCAGTTCGCTGAACTCGTCGATGACGACGAGCAGGGACGGGATCGGCTGGAGCGGTGCGCCCGCCGCGCGGGCCTTCTCGTAGTCGTGGATGTTGGCGTAGTTGCCCGCGTCGCGCAGCAGCTCCTGGCGGCGGTTGAGCTCGCCGCGGATGGAGTCGCCCATGCGGTCGACGAGGGTGAGATCGTCGGCCAGGTTGGTGATCACCGCCGCGACGTGCGGCATCTGCGCCATCCCGGCGAAGGTGGCGCCACCCTTGAAGTCCGCCAGCACGAAGTTCAGGGTCTCGGAGGAGTGGGTGACGGCCAGGCCCAGCACCAGCGTGCGCAGCAGTTCGGACTTGCCGGAACCGGTGGCGCCCACGCACAGCCCGTGCGGGCCCATGCCCTCCTGGGCCGCCTCCTTGAGGTCGAGCATCACCGGGCGGCCGTCCTCGCCGACCCCGATCGGCACCCGCAGCCGCTCCGCCTGCGATCGCGGCCGCCAGGTGCGCCGGGTGTCGATGGAGGCGGCGTCGCCCAGGTTCAGCAGATCCGTGAACTCCAGGTTGGCCAGCAGCGGTTCGTCGTCGTCCCCGCCCGAGGCCATGCGCAGCGGCGCCAGTTGCCGGGCCAGCGCCTCGGCGGACTCCTGCGACAGGGTGTCGGGCGTCCCCTCGTAGACACCGCCGTGCGCCGACTCCACGCGCAGCGCATGCGGCCGTACGACGATGGAGAGGTCCCCGCGGACACCGGCGGTGGCCGGTTCGCCCTCGGTGATCTCGACGAGCGTCACGCCCTGCAGGCCCTCTGCGCTCGCCAGCATGGAGTCCGGCGGCAGCGACACGCCGTCGAGGACGACGACGAGGTGCGGGGTCTCCGGCAGGGGCGCGGCGTTGGGGTGGAAGCGGGGGCGGCCCGTCAGCCGCGACGCCAGCAGGTCCTCGAGCTCACGGGGATCGCCGCTGATCAGACGCCGCGATCCGGCGCCGTCCGCGACACCGGGCAACTGCACGTGCGGCAGCCACTTGGCCCACTCCCAGTGCGGCAGTGCCTCCCGGCTCGCCGCGACCGCGACGATCAGGTCCTCGGGGGAGTGCAGGGACGCCAGCGAACCGGTCAGCGCGCGGGCGGAGGACCGTACGGACTCCGGGTCGCCGCCCAGCGTCACATGGGCGAAGGCACGCAGGGAGACCGCCATCGGCAGGTCCTCCAGGGTGCTGTGGACCGCGACGAACCGCTGCATCGCGCCCGCCGTCAGCGGCTCCAGCTGGTCGACCGGGCCCGTCTCCGGGGCGATCAGGGGGGTGGCCAGGGGCTGCGGGCCGAGACCGATACGCACCTGCGCGAAGTCCTCGTCGCCCGGGCGACGTTCCCACACCCGGCTGCCCTCGGCGACCAGGGCCCACAGCTGTTCGGGGGAGGGGTGGAGGTAGTACTGCGCGTCGCGCTGCGCCTTCGCCGTCTCCTGGGCCGTCCGGCGGGTCTGTGACAGATAACTCAGGTAGTCGCGGCGCAGATCGGCGAGCTGACCCTGGTTGCCGCGGCGGAAGCGGACCACCATTGCGATCGACATGGCGATCGTCGACGCGATCATCACCATGCCCATGATGCGCATGAAGGGCTGGCCGCTGGTGAAGAAGAAGACCACCGAGCCGCCCATGCCGAGCGTCGGCAGCAGCTGCATCAGCACGCTTTCGTGCTGATTGCGGGGCAGTTCGGGCGGCGGCTGGACGACGACCTCGCCCGTGGGCACCTCCGGCGGCAGCGCCCGAGGCGGACGCTTCACGACGATCTGGCTCACACTGCACCAATCCCCTTGCCGGCCCGCCGTTTTCGTCGTCCACCACCCCGTGTCAGGTGGACGAGGGCCGCCGCGCGATCCTACTGATCACACCACACGCCGCGGGCGGTAGGGTGCCGGAGGTTCGCGTGAGCACACAGGACACCCACACGCGCCGGACGGACTCAGGGGGAGCAGCAGTGAGCATGACGGCCTCCACGGCGGCCACCGGAACGGGAGGAGCGGGCGGTCCGGGCCGGGCGGCCCCGTCCGCCACGGCGACGGGGCTCGGGTTCTGCCGGGTCACCATCGTCGCGCCCGACAGCCGGATCGACGTGGCGCTCCCCGACGACGTGCCCGTCGCCGACCTCTACCCCGAGATCCTGCGCCTCTCCCGGCAGACGGCCGCCGAGGGCGCCCCGGTCGGCTACCACCTCGTCCGCCGGGACGGCACCGTCCTGGACAGCTCCCGGTCCTTCGCCGCCCAGCGCATTCTCGACGGCGAACTCCTCACCCTGCGCCCGTTCTCCGAGTCGCTGCCGCCGGCCGTGTTCGACGACGTCTCCGAGGCGGTCGCCTCCGCGGTGACCCGGGACCGCTCCCTGTGGCGCGGCGACCTCACCCGCGCCGCGGGCCTCACCGGCGGCGGGGTCCTGTCCGCGCTGCTCGCCTTCGTCGCCTGGAACGCCGACCCGCGCCACGACATGCACAGCGTGCCCGGCGTCCTCGCGGGCATCGCCGGGCTGCTCCTCGTCGTGTTCGGCTGCGTCCGCGCCCGGGTCTACGGCGACCGCGGCGCCGCCGTCGCGCTGGGCCTCGGCGCCCTTCCCAGCGTGGGGGTGGCGGGCTCCGGCCTGCTGTCGCTCTCCGCGGGGCAGGGCATCGGCAAGCTCCAGTTCCTGCTCGCCTGCGCGGCCGTCCTCGTGGCCTCGGTGATCCTCACCCTGTGCTCCCCACGCGGCGACGGCCCGTTCGTCGCCTGCACGGCCGCGTCGGGCCTCGCCCTCACCGTCACCTTCCTGGCGCTCCTGCTGCACTGGACACCGGCCGAGATCGCCGCCCTGTGCGCTCCCGTCGCGATCGGCGCCCTGGCCTTCCTGCCCGGCCTGTCCCTGCGCTTCGCCCGGCTGCCCATCGGCTTCGAGGCACCCGACACCGCCCCGCGCAGCGCGTACGGCGACGACCCCGAACCGTATGAACCGGTCGACGCCGAACGCATCGAGGCCCAGGCCCGCCGCGGCCACGAACTGCTCGTCGGCCTGGTCGGCGGCTGCGCGCTGCTCGCGGTGGGCGCCGCCGCCGTCCTCGGCTTCTCGGGCGGCCTCTGGGCTCAGCTGCTCGCCCTGGCCACCGGCATCGCCCTGCTGCTGCGCGCCCAGCTGTTCCGCTACACGGCCCAGGTCGCCACGCTGCTGGCCGCCGGGCTCGGCTCCCTGACCGCGCT
>NZ_JAOCQE010000017.1 GCF_025290915.1 Streptomyces sp. 15-116A | reverse complement strand
GGCGGCGGCCGGGCCCGCGGCGCCCATGGTGGTGACGACGGGGACGCGCGCGGTGTCCTCGGCGGCGGCATACCGTGCGATCCGCGGCGAGGCCGCGCGGCGCGCCGAAGCGCCCAGCTGCACGCGGAAGCTGGCGTGATTGACGATGATCTGCGCCGGATCGCTCGGCACCTTCACCATGCTCAGCGCGGGAGCGTCGTCGAGTCCCGACGAGCGGTCCCCCGTGGGTGTGCGGGGTGTTCTGGTGTCCACACTCATCTAACCGAGTGATGTGGCGTTAGGACACTGCCTCACCGCGCCGGAAGTGTCCGGGCCGCGTCAAGCCTGCCCGGACCACCCGGAATCCACCATGTGGGTGAGGTCGCCGAACGTGCGTACAGGCGCGCGGCCCGGTCCGGCTCAGCCGCGGCGGCGCGCCGCCTCGTACAGCACGATGCCCGCGGCCACACCGGCGTTGAGCGATTCCGCGCCACCCGGCATCGGGATCCGCACGCGGAAGTCGCAGGTCTCCCCGACCAGCCGGGACAGCCCCTTGCCCTCGCTGCCGACGACGATGACGACGGGCCCGTCCAGCGCCTCCAGCTCCCCGATCTCGTCCTCCCCGTCGGCGGCGAGACCGACGACGGCGATCCCGGCCTTCTTGTACGCCTCCAGAGCGCGCGTCAGGTTGGTGGCGCGGGCGACGGGCGTACGGGCCGCCGTACCGGCGGACGTCTTCCAGGCACCCGCGGTCATCCCGGCGGCGCGCCGCTCGGGCACGACCACGCCGTGGCCGCCGAAGGCGGAGACGGAGCGGACGACGGCGCCGAGGTTGCGCGGGTCGGTGACACCGTCGAGGGCGACGATCAGCGGGTCCTCGCCCTCGTCCTGGGCGTTCGCGACGAGGTCCTCGGGGTGCGCGTACTCGTACGGCGGGACCTGCAGGACCAGGCCCTGGTGGTTCAGGCCGTTGGTCATCCGGTCCAGCTCGGGGCGGGGCGCCTCCATGAGGTTGATGCCGCCGCGCTCGGCCGCGAGCTGGAGCGCCTCGCGGACCCGCTCGTCGCTGTCGATGAACTGCTGGACGTACAGCGTGGAGGCGGGCACGCCCCCGCGCAGCGCCTCGACGACGGGGTTGCGCCCGACGACGAGTTCGGAGGCGGAGCGGCCGCCGCCGCGCCGGCCCTGCGTACGGCCCTGGGCGCGGCGCGCCTTGGCCTGGGCGGCACGCTGCTTGGCGTGCCCCTTGCGCATCTCGGCGGGGGGCGTGGGCCCCTTGCCTTCCAGGCCCCGGCGCCGCTTGCCGCCACTGCCGACCTGCGCGCCCTTCTTGCCGGACATGCGGCGGTTGTTCGCGGCCATGAGGTTTCCGTCTTTCGTGGAGTGGTGTGTGTACGTGCGGGGTGGGTGGTGGTCAGCGCGGGCCGAGGCTCCAGCGCGGGCCCTGCGGGCTGTCCTCGATGACCAGGCCCGACTGGTTCAGCTGGTCGCGGATGGCGTCCGCGGTCGGCCAGTCCTTGCGAGCGCGGGCGGCCTCGCGCTGGTCGAGGACCATGCGGACGAGGGTGTCGACCACACCGTGGAGGTCTTCACCACGGTCGCCCTCGCCGGCCCAGTGCTGGTCGAGCGGGTCCAGGCCGAGCACGCCGAGCATGGCGCGGACCTCGGCGAGGCGGGCGACGGCCGCTTCCTTGTCGTCGGCGGCCAGCGCGCTGTTGCCCTGCCGGACGGTGGTGTGCACCACCGCGAGCGCCTGCGGGACACCCAGGTCGTCGTCCATCGCCTCGGCGAAGGCGGGCGGCACCTGGGCGGACGGCTCGACGACCCCCCCGGCCAGCTCGGTGACGCGCTGCACGAAGCCCTCGATCCGCGCGAACGCGGACTCGGCCTCGCGCAGGGCCTCCTCGCTGTACTCGATCATCGAGCGGTAGTGCGGGGTGCCGAGGTAGTAGCGCAGCACGATGGGGCGCCAGCGCTTGACCATCTCGGAGACGAGCACCGAGTTGCCGAGCGACTTCGCCATCTTCTCGCCGGCGATGGTGACCCAAGCGTTGTGCACCCAGTACTGGGCGAACTCGTCGCCGTAGGCCTTGGCCTGGGCGATCTCGTTCTCGTGGTGCGGGAAGATCAGGTCCAGGCCGCCGCCGTGGATGTCGAAGGCGCTGCCGAGGTACTTGTGCGCCATCGCCGAGCACTCCAGGTGCCAGCCGGGGCGGCCGCGGCCCCACGGGGTCTCCCAGCTGGGCTCGCCGGGCTTGGCGGCCTTCCACATGGCGAAGTCGCGGGGGTCGCGCTTGCCGGTCTCGCCCTCGCCGGAGGGCTGCAGGAGGTTGTCCAGCTCCTGGTTGGACAGCTGGAGGTACTCCGGGAAGGAGGTGACGGCGAAGTAGACGTTGCCGTCGGCCTCGTAGGCGTGGCCGCGCTCGATGAGGCCGCGCATCATCTCGACCATCTCGGTGATGTGGCCGGTGGCGCGCGGCTCGTACGTCGGGGGCAGGCAGCCGAGGGCGTGGTAGCCGTCGGTGAAGGCCCGCTCGTTCTCGTAGCCGATGGCCCACCAGGGGCGGTTCTGCTCGGCCGACTTGGCGATGATCTTGTCGTCGATGTCGGTGACGTTGCGGATGAACGTCACCTCGTAGCCGCGGTACTCGAACCAGCGGCGCATGATGTCGAAGTTCAGGCCCGAGCGGATGTGGCCGATGTGGGGTGCCGCCTGCACGGTGGCACCGCAGAGGTAGATCGAGACACAGCCCGGCTTGAGCGGGGTGAAGTCACGGATCTGCCGGGCGTGGGTGTCGTACAGGCGAATAGTCACGGCATCCAGGGTAGTGGGCTTGGGGGTGTGGGTGTGTCTTCGGTCGTTTGTCGGGTGCGGGCCGGTGGGGGCTGGTCGCGCCCACGCGGCGGAGCCGCATATCAGATGCAGCCCCGCGCCCCTTTAGGTAAGTCCGGTCACGTTGCTTTGATGATCAGGGCTGTTGCCACTGCCATGAGGCCCTCATCGCGTCCCGGGAAGCCCAGACCATCCGTGGTCGCGCCCGATACGGAGACCGGAGCCCCTGCCGCCTCCGACAAGACCTTCTGCGCCTCGTCCCTGCGCTTGCCGATCTTCGGGCGGGGCCCGACCACCTGTACCGCGATGTTGCCGATGCGGAAGCCCGCCTCGCGGACGATCCTCGCGGCCTCTGTCAGCAGGACCACGCCCGACGCGCCGGACCACTCGGGGCGGCCCGTGCCGAAGTGCTGCCCCAGGTCGCCGAGGCCCGCCGCGGAGAAGAGGGCGTTGCAGGCGGCGTGAGCGACGACGTCCGCGTCGGAGTGGCCGGCCAGGCCCGGCCCCTCGTTCTCCCACTTCAGGCCGGCGCACCACAGGTCGCGGCCCTCCTCGAAGGCGTGGATGTCGGTGCCGATGCCGACCTGGGGCAGCGGGTACGGCTCAGAAGCCATCGTTGAGCCTCCTGCGGGCGAGGACCGCCTCGGCGAGGACCAGGTCGAGGGGGCGGGTGACCTTGAAGGCCTCCTCGTGGCCGGGGACGGTGACGACGGTGAGGCCGAGCTGTTCGACCATGCTCGCGTCGTCGGTGACGTTGTCGGTGACCGTCTCGTGGGCGCGCACGAGGGTGGCGCGGTCGAAGCCCTGCGGTGTCTGCACGGCCCGCAGCCGGGAGCGGTCCGGGGTGGCGATCACGGGCTCGGGGTCGCCGGGGGTGGCGGCGGGCTCCACCTGCTTGACCGTGTCGGAGACGGGCAGTGCGGGGACGACGGCGACGGCTCCGTCGCGGACGGCCTCGATCACCGCGTCGACGGTGTCCACGGGGACGAGCGGCCGGGCCGCGTCGTGGACGAGGACGATGTCGTAGTCGGGCGGGAGCGCGTCGAGGCCGAGCCTGACCGATTCCTGGCGGGTGTCGCCGCCGGGGACGACGAGGAAGTCGGTGCGCTCGGGCAGGGCGTGGGCGTCGAGGAGGGTCTTGACCTCGGCGGCGCCGTCGGGCGGGGCCACGACGACGACCAGGGAGACGGCACGGGAGTCGGCCATGGCGCGGATCGCGTGGATCAGCATGGGCGTGCCGCCGAGGGCGCGCAGCGCCTTGGGGGCGCCGGGTCCGAGGCGCACGCCCCGGCCGGCGGCCGGGATCACGGCCGCGGTTCGGGCCGCCGGACGGCCGGTCTGGGGGCTCGGCGAGGGCGCGGGGAGCGGATCGGCAGACATCGGTTCCTGTCAGGTTTGTGTGCTCGGGCTACCTGGGTATGGCCTGGGCGTACCCTTCGCTCCGCAGCGGAGGGAGTGCCGGGCGTGACGATTTGACCAGCCCCTTCCGTGACTCTGGTCGAGCCGACCGCCCGGGGGCGGCACATCGGGGTCGGGGCGTGAAGACACCACATTCTCCGGGTACACACATGCCGCAGCGCCCGGCGACATTGTCTGTGTCATCGGGCACCGCGGCATGATGAGGCGCAGCGTGCGACAGCTGTGTGGAGCAGCGCGGCGCTGAGCGATCAGGCTCCGCCTCGGGTCAGGAGGCGAGAACCTCGTCGAGCAGGGCCTCGGCCTTGTCCTCGTTGGTGTTCTCCGCGAGAGCGAGCTCGCTGACCAGGATCTGACGCGCCTTGGCGAGCATGCGCTTCTCGCCGGCGGACAGTCCGCGCTCACGCTCGCGACGCCACAGGTCACGTACGACTTCCGCGACCTTGATGACATCGCCCGAGGCGAGCTTCTCCAGGTTTGCCTTGTAGCGACGCGACCAGTTCGTGGGCTCCTCGGCGTACGGCGCGCGCAGCACCTCGAAGACCCGGTCCAGCCCGTCCTGACCGACCACATCACGCACGCCGACGAACTCCGCATTGTCCGCTGGCACACGTACCGTCAGGTCACCCTGGGCGACCTTCAGCACCAAGTAGGTCTTGTCCACGCCTTTGATCTGGCGAGTTTCGATGGCCTCGATCAGCGCGGCCCCGTGATGGGGATAGACCACGGTGTCGCCAACCTTGAACGTCATGTGACAGGTACCCCTTCCGTGGCTATCCAGGGTAACACGGATACGCCGTCTTCTGAATGGCGTTTTCGCAGGTCAGGGCCATTCTCGGGGCTTGACAAGCGCAACATGAACGTGCTGCGCGGGCTGAGCGGAAGCAGGTATTCGCAGGTCGGAGCGGCTCTTCGGGGCGGGTGAAACGCGCACGTCACATGGATCCGGAGGGCCGCACGAGCGGACGAACGTCCACATATGTCCGGTTCCATGTGCTCGAGTTCCGGTACTCCGTTCGGTGACCCGAGCCGCGTTCCGGCCGATTCCGGAATTGATCACAAGGGGGATCACACACGAGATCACGGCACGCGTGGAGCAACCGCCGGCGATCCACCGTGTGATCAATTCCGGGACCCGAGTCCGTGCATTCCTTCGAGAATTGCGCGCACGCGATATGTGAATGCCGAAGGAGTGCGCGCGGGGCGCTCGGGTGGGGCTTGTCGGGGGAACGCCCGCGGCCCCGGGGAGGGTCGGGTGCGGGCGGGGAGGAACGGCTCGGTAACCTAAGGCCGCTGACAGACGCTTACCGACCCTCCAGGCGGCTTCACCGTCGCCACGCTCGAGTCAAGGAGTTGCCGCCGCCGTGAGCAGCAGCCTTCGACGCGGCGCCCTCGCCGCCGCCGCCATCGCCCTCTCGATCGCCTCGCTCTCCGCGTGCGCGGCCGGCAACAACGCACAGACGCTTCAGGTCCGGCCGGACAACGCGGCCACGACCGTCGGCAACATCAAGGTCCAGAACGCCACGGTCATCACGCCGGCCGAGCGCGAGTCGACCGGCCCGGCCGTCGTCTCCGCCACGCTGTTCAACGAGGGCGACTCGCCCGAGACGCTGGAGTCGATCACCGTCCCCGGCACCGGCAAGACCGCCGAGCTGTCCCCCGCCGAGGGCGGCAGCCTGACCATCCCGGCGGGCGGCCGGCTGATCCTGGGCGGCGAGGGCAACGCCTCCGCCGTCCTGCCCGCCAGCCGCGAGAGCGTCCAGGACGGCAACGCGCAGCGGGTCACCTTCACCTTCAGCAGGACCGGCGACGTGAGCCTGCGCGCGTTCGTCTTCCCGGCCGAGAACTTCTACGAGGAGTGGGGCCCGAGCCAGGAGCCGGCCGCGCCGGGCGCCTCGGCGAAGCCGTCGGCGGGAGCCTCCGGGGAGGCCTCGCAGACGCCGGACGCCGGGGAGTCCGCGGGTGCGGGCGAGAGTGCCGGTGCGGGGGAGTCCGGCGCCCCGTCGGGCACCCCGTCCGACGCCGCCTCCGCGAGCGAGCAGGCCGCCGGTCACTGACCGGCCGTTATCGCGAGAAGGGCGGGCCCCCTCCACAGGGGTCCCGCCCTTCTTGCTGTGGGCACTGCCGGCTTACGGCTCGAACTTGTACCCGAGCCCCCGGACCGTCACCAGGTACCGCGGCGCGCCCGGGTCCGGTTCGATCTTCGCGCGCAGGCGCTTGACGTGGACGTCGAGGGTCTTGGTGTCGCCCACGTAGTCGGCGCCCCAGACGCGGTCGATGAGCTGCATCCGGGTCAGGACGCGGCCGGCGTTGCGCAGCAGCATCTCCAGCAGGTCGAACTCCTTCAGCGGCAGGTCGACCTTGGTGCCGCCGACGGTCACCACATGCCGGTCGACGTCCATGCGGACGGGGCCGGCCTCCAGTGCGGCGGGGGTGACCTCCTCGGGCTCGCCGCGGCGGCGCAGCACGGCACGGATACGGGCGACCAGTTCGCGGGAGGAGAAGGGCTTGGTGACGTAGTCGTCGGCCCCTATCTCCAGGCCGACCACCTTGTCGATCTCGCTGTCCTTGGCGGTCACCATGATCACGGGGACGTTGGAGCGGCCGCGCAGCTGGCGGCACACCTCGGTGCCCGGCAGCCCGGGCAGCATCAGGTCGAGGAGGACGAGGTCGGCGCCGTTGCGCTCGAACTCGTCGAGTCCGTCGGGCCCGGTGGTCGCGACGGCGACCTCGAAGCCCTCCTTGCGGAGCATGTACGACAGGGCGTCGGAGAAGGACTCCTCGTCCTCGACGACGAGCACTCGGGTCACGGAAGGACCTCCGGGGAGGGAAGCGGTTCGTACGCGGATGTATCGGATGGTGGGACGGCGTGGGGGGAAGCGGAGGAAGCGGGATGCGACCGGCCGGCCTCGCCGTCGAAGCCGTCGGAGGTGTCCCGGCCGGACTGCTGGTGGGTGGCGCGGTCACGGACCGCACCGGCCTCAGGCAGCCGCAGGGTGAACGTCGAGCCCTGGCCCTCGGCGCTCCACACCGTGACCTCGCCGCCGTGCGAGGCGGCCACGTGCTTCACGATCGCGAGGCCGAGTCCCGTACCGCCGGTGGCGCGGGAGCGGGCCGGGTCGACACGGTAGAAGCGCTCGAAGATGCGCTCCTTGTCCTTGTCGGAGATGCCGATGCCCTGGTCGGTCACCGCTATCTCGATCAGGTCCCCGCCGGGCTGGGCGACCCTGCGGGCCGCTATGCCGACGCGGGTGCGGGCGGGTGAGTAGTTGACGGCGTTCTCGACGAGGTTGCCGAGCGCGGCGGCGAGCTGGCCGCGGTGTCCCCACACGGCCAGGTCGTCGGTGCCCCCGGAGACCATCGTGATCTGTTTGGTGCCGGCCGCGTGGCGGCAGCGGTCGATGGCCTCGGCGACCAGTTCGTCCACCCGGACGGGCTCGGCGTCCTCGAGGGGATCGTCGTTCTGCACCCGGGAGAGGTCGATGAGCTCCTGCACCAGGTTGGTGAGCCGGGTGGCCTCGATCTGCATGCGGCCGGCGAAGCGCTGCACGGCCTCGGGGTCGTCGGCGGCGTCCATGACCGCCTCGGACAGCAGGGACAGGGCGCCGACGGGGGTCTTGAGCTCATGGCTGACGTTGGCGACGAAGTCGCGCCGGACCGCCTCGATGCGGCGGGCCTCGGTCAGGTCCTCGACCAGCAGCAGCACGAGGCGGGAGCCGAGCGGGGCCACGCGGGCGGAGACGGCGAGGGCCTCGCCGCGCCCGGTGCCGCGCCGGGGCAGGTCCAGCTCGACCTGGCGTATCTCGCCGTCGCGCCGGGTGTCGCGGGCCATCCGCAGCATGGGCTCCACGGCGAGCTTGCCGCCGCGGACCAGCCCGAGGGCGTACGCGGCGGAGCTGGCCTTCACCACACCGTCGCCCTCGTCGAGGACGACGGCGGAGGAGCGCAGTACGGACAGGACGGTGTCCACGCCCGGTGGGAGCACCGGGTCGGTGTGCAGGGAGCTGCGGGTGGGGCGCTTCTGCTCGCGCTCGCTGAAACGGACCGCGAGCATGGCGATGACGCCGGTGAGCACTCCGGCGATCGCTGCCGCTGCGGCGACCGCCGCGTTCACGTCCATGCCTCCAGGTTAGGCACGGCTCAGGCGGTGGCCACAGCCGCCGGGGGCCGTGCTCGAACACTCGTCGCCCAGAGTTCACCTTGGAGCCAGGGATGGTTCATTTGGGGTGACGGAAACGGACGCGTACGGGACGGACCGTGGGAGCGTGGGGGAGAGCCCCGGCCCCAGGGCCCAGGGCCCGTCTGAATGATTGCGTACGAGAGGAAGCCTGATGCGGGACGCGTACCACGAGGAACTGGATTCGATCGGCGACGGTCTGGTGGAGATGGCCAGGCTGGTCGGGTCGGCGATCGGGCGCGCCACGACCGCCATCCTCGACTCGGATCTGAAGCTGGCCGAGAGCGTGATCGAGGCCGACCAGAGGGTCGACGAGCTCCAGCACGACCTGGAGGCGCGGGCGATAGCCCTGCTGGCCCGGCAGCAGCCGGTGGCGACCGACCTGCGGATCGTGGTCACCTCGCTGCGAATGTCAGCCGACCTGGAGCGCTCCGGCGACCTCGCCCAGCACGTGGCGAAGCTCGCCCGGCTGCGCTACCCGTCGCACGCGGTCCCGCGCGACCTGCACGCGACGATCCTGGAGATGGGCCAGCTCGCGCAGCGGCTGATGGCCAAGGCGGCGGAGGTGATCATCACCAAGGACGTCGACCTGGCGCTCCAGCTGGAGCAGGACGACGACGCGATGGACCTGCTGCACCGCACGCTGTTCCAGCACCTGATGGACGACCGCTGGAAGCACGGCATCGAGACGGCCGTCGACGTGACCCTGCTGGGCCGCTACTACGAGCGTTTCGCCGACCACGCGGTGTCGGTCGCGAAGCGAGTGGTGTACCTGGTGACGGGTGAGCACGCGGACGAGATCCAGGCGGAGATGCAGCAGGAGATCCAGGCGTAGAGGGCTCTGCGGGCGGGCGTGCGGTGGCTGGGGCGGGGCGTGCGTGAGCCTCAGTGCGCCGTTGATGCGCCCGGCGGGGCGGGCGTCCAATGGAGGCACCGGCCTCGAGGAGGGACCCATGTCCGAATCCCCCAGCACCACGCCCGACCCCACGCAGGAGCGCGAGACCGAGCAGCCCGCCGAGATCAGGAACCTCACCCTGATCGCCGCCTGCGGCTGCGGCTCGGGCTGCGGGTGCGGGTGCCAGTCGGGCAACCCCTGCCAGTGCGGCTGACGCGGCAGGGCTCTCACCACGAACCCGAAGGACCCCGGCGATGTGATCGCCGGGGTCCTTCGGCATGCCGTGGGCACCGTACGGGACGAAGATGGAAGGAGCGGATGCCACAGCGGGGACGAGAAGGAGGCGCGAGCCATGACGCAGTTCATGGATGTCCACCACGGCGCTCAGGGCATCACGGAGGACCAGCTCAGGGAGGCGATGAAGGCCGAGGCCGAGCTGGAGGAGGAAATGGGCGTCCGGTTCCAGCACGTCTGGGCCGACCCGGAGTCCGGCACGGTGTACTGCCTCACCGACGGGCCGTCCGCCGATGCGGTTCAGCGCGTTCACGAGCGCACCAGCGGCCGGCTGCCCGACGAGATCCACCCGGTGCCGTTGTCGCTGTGAGCGGATCCCCGGGCTCGTTCAGGTCGCGGTGACCTCGGGTCGTACCGTCTGCTCCTTGGCGGCGCCTGCCGCCGGTTCCTCGGCGGGCAGGCGGCGCATCAGCAGGGCGTACCCGAGGCCGGCCACCGTGCCGATGACGGCGCAGGCCGCCCACAGCCACTCGGCGCCCAGGCGGTCGATGACGAAGCCCGACATCAGCGGGGCGACGAGGGCGGCGACCGACCAGGACATGGTGTACATGCCCTGGTAGCGGCCGCGTCCGTGCACCGGGGAGAGCCGTACGACGAGTCCGGTCTGGGTCGGCGCGTTGACGATCTCGGCGAGGGTCCACACGCACACGGTGAGGGCGAAGACGCCGACGGATCCGGCGAAGGCGGTGAGGCCGAAGCCGTACCCGGCGAGGACGGAGGAGATGACCAGCAGCCGCCCGGGGTCGCGGTGCTGGATGAACCGGGTCACCGGGATCTGCAGCGCGACGATCAGCACACCGTTGACGGCGACGGCCATTCCGTAGTCGGCCGGGGTGAACCCGGCCTCACCCATTGCGACCGGCAGCCCGACCGAGGCCTGCTGGAAGATCAGCGCGATGAGGAAGGACAGGCCGACGACGCTCATGAACCGCCCGTCGCGCAGCACGGTGACCAGCGAGACGGAGCTCTCCTTCGCCGCGGCCTCGGCGCTGCGCTCGGGCCGGGACTCGGGCAGCTTCACGAAGACGACGATCGCGCAGACCATCGTCATCGCGGCCTCGATGAGGAACCCGGCGAGGTAGCTGTACTCGGCGATGAAACCGGCGGCCATGGAGGAGACGGCGAAGCCGAGGTTGATGGCCCAGTAGTTGAGGGAGAAGGCGCGGATACGGTCCTCGGGCCGCACGATGTCCGCCATCATCGCCTGCACGGCGGGCCGGGAGGCGTTGGAGGCCATCCCGACGAGGAAGGCGACGGCGGCGATGGCGACGGGGTGGTGCACGAAGCCGAGCGCCGCCACGGACACGGCGGTGGACGCCTGCGCGACGAGCAGCGTGGGCCGCCGCCCGAGCCGGTCGGTCATCACACCGGCGCCGAGGGAGGAGATGACCCCGCCGAGCCCGTGCAGTGCGGCGACGAGACCGGCGTAGGTGGCGGAGTAGCCGCGGTCCAGGGTGAGGTACAGCGCCATGAAGGTGGCGACGAAGGCACCGAGGCGGTTGACGAGGGTGCTGGTCCACAGCCACCAGAACGCCGGGGGCAGCCCGGAGACGGTCTCGCGGACGGCGCGTCTCGCACGGACGACGGCAGACATGGGACCCCCCGGGATGTAAGCGGCTGGAACGGCAGGCACAACTTACGAAGTGAGGGCACGGAGGGACCACTCAATTAACAGATCCCATCAAGCGTCCGCCCACCGGGCGGGCCGCGCGGCGGGCACCGGCCGTCGATTACGCTCGGCCCCATGGCCGACGCACCGTACAAGCTGATCCTCCTCCGCCACGGCGAGAGCGAGTGGAACGAGAAGAACCTGTTCACCGGCTGGGTGGACGTCAACCTCACCGCGAAGGGCGAGAAGGAGGCGACGCGCGGCGGCGAGCTGCTCAAGGACGCCGGCCTGCTTCCTGACGTGGTCCACACGTCCCTCCAGAAGCGCGCGATCCGCACCGCGCAGCTCGCCCTGGAGTCCGCCGACCGCCTCTGGATCCCGGTCCACCGCAGCTGGCGTCTGAACGAGCGCCACTACGGTGCCCTGCAGGGCAAGGACAAGGCGCAGACGCTCGCGGAGTTCGGCGAGGAGCAGTTCATGCTGTGGCGCCGCTCCTACGACACCCCGCCGCCGCCGCTGCCCCGTGACGCCGAGTACTCCCAGTTCTCCGACCCGCGCTACGCGACGCTCCCGCCGGAGCTGCGCCCGCAGACGGAGTGCCTGAAGGACGTCGTCGTCCGGATGCTCCCCTACTGGTTCGACGCCATCGTCCCCGACCTGCTCACCGGCCGCACGGTCCTGATCGCCGCCCACGGCAACAGCCTGCGCGCCCTGGTCAAGCACCTGGACGGCATCTCGGACGAGGACATCGCGGGCCTGAACATTCCGACGGGCATCCCGCTGTCCTACGAACTGGACGCGGACTTCAAGCCGGTCAACCCCGGCGGCACGTACCTCGACCCGGAGGCGGCGGCAGCGGCGATCGAGGCCGTGAAGAACCAGGGCAAGAAGAAGTAAGTCCTACCGAACAGGCCCCCTGCCTGCGCTTTCTCCGCCGGTAGGGGGCTTTTCGCTGCCTCCGTACCGCCTTCGGACCGTCAGAGCGATGAAACCGCGCCCTCCCCGAGCGCCAGCACCCAAGTCTGAATGGTATCGCTGGAGATAGTATCGGTGCCGATACCATCACCGGTGGGAGGTTGTCCGTGCGGCGCTTCATCGGGCGGAAGCGGGAGCTGCGGTTTCTCGGCCATGCCTTGCAGACGGTTCGGGACGCCCTGGGGTCGGCGAAGCCGGGGCAGTGCATCCTCATGCGTGGGCGCAGGCGGGTCGGTAAGTCCAGTCTTGTCGAGGAGTTTCTTCGGCGCGCCGAGGTGCCGTATCTGTTCTTCACCGCCGCGGGTGGCTCGGCGGAGGACGAGCTGGCGGAGCTGCTCGATGCCGTCGCCAGGTCCACCCTCCCTGAGCGGGAGCTGTTCTCCGAGGAGAGCCCGGCGCAGTGGAACGCGGCGTTCCGGCTGCTCGCGGAGATCCTTCCCGACGACCGCCCGAGCGTCGTCGTCATCGATGAGGTGCCCTACCTCATGAACCGCATCGACGCCTTCGAGGGCATGCTCCAGCGGGCGTGGGACCGCCTGCTCAGCCGCAAACCGGTGCTGCTTCTCCTGGTCGGCTCCGACCTGTCGATGATGGAGGCGCTGAACAGCTACGACCGCCCCTTCCACCAGCGGGGCCGCGAGATGGTCGTGGGGCCGCTGGACCCGGCGGACATCGGCGAGCTGCTCGGGCTCGAGCCGGCGGCAGCCTTCGACGCCGCCCTGATCACCGGCGGCCTGCCTCTGATCTGCGCGGAGTGGCGGCCCGGAGCGGACCTCTGGGAGTTCCTCCGCGACTCGCTCGACAACCCGATCTCGGCACTGCTGGTCTCCGCCGAGCGGTCGCTGGCCGCGGAGTTCCCGCCGCAGGCGATGAGCAGGGAGGTCCTGCGCGCCATCGGAAGCGGGGAGAGAACCTTCACCAACATCGCGCGCGCCGCGGGCGGCATCTCCCACACCACTCTCACCCGAGCCACCGACGTCCTGACCGGGAAAAGGGTCGTGGCCGCCGAACTGCCCCTCTCGCTGAGGCCGTCGAAGGAGCGCCGCTACCGCGTGGCCGACCCGTACCTCCGTTTCTGGCTCGCGTTCCTCGATCCGCACATGGCGGAGATCGAGCGGATGCGGGGAGATCTCACGCTGGCCCGGATCAAGGAGCAGTGGACGAGCTGGCGGGGGCGCGCGATCGAACCCCTCGTCCGGGAATCCCTCGCCCGCCTCCTGCCGGACGGGCTTCTGCCCGCCGCCCCGGCGATCGGCGGGTACTGGACCCGCAGCAACGATGTCGAGATCGACCTGGTGGGCGCCGACCGGCAGCCGGTCGCCAAGGAACTGCACTTCCTCGGCTCGATCAAGTGGCTGGAGAACTCCGCCTTCGACAGCCACGACCTGGCCGCACTGCAGAAACACCGGGCCGCGATCACGGACGAGCCGGTACCGCTGGTGGCGGTGTCCCGCAGCGGGGTCGACTGTTCCGGTCTCCAGGCGGTGTACGGCCCGGAGGAACTGCTGGGCGCCTGGCGCAGCGGGTAACCGTGAGCGCGGGACGAGGCGGCACTGTGGTGGTCCGCAGGCAGGCGTGCGGGAAACCGTAAGGAGCCGGGGGGTGAACCTCATACCCGGCTTGAGCTGGCGTTTCTGAGGTGGTGGGCAGTCGGGGTGGTCGCCCCGGGGAGCTGGAGGCGTGAGGCAGGCGCGGATCGGGTGGGCGGACGCGGGGCCGCGTGTGCGGTCACGCGGCTAGCATCGCCCGTCGTGGACTGGGTAGAGCGCGCGGCGGAGTTGAGGCAGTGGAGCCGCAGTGGGGTGCGGGCTCCGCACAAGCCGCTGCTGCTGTTGTACGCGCTGGGGCGGTTCCAGCGGGACGGCGACAGCCCATTGGCGTACAGCGCGGTCGAGGGGGATCTGAAGCGGCTGCTGGACGAGTACGGGCCGAACCGGCCCACCACGCCCGCCTATCCGTTTCACCACCTGGTCAGTGACGGGGTGTGGGAGGTGCGCAGCGATCGCGGTTCCGGCAGTCCCGGTACCGGGGTGCGCGAGTTGCGGGCGACCCGGGCTGCCGGGCGGCTCGCGCCCGATCTGCGGGCGGCGTTGCGGAGGGAGCCCGCGCTGCTCGGGCGGATGGCGCGTGCGGTGCTCGACGCGAACTTCCCGCCCTCGCTCCACCCCGACCTGTGCGAAGCCGTGGGGCTGGTGCTGGAACCGTCGGAGGTCGAGCAACTCCCGGGCGCGCGCAGGCAGCAGCGGGACGGTCGGATGCGGGAGCTGGTGCTCACCGCGTACGAGTACCGGTGCGCCTTCTGCGGCTACGACGGGCGGCTCGGGGCGGTGCCGGTCGGGCTGGAGGCGGCGCATGTGCGCTGGTGGGCCTTCGGCGGGCCGGACGAGATCGACAACGGGCTGTGCCTGTGCTCACTGCACCACAAGCTGTTCGACAAGGGCGTCCTCGGCATCGGTGAGGGGCACCGCATCGTCGTCTCACAGCGCTTCGTCGGGCACAGTGACGCCGCCCGGGCCCATGTCGTCTCGCTCTCCGGGCGGCCGGTCATCGGGCCCCAGCCGGGCGTCGAGCCCGTGGCCGCGGCGCACCGCGAGTGGCATGCCGTCCAGGTCTTCCACGGGGATCCCCGGCCAGCCGGTACCGGCCCGGCGTCAGCCTGCCTGTAGGCGCAGCAGCCACTCCCCCATCGCCCTGAAGTCCGCCTCCGTCACGCCCCGCGCCGGGTCCACCCGCAGCAGCAGGGTCGGGGCCGGGTGGGCCGCGGTTGTCCATGTGCGGTCCATGTCGCTGATCTCGTCGTCCAGCCAGATGAAGGGGCGGTGGCCCGCCCGCTCCGACAGCGCGCGGGTCTTCCAGTGGACACCTCGGGGCACGGGGGTCGGCTCCTCCGGGAAGTCCACCACCGGGAGCGGTGGCAGGCCGAGCAGTGGGGCGAGCGTGGTGTTCGCCTCGTCGGACCAGGTCGTCGCCCAGACCAGGTCGCAGTCCAGGGCGAGGAGACGAGGGCCGAGGGCCGGGTCGAGGCGGCGCAGGAGGGGGTTGTCCCCGCCGTACACACCGGGTGCCGCGCCGTACGTACCGGGTCCCCCGCCGTACGCACCAGGTCCCGCGCCGTCCGCACGACGTCCCCGCGTCGGCTCGCCGAACGGCAGGAGCGGGCCGTCCACGTCCAGGAAGAGCAGCGGGCGGGGCATGGCCTCAGGGTCTCACGGGTGCATGCGGGTGCCCTTCAGGATCTTGTCGACCGCGTTCCTCGGGCCGTAGACCGCCAGGCCCACCAGGTCGAGGCCCGCCGTCCCCACCGCACGTACCGCCGCGCGGTTGTCCGTGTCGTTGCCCGTCGTGAAAAGGTCGCCGGTGAAGAGCGCGACGGGGAGGGCGCGGGCGAGGGCCTTCGCGTGGGCGGTCGTCAGGTTCTCCTTCGTGCCCTCGAAGACCAGCACCGGCTGGCGGAACATCGGCAGGTAGGGGACGCCGTCCGCGTCCTCGTACGGTTCTCCGATCACCTCGGGCAGCCGGGTGCCGAAGCCGCTGACCAGGAACGCGGTGACGTTCAGGCGCTGCCAGGTCTCCAGGTCGTCGCGCAGCAGGACGGCGATCTTCGTGTCGAAGCGTGTGCTCATGGCGGCGAGACTGCCGGTCCGGTCACCCGTGCGTCTTGTACGTTCTTTGCATGGCCCCGAAGCGCCCGCAGCCGGCCACCGACCAGCAGGTCTCCGCCTGGCGGCCCGGTGTCCCCGGTGTCGTCGAGGTGTTCCACGCCCGCTTCACCGCGTACGCCTATCCGATGCACGTCCACGACGCCTGGACGCTCCTCATCGTCGACGACGGTGCCGTGCGCTACGACCTCGACCGGCACGAGCACGGCACCCCGCACGACACCGTGACCCTGCTGCCGCCGCACGTCCCCCACAACGGCTCCCCCGCCACCGCCGGCGGCTTCCGCAAACGCGTGCTGTACCTGGACGCCACCCACCTGGAGGACCGGCTCATCGGCGCCGCCGTCGACCAGCCCGATCTGCGCGACCCGCTGCTGCGGCGGCGGGTGGGCCAGGTGCATGCCGCGCTGCTGCGGCCCGGGGACGAGCTGGAGGCCGAGAGCCGGCTGACGCTCGTCGGGCAGCGGCTGCGTGCGCATCTGCGGTCCCGCGACGCCGTGCACCCGCCCCGCCCCGATCCCGTGCTCGCCCGGCAGCTACGGGAGTTGCTCGACGAGCACGTCGTGGAGGGGCTAACCCTCAAGGACGCCGCCGCCCTGCTCGGCGCCCATCCCGCCCATCTCGTACGGGCGTTCAGCGGCGCCTACGGCATCGCCCCGCACCAGTACCTGATGTCCCGCCGGGTCGGCCGCGCCCGCCGGCTGCTGCTGGCGGGCGGCTCCCCCAGCCAGGTCGCCCTCGATACGGGCTTCTACGACCAGGCCCATCTCACCCGCCACTTCCGCAAGTTGGTCGGGGTCACTCCGGGGCGCTATCGCTCGACCGGCGTGTGAGGTGCGCGAACGCCTCCAGGTTCCGCGTCGACTCCCCGCGTGAGACCCGCCACTCGTACTCCTTGCGGATCGCGGAGGCGAAGCCCAGTTCCAGCAGGGTGTTGAAGGCGCCGTCCGCGGCCTGAAGGACCTGGCCGAGGAGCCGGTCGATCTCCTCGGCGGTGACGGCGGCCAGCGGCAGCTTGGCGGTGACGTAGACGTCGCCCATCTGGTCCACCGCGTAACTCACGCCGTACAGCTTGAGGTTGCGTTCCAGGAGCCAGCGGTGGACGCCGGACTCGTTCTCGTCGGGGTGGCGGATGACGAAGGCGTTCAGCGACAGCGAGTGGCGGCCGGCGATGAGGGAGACCGTCGTCGACAGCTTGCGGGTGCCGGGGAGTTTGACGACGTAGTTGCCGGGTGCCGGGCTCTCCCACTCGAGGTCGGCGTCCTTGAGGGCCGCCTCGATCACCTGTGCCGCGTGCTTAGCGTCAGCCATGGTGCGAGCGTACGTGACGGCGGTGGGCCTGGGTCGCGGCCGTGTAGACGTCGGCGGTGGCGGCGGCGGCCGTGTCCCAGCCGAAGGACTGCGCGTGCCGGGCGGCGGCGGCGCCCATACGGGACGACAGCTCCGCGTTGTCGGCGAACTCGCGCAGCACGCGCGCGTAGGCGGCGGGATCGTGGCCCTGCACCAGGAAACCGGTGTGCCCGTCCCGCACGGCCACCGGCAGGCCGCCGACGGCCGCCGCGAGCACCGGCGTTCCGGCCGCCTGCGCCTCTATGGCGACCAGGCCGAAGGACTCGCTGTAGGACGGCATGACGAGGACGGAGGCGGCGCGGAACCAGTCCGCGAGCTGTTCCTGCCCGACGGGCGGGTGGAAGTGCACGACGTCGGCGATGCCGAGGCGCGCGGCGAGCTTCTGCAGCCCCTCCGGCTTGGCGAGGCCGCTGCCGCTGGGGCCGCCGACGACGGGAACGCAGAGCCGTGAGCGCAGTTCGGGGCGCTCGGCGAGCAGCTCGGCGACCGCGCGGAGCAGCACGTCGGGTGCCTTGAGGGGCTGGATGCGGCCGGCGAAGAGCGGGATCAGCGCGTCCTGCGGGAGGCCGAGGCGGGCGCGGGCGGCGGCGCGGCCGTCGGCGGGGCGGAAGCGGCCGAGGTTCACGCCGGGGTGGACGACGGCGACCTTGGCGGGGTCGGCGGCGTAGTGCCGTACGAGTTCGTCGGCCTCCTCGGCGGTGTTGGCGATCAGCCGGTCGGCGGCGGCGACGATCTGGGTCTCGCCGATGACGCGGGCGGCGGGCTCGGGGGTGTCGCCGTCCGCGAGGTTGGCGTTCTTGACCTTGGCCATGGTGTGCATGGCGTGCACGAGCGGCACGCCCCAGCGCTGGGCGGCGAGCCAGCCGACGTGGCCGGAGAGCCAGTAATGGGAGTGGACCAGGTCGTAGTGGCCGGGGCGGTGGCCCGCCCAGGCCTGCATCACGCCGTGCGTGAAGGCGCACAGCTGGGCCGGGAGGTCCTCCTTGGCGAGGCCCTCGTAGGGGCCGGCGTCGACGTGCCGGACGAGGACGCCGGGGGCGAGTTCGACGGTGGGAGGGAGGGCCGCGGCGGTCGCGCGGGTGAAGATCTCGACCTCGATGTTGATCGCGGCGAGGCGCTGCGCGAGCTCCACGATGTAGACGTTCATGCCGCCGGCGTCGCCGGTGCCCGGCTGGTGCAGCGGGGAGGTGTGCACGGAGAGCATCGCCACGCGGCGTGGCTTGCGGTGCAGCCGCAGCCGGTGGTGGGCGGACGGGGAGCGCCGACCGAGCCTCGCGATGTACTGGCTCACGGGGCGTTCCTCCTCGCTGCGGGCAGGCAGGGCTGCGGAGGCGGTGCGGATCCTCCGGTGGGTCAACAGCGGAAGGGTCCGTTCCCATTTCCGTGCAGCAGCCACGGACCGCTTCTTTGCCGAATCATTACCGGGCATCGCTCAACCGTTCGAGGCCGGGGTGCGTAGCACCGGGGTACGGGCGCTCAGCCCACTCCGCGTACCCGCATACCCTCGTACGTATGACAGCCCGCGCCCCCTCCCGCTCGCGGGGTCCCGTGGGAACGGTGACGCGCGGGACCACCAACCCCAACCGGCTGCGCCGCATGGACCGCTGGATCGCCGCCACGCACGGCGCCGAACTGCGCCGCGCCGCCGACCCCGTCGCCGTCGATCTCGGCTACGGCGCGGCCCCCTGGACGGCCGTCGAACTGCTGCACCGGCTGCGCGGAGCGACGCCACGCGCGCGCGTGGTGGGCGTCGAGATCGAACCGGCCCGGGTCGCCGCGGCACGCCCGTACGAGCGCGAGGGCCTGCACTTCCGGCACGGCGGCTTCGAGATCCCGGTACCCGGCCGGCCGCTCCTCGTCCGCGCGGCGAACGTGCTGCGCCAGTACGACGAGGCCGAGGTCACCGGCGTCTGGCAGCGGCTGTGCGCCCGGCTGGCGCCCGCCGACCCGGCGACGGGGTCGCGCGGCGGGCTGCTGGTCGAGGGGACCTGCGACGAGATCGGGCGCCGGCACGTGTGGGTCGCCCTCGGTCCGGAGGGGCCCCGCACGGTCACCTTCGCGACCCGGCTCGGCTCCCTCGACCGCCCCTCCGACCTCGCGGAACGGCTGCCGAAGGCACTGATCCACCGCAACGTCCCGGGCGAGCCGGTGCACGCCTTCCTGCGCGACTTCGACCGCGCCTGGGCCGCCGCCGCGCCCTACGCCTCCTACGGCGCCCGCCAGCGCTGGATCCGCGCGGTGCGCGACCTCACGGCCGACTGGCCGGTGACGGACCGGCCGGTGCGGTGGCGGCAGGGGGAAGTGACCGTGCGCTGGGAGGCGTTGGCGCCGCGCGCCTGAGGCCCCCCTCCCGCGCGCCCGAGGCCCTCCCGCGGACGTCCCTCCTGCGGGGGATCGACGGGAACGATCTCCGTGAGTCGTTCGTCACATCGGCGGGGCGATCGTCGTGCCGGGTGTGCAGCGGGAGGAGTCGCGGGCAGTACTCCCTCTGTACGCCGCGCGCATCCGCATGGCAGCATCCCCCGGACGACTGGATGTTACTGACGGTAAATCAGTTTGGGGGACTGGCTCATGAGGACGGGCAAGGGCGGTCTGCTCACCGCGGCGGTGACCGTGGTCTGCGCGGTCACCGTACTGGCGGCACCGGGAACGGCGTTCGCGGACCCGGCCCCCACACCGTCCCCGAGCGCGAGCACACCCGCGAGTACCCCTGCCACCAACGCCGAACTCGAAGCCGTACGCAAGAAACTCGACGGCCTCTACCGCGCCGCGGCCGTCGCCACCGAGGAGTACAACGCCGCCGAGGAGAAGGCGAAGAAGCAGTCCGCCGAGATCGTGCGGCTGGCCAAGAGGATCGTCAAGGGCAAGGAGAAGCTGGAGGAGTTGAAGGATCGCGCGGGCGCCGCGGCCGCCGCCCAGTACCGCGGCGGCGGACTGCCGCCCGAGGCGCATCTGATGCTCAGCGACGATCCGCAGGAATTCCTCGACGGCACCGACCGGGTGCGCCAGGGCCAGCACGCCACGAAGGGACTGCTCGCCGAAATGACGCGCACCCAGGAGGACTTGGAGCAGTACGCCAAGGACGCCGAGGCGCAGTGGCGCAAGCTGGAGGCGGGCCGCAAGGCCAAGGCCAAGGCGCAGAAGAAGATCGAGAAGCAGATCGCGGCGGCCGAGAAGCTCGAGGCCACGCTGGAGAAGGAGGAGCGCGAACGCCTGGCCCGGCTGGAGGAGCAAGCCGCCGAGCAGGCGCAGAGCGCCTGGCTGAACTCCGGCGTCCTCGACGACATCAAGGGCGAGGCCACCGCCCAGGGCCGGAAGGCCATCGCCTACGCCACCGCCCAGATCGGCAAGCCGTACCAGTGGGGCGCCGAGGGGCCGAAGGCGTACGACTGTTCCGGGCTCACCTCACAGGCCTGGCTGTCGGCGGGGACGGGCATCCCGCGCACCTCGCAGGAGCAGTGGAAGCGGCTGAAGCGCGTGGACATCCGGGACATGCGGCCCGGCGACCTCATCATCTACTTCGACGACGCCAGCCATGTCGGCATGTACGTGGGGGACGGGGCCGTCGTGCACGCCCCGCGGCCGGGGCGGACGGTGACCATCGCGGGCGCGGGCTCGATGCCGATGCTCGGAGTGGTCCGGCCGGACGCCGGCTGACCCCTCCGTCGCGCTCAACACCCGGGTGACATGGGCCACGTGACGCACGGCACGACGATCACGTTCCCAAACCCGGCGGTGACGTGACGTTCGTCATCCCTGGGGCATCTCCGGCCTGTCCAACTGCGGTAGCAAACGCGGCATATGACAGAGGCCGATGGCCGAGCGGCGTGCCTCACACCATTCCGTTGCGGTGGCGACAACCGCTATGGTCCCCGTTCGAAGGGGCATCCCCAGCTCGTACGACGCACAGGCGCGGCGTGCGGTTCGGGGAAGGGCCGCGATCCCTCGCCCCCCACCATGCCCTCGGGGGGAGGGAAGGAACCCGGAACAATGCCCGTACCCGTACCGCGGCAGAGAGCGATCCCGGCCGCGGAAAGCGGTCAGGCGCACGCCGTGTCACACCACGGCGGCACCACCAGGGCCTCCACCGAGGCCCTGACAGGCGCCCCGCGCACGGCAGGCCAGGCCGAGAACATCACGGACCGGGCCAGGACCGCGCCGGGGAGGGCCGAGACGACCGCCCACACCAACCTCACACTGCTGCTGATCGAGGACGACCCGGCGGGGTCGCCGATCGTGCCGGACCTGCTCGACCAGACCGGCAAGCCGATCCGTGTCCGCACCGCCCGCAACCTCACCGAGGCCGAGCGGCTGCTCACCGACGACGTCCACTGCATCCTGCTGGACCTCGCGCTGCCCGCGCCGGGCCGGGCGAGGAGCGCTGACAACGGTGCCGGTGACGACGGTCACGGTGACGACGACCACGACGAGCTGGCCGTGCTCAAGCACGTGCTGGAGCTCGCGCCCCGGCATGCCGTCCTCGCGCTCACCGCGTCCGGCGACGCCGAGCGGGGCGCCGAGGCGGTGCGGGTGGGCGCCCAGGACTACCTCTTCCGTGACGAACTGGACGGCCGGCTGCTGAGCCGCGCGATCCGGTACGCCGTGGAGCGGAAACGCTCCGACTCGGCGGAGCGGAGGCTCGCCGAGGGGCGCGTGCGCGCCCAGGAGAACCGCCGGCTGGAGCGCGGCCTGCTGCCGACGCCGCTGCTCGAGGGCTCCTCCCTGCGCTTCGCCGCGCGCTACCGCCCCGGCCGTTCGCGGGCGCTGCTCGGCGGCGACTTCTACGACGTCGTACGCACCTCGGACGGCACCGTGCACGCCATGATCGGTGACGTCTGCGGGCACGGGCCCGACGAGGCCGCGCTCGGCGTGGAGCTGCGGATCGCCTGGCGCGCGCTGACCCTGGCGGGGCTGTGCGGCGACCAGCTGCTGGGCACGCTGCAGCAGGTGCTGGAGCACGAGCGGGCCGACGACGAGATCTTCGCGACGCTGTGCACGGTCGACATCGCGCCGGACGGGCGCCGGGCCGGGCTGTGCCTGGCCGGTCACCCCTCGCCGTTGCTGGCCCGGCCCGGGTTTCCCGCGCGGCTGCTGCCGTACGACAACAACGGGCCGGCGCTCGGGTTGCTGCCGGGGGCCCGGTGGCCGCGAATGCAGGTGGAGCTGGGGGCCGAGTGGAGCCTGATGCTCTACACCGACGGGCTGATCGAGGGCCGGGTCGGGGAGAGCGGGGAGCGGCTCGGGCAGGACGGGATGGTCGAGATGGTGCGGAGGCAGCTGGCGCTGGGGCTGCGGGGCGAGGAGTTGTTGCAGGCGGCGGTCAATGAGGTCAGGGAGCTCAATGGGGGCGAGCTGACTGATGATGTGGCTGTGCTGCTGCTGGACCGGGCGGTGTGAGGGCGTGTGAGGGCGTGTGAGGGCCGCCGGACGCGCCGTGGGGGGCTCGGTTGTGTGCCGGGTGCGGGTGCGTTGTGGCTTGTCGCGCCCGCGCGGCGGAGCCGCAGATCGACACAGCCCGCGCCCCTGAAGGGGCGCGTCCGCTCGCGTTTCTTTTCAGCGGCCGCCGTTGTACGGGCCGTAAGGGCCGTCGCTGCTGGAACCTCTGGTTCTGCGGCCGCCGCCGGGGAGGCCTCGGAGGGCCGGGCGGACGTCGACCATGTAGACGATGATCGCGATGAGGCCGATGATCGGCAGGAACGACAGGATCGGGAAGATCAGGTTCACCACGAAGGCGATCCCGAGGATGATCAGCCAGAACGGCTTGGTCTGCTTGTCCGCCGCGCGGTAAGCGTCCTCACGGCGCGTGGCGGCGTCGATCAGTGCGAAGCCGCTGAAAACGATCAGGGCCATGCTCAGCAGCCACATGAGATTCGCGAAGCCCTGCATCAGCACAACGTCCACCACCCGGGTCGGCTCGTCCTTACGCGGTCACCGTACCCGCAAGCGCCGGCCGGCTACCCGTAGAACGGGCCGGACACCGCGAGAGTGCCCGGCCCGTGCTCCTTACTTGGCGGGCGGGGTGGTCTTCTTGGCGGCCGGCGTGGTCTTGCGCGCCGGGGCCTTCTTCGCGGCGGCCTTCTTCGCCGAGTCGTCCGTGACCTCGACGGCGGCCGGCTTGACCTCGGTCCTGGGCTCCGACTTCACGTCGGTCCTGGTCTCGCTCTTCGGCTCGGCCTTCGGCTCGACGGCCACGGCGATGTCCTCGATGTTCTCCGCGGCCTCGCCGCGCCAGGTCTTCACGGTCTGCTCACCGTGCTCGGCGACCTTCTCGTAGGCCTCCCGGGCCTTGACCGCGTACTCGGCGGCCACGCCCACCCCGCGCAGGGCGAGGTCCTGGGCGGTCTCGCCGAGCTTCTTCAGGTCGGCGTCGAGGGAGCCGAGGAGCTCGTTGACCTTGGCCTGGAGGTTCTCCTGCGTCTCCTTGACCCGGGTGGACGCCTTCTCCTGGACGGCCTTGGGGTCGGTGTTGCGGACGGCCTCGAGCCGGGCCGGGGCCTCGGTGCGCAGCTGTTCCACCAGGGCCGGCACCTTCTTGGCCTGCTGCAGCGCCAGGTCGGCGGTACCGGCGGCGAAGTAGAGCGGAGTCGGGTTGCTGAAGGTCTTGCGCAGGTCGTCGGTGATGGCCATGGTGAGGGTCCTCCCGGATGTCGTGTTCGGCTGAGGGTTCGTGTGATCCGCGGCGGACGGCCGGTGCCCTGGTCCGGCTCAGCCGGCCGTCTGCTGCGGATCGCTGTCGCTGCTGTCGCCGCGGTCGCGGCGTTCGGCGGACGTGCCGCCCGTGCTGGTGGAGGCGTCGCTCTCCTCGAGGGACTCCGCCGCCGTCTCCGTCACCTCGCCGTCCCTGAGGTCCGCGAAACCGTTCTCCTTGCGGAACGACTCGTACACCTGCAGGAGCACCTGCTTCTGACGCTCGGTCAGGGTCGGGTCGGCGAGGATCACGGCACGCGTCTCGACCTCGTCCCGGTCCCGCTCGGCGTCCAGGATCCCGGCGCGGACGTACAGCGTCTCGGCGGAGATCCGCAGCGCCTTGGCGACCTGCTGCAGCACCTCCGCGCTCGGCTTGCGCAGTCCGCGCTCGATCTGGCTCAGATACGGATTGGACACCCCGGCGGCATCGGCGAGCTGCCGCAGCGACAGCTGTGCACTGCGCCGCTGCTCGCGCAGATACTCACCGAGATTGCCGACGTTGAGCGATGCCATACCCCCACCTTGCCGCACCCCGCTAACTATTGCAAGCACCTGCTTGCAAGAGTTACGCCAAGACGGCTCAGCGTGGCGGGAAGGTGTACCGGGTGTGGCTGAACACCTGGCCGTCGTGCCCGAAGCTGTAGGCCGTGCCGGGGGTCACCGCGAACAGCAGGTCGTCGCCGCCGCGGATGTGGTCGCCGAAGCCGAAGAAGGTCCCCTCCGGCGAGGTGATGTGTCCGGCGTACTGCTCCTCGAACGCGGCGATGACCTCCTCCTGCCGCGCCGGGTCCGTCACCTGCTCCGCCGTGCCCTCGATCACGATGTCGAGGCCCCCGGAGAGGGTGTTGTGTCCCGTGGTCAGGGCGCAGTGGGCGTTGCCGGCCAGGTTCTTCGCCTTCTGCTCGCCCCGCCCCGTGCTGAAGTGCAGCGCCCCGTCGTGCCAGGCGGCGATCAGCGGAGTGACGTGCAGGCGGCCGTCCGGCCGGACCGTGGTGATCCAGAAGACCTCTGCCTCCCGCAGCCGGCGCTGGGCCTCCGCCCAGTCGGTGGCCGTGACGTCCTGCGCACCGGGGCGCGGGTTGAGCGCGGAGCTGTAGCGGGCGTCGAGTTCGGTCCTGGGCTGCTGAGGAGTCATGCGGAACTCCCTTCCCTGTGCCTCCCCCGCAGGCTACGCAGCACAGCCCGCCACCACTCGGCCGCCACGCAGGTCCCCCGGCCCCTACGGCCGTCGCGCGACGAACACGAACTCCTTGCCGGGGCGGTCGGGCGCGTCGCGTACGTCCTCCAGCGCATACCCCTCACCGGCCAGCTGCGCCTCGACCTCCCGGCGCCCGCGAAAGCGCAACGTCGAGTCCGAGGTCAGCACCTGACCGTCCGCCGCGAACACATACGTCCAGCGGAACGTCACCAGCGGTTCGGTGACGTCGGTCAGCTCGACCCAGGTCTCGACCGCGCCGACGCCCGGGATGTCCGTCACCCGGTACGACGCCTCACGGTTCCACTCCTCCCAGGCACGCCGGGCCGGATCCCGCGTCTCGAACACGAAGCGCCCGCCCGGCCGCAGCGCGTCGTAGGCGCCCCGCAGCGTCTTGCGCCAGGCCCCCGGGTCGACGACGGCCTGGGCGGCGTTCCCCGTCATGGTCGCCAGGTCGACCCGCAGCGGCGGCAGCGCCGTGGCGTCGCCGCCGATCCAGCGCACCCGCTCCCCGCCCGGCTTGCCCCGGGCCACGTCGAGCGACGCCTCGGCGGGGTCGACGCCGACGACCTCGACGCCACGCTCGGCCAGCAGCAGCGCCAGCACGCCGGTGCCGCAGCCGATGTCCAGCACCCGGCGCGCCCCGAACTCCCGCGCCATGGCGACGTACGCGTCGAGGTCGCGGCGGTCGGGGTCGAGCGCGTCGTAGATCGCGGCGAGCCGTGGATGCCCGAAGCACTCGTCAGTCATGCGCCGAAGGTAGGGGCAGACCGGTCAGGAATCGAGAAGCGGCGCCCCCGGGTGCTGCCTAGCCTGAACGACATGGACATCACCATTCACACCACCGCACTTCCCCACGACGACCCGGAGGAGTCCGTCGCCTTCTACCGGGACGTGCTCGGCTTCGAGGTCCGCAGCGACGTCGGCAAGGGCACCATGCGCTGGATCACCGTCGGCCCGCCCAACCAGCCCGACACGTCGATCCTGCTGGCGCCGCCGGCCATCGACCCCGGGATCACCGAGGACGAGCGCCGCGTCATCCGCGAGATGATGGCCAAGGGCACGTACGGCTGGATCCTGCTGGCCACGCCCAACCTCGACGAGACCTTCGAAAAGGTGCAGGCCCGCGACATCGAGGTCGTCCAGGAGCCGACCGATCAGCCGTACGGCGTCCGCGACTGCGCGTTCCGCGACCCCGCGGGCAATCTGGTCCGCATCCAGGAAGTCCGCTGAGCCTTCGGGCCCGCGCTCCCAGCACAGCCCTCCCGTCCCTTGCACGCCGCCCGCCCTGCCGCGCGGGCGGCGTCGTTCGTCCGCCACCGCAGAAGCCCACCGCAGACATCACGGCCTCACCGCAGGAGTCACACATGTGCCAGCCCGAATGGGGACGCGCCCGCACCGCCGCCCTCGCCGAGACCGGTCAGGATTCAAGAAGCACCACCCACCCCACCGCACCTAGCGTGAGGGACATGGCAACCATCGCATCCCTCACCCTCGAAGTGGCCGACACCGAGGCCGCCCACCGCTTCTACACCACCGCCTTCGGCCTGGACACGCAGCTCCGTCTGAGGCCCGCCCAGGCCCCCACCTCCGGCTTCCGCGGCTTCACGCTCTCGCTCGTGGTGTCCCAGCCGGCCGACGTCAACGCCCTCGTCGACGCGGCGGTCGCCGCCGGCGCCACGACGCTGAAGCCCGCCGCCAAGTCGCTGTGGGGCTACGGAGGCGTCGTCCAGGCCCCGGACGGGACGATCTGGCAGATCGCGTCGTCGTCGAAGAAGGACACCGGCCCGGCGACCCGGGCGTTCGACGAACTCGTCCTGCTGCTGGGCGTCGAGGACGTGACCGCGAGCAAGCGCTTCTACGTCGACCGGGGCCTCACCGTGGCCAAGGGCTTCGGCAGCAAGTACGTCGAGTTCGCCACCGGCACGGGCCCGGTCAAGCTGGCCCTGTACAAGCGGCGCGGCCTGGCCAAGGTCGCCGGCGTCTCCCCCGAGGGCACCGGCTCGCACTGCCTCGCCGTGGGCGGCGACATCGGCTCCTTCACCGACCGGGACGGGTTCGTGTGGGAGGACGCCCCCGCGGCGCCGACGCTCGCGCAGATCGCGGAAGGGATCGAGACGAAGTGACCACGCCGGACACGACGATCGCGCCGCCCCGCTCCCTGGCCGAGCGGCTGCGGGACACCCGCGCGAAGCTGGAGAGCGAGATCGACCTCTGGGTCGCGACGGCCGGCTCAACGGGCGGCGCCCACCTCGTCCCGCTCTCCTACCGCTGGGACGGCAGCACCTTCCTCATCTCCACCCCGCGCTCCTCGATCACCGGCCGCAACCTCCTCGCCGACCCCCGGGTCCGCCTGAGCCTCGGCCCCACCCGCGACGTCGTCATCGTCGACGGCACCGCCGAGCCGGTGGACCTCGCCGAGCTGGGCTCCGAGGCGGCCGAGGCGTTCGCGGCCAGGACCGGCTTCAACCCCGGCGCCTGCGACGAGCCCTACCAGTACTTCCGCATCCACCCCGTCCGCATCCAGGCCTGGCGCGAGGCCGACGAACTCAGCGGCCGCACCCTGATGCGCGACGGCGCCTGGCTCGGCTGACCGACCCGGCGTAAGCCACGCCCCTCAGAACGGCAGCGGCCGCGCCGCCACCACGTCCAGCCGCGACACGGCCCGCGTCAGCACCACGTACAGCCGGTGCAGCCCCCGCTCCTCCGCCTCGGCGACGCGCGCGGGCTCGACGGCCACCACATGGTCGTACTCCAGCCCCTTGGCGGCGCTCGCCGGCACCAGGCTCACCCGCGCACCCAGCTCCGCCACACCACCGACCGGCACACCGGCCCCGGCCAGCACCTCCCGCAGCCCGGGCACATCCGCGTCCGCCGCGACGACCCCGACGGAACCCTCCCGTCCGAGCGCCTCGCGCACGGCGCTCACCACCGCGTCCGGCACATCACCGGCCGCGGCGACCTCCCGGATACGCAGCTCCCCGTCCCCGCGCAGGGAACGGGGAGCCGGCACATCGACGTCCAACCGCCGGAGCAGCCGGTTGGCCAGGGCGAGGATCGTGCGCGGCACCCGGTAACCGGTGGTCAGGGGGATCACAGCGGCGTCCGGTTTCCCCAGATGGCGCAGCAGGGCGGGCCAGGAGCGGGCGGCCCAGGGGGTGGTGCCCTGCGCCAGGTCGCCCAGCACGGTCAGCGAGCCGAAGGAGGACCGACGGGCGACGACCCGGCACTCCATCGGCGACAGATCCTGAGCCTCGTCGACGACGACATGACCGTAGCCCTCAGGATGCTCGACGAGCCCCGCCACCTCGTCGAGAAGCACCAGGTCAGCGGCCGACCAGCGCGCCGATCGCCACGACCGCGGCGGCCTCGCCCACAGCACCGCCTTCTGCTCCTCGGCGTCCAGCACCCCCTCGGCGGCACGGGCCAGCACGCCCGCGTCGGTGAGGAGTTCGGCCACCACCTCCTCCGCCCGGACCCGCGGCCACACCGCGTCGAGGCAGGCGGTGACCGGCCGGGCCCGCTCGATCCGCCGCACCCACGCCTGCCCGCGCGGCCCGCTCCGCCGCTCGGCCTGCTCCCGCAGACTCCGCACGATCCGCGCCCGCACACGCTCCCGCCCGATGTCGTACGGCGGCTCCTCGGCCCGTACGTCCGCCACGATCGCCGACAGCTCCTCCCCGGGGATGCGCCACCGGTAGGCGCCGTCGGGCACGGCGAGCGGGCCGGCGGCGTCGGCCCGCACGTGCGCGTACAGCGCCCGGCGCAGCACCTCGGCCATCCGTGCGTCGTGCTTGACCAGCGCCGCCCGCTCGTCGTCGGTCCCGGTCACCGGATGCCGGGCGATCTCCTCGACCAGCGTCGACTGGCGCACCCCGCTCTCGCCGAGCGCCGGGAGGACCTCCGCGATGTACGACAGGAAGGTGCGGTTGGGCCCGAGGATCAGCAGTCCGCCGCGGCGCAGGCGCTGTGGGTGGGTGTAGAGCAGGTAGGCCGCCCGGTGCAGTCCGACGGCGGTCTTGCCGGTACCGGGGGCGCCCTGCACGCACACGGAGGCGGCGAGGTCCGCGCGGACGAGGTCGTCCTGCTCGGGCTGGATGGTGGCCGCGATGTCCCGCATGGGCCCGACGCGGGGGCGTTCGATCTCCCGGGTCACGATGGCGCTGGTGGTGGCCGACTGTTCCTGGCCCCGCCGCAGATGCTCGTCCTCGAGTCCGGTCAGGTCGGCGGAGTCGCCCCGGCTGCCCGGCGCCCAGCCGAACCGCCGGCGTACGGCGACGCCCTGTGGATCACGGGCCGAGGCCTGGTAGAAGGCGCGGGAGACGGGTGCCCGCCAGTCCACGACGAGGGGCGGGGCGGCGGGGTGCTCGGTGATGCGCAGCCGCCCGATGTGGTAGCGCTGGCCGAGGTGCCGGGTGTCGTCCGGGGAGAAGTCCAGCCGCCCGAAGAACAACGGCCCTTCGGGCAGTTCCCGCAGCTCCTTGGCCTGGCTGCGCAGCCGGTGTCCGAGCACTTCGGCGTCGGCCCCGGAGGCGGAGACGTCCTCGCCGGTGACGACCTGCTCGGCGGCGCCGCGGACCATGGCGTCGAGGACGGACCGGCAGCGGTCGTGGTGCAGGCGTTCCTGGAGGAGGGCGTGCTGGAGGGCGGTTTCGGGTGACGTCATTCCACAGAGCGTACCCACATCTCGTAACCGAGTTAAATTAATTACTCAGTCTCGTTCGAAGCAGTCGGCCGACCGTCCCTTCCAGCACCCCGAACGCCCGCTCCGCCGCCGCCACCGCATCCGGCCGCACGTCCTCCACCCGCTCCCCCGCCGCGATCCGCCGCCAGTTCTCCTGCGCGAGGATCCGGCGCACGGCGACGATCTGCCCAGCCGCGAGCCGCGCGTCGAGCCCGCCCCCGAGCGCCTCGGCCAGCGACTCCTCGGCCCGCTCCAGATACGCGTGCAGCCGCGCGACCAGCGCCGGAGTCCCGTAGAGCAGGGCATGAAAGGCGAGCACCCCGGGCTCGTCGCTGAGCCCGGTCACCGGATCGCACCGCTCCAGCCCGGCCAGAAAGTGCCGCCGCAGCGCCTCGACCGGCGCCGGCCCCTCCCTCACGACCCGCGCGGCCTCGTCCTGGTGATCGGCGATCCGGTACAGGACCAGATCCTCCTTGGCCGGGAAGTACCGGAAGAGCGTCGGCTTGGACACCTCGGCCGCGGCCGCCACCTCGGCGACGGACACGGCGTCGAACCCCCGCTCCAGAAAGAGCCGGACAGCGGTCTCCGACAACACCTGATACATCCGCTGCCGCTTACGCTCACGCAGGCCGGTCTCGCTCATGGGGACGAGCGTACGAGGTCACGCCGCGGCGCTGCGTTGCCACGGAGGTTCCGTGGCCAGGTCCCACAGGTCGTCGAAGTGCTTGATCCACGTGGCCACGGCGGCCTCCGCGGCGGCAGTGCCTTCGCGGGACCAGACGTTCAGGTCGGTGCGGTAGCCCTTCGGGTCGTAGTACTCCGGGCCCCGGTGCTGCAGGCGCATACGGGCGGAGACGTCGTACAGGCCGTGCAGGACCTGGACGCGGTTGAAGATGCAGATCTTGTCGCGCGGGATACCCGGATACAGGCGGTACTCGCACCGGACGACCACGCGGCCGGTCCCGGTGAGGCGGGTGGCGAGGTCCGAGAGGATCCCGTCGTACTCCTCGCAGCGGCGCAGCATCCGCTCACGGAAGGCAGGATCGTCCACGGGCCGGCCCTCGGGGCCGACGCGCGCCGGGACCGTCATCGGCTGCTCGAAGTCGGGGACGAGCATCCGCACGGACACTTCCCGCGTCGGTCCCGGATTGTCGAAGAGGGCCTCCAGACGGTGGTAGAGCGCGTGGTAGAGGGTCTCGCCGGTGTATCCGAGGAAGCCGATCTCCACCTTGCGGGCCTGGAAGGCCTCACTGACGAAATCACCCAGTTCGGACGAGGCCACCAGGGACCGGGTCGGCAGCCGCACGGAGGACGACAGCTCCTTCACGCTGTCGTACAGCACATACCCGACGAGGCTGAGCAGGGCGCCGCCGAGGAACGCCTTGTCCTCCAGGGCGTCTCCCACCGGCTGGACGAACTGTGCGGTCAGCCCGGTGACGAAGACGACCGCCAGGAGGGAACGGGTCAGGGCCGGTTCGAAGCGTTCCTGGTAGCGCCGCAACCGCTGTCCCACGCCACCGTCGCCCGCCCTGTTCCCCCGCTCCGGCATGCCGGGCCCCCTCCAACGCGCCAGGCCGACGCCCCGTCAGATCGCCCCCGGTGCACCGACGTTCGGAGCATTCATGTTCCCCTCACACAAGAGCCCGGGCAAGATAGGGGTTCACCGTCGAGCGGACCGGGAGGCCGAGGAAGCCGGTGGCCACCGCGAGCGTCACCGGGTACGAGTCCACCGCGCGCTGGACGTTCGGGGCGTCCATACCCGCACCGGTGACGATGCGGTCGAGATCGACGTAGGCGGACCGGACGATCTCCAACGAGCGGTAGAGCTGCCAGTCCTTGCGCCAGTCGCGGGTGTACTCGGGGGGCAGCAGCCGCTCCCATCGGCGGAACATGCGATCGCGGATCTCGGGACGGGTCGGCGTGAGGTGCATGTGGCGGACCAGGTCGTACAGCGGGTCGCCGACCAGCGCCATCTCCCAGTCGATGATCGTCACAGCCAGCGCGTCGTCCCGCCGGACCAGGTTCCAGGGGTTGAGGTCGCCGTGGAGGAGGGACGGTGCGCGGTTACTGACCTCGTGGCGGGACAGGATCTGAGCGAGGCGGTGGGCGTCCGGCAGGCCCAGGTGCCGGGCCAGCTGCTGTGACTTCTTGGGCAATTCGGTGACGAGCGCGACCAGTTGGTCCTTCAGCCAGTGAAAGAAGCGGTGGTCGACGGCCAGTTCCCAGGCCAGCGGGTCCAGCTGCCGGTAGTCCACCCTCGTCAGGGCGCACAGCTGGTCGACGAGCCCGTCCGCCTCGTGGGGCAGAAGGCCGCGCACGGGATGGTTCGGGGGGCGGCCGGTGTCGTCGGGCCCCACGTACGTGTGGACGGCGAAGGGATCGTCGGGGTAGCTGACTCCGAGGGCCAGAGCCCTCGGCGCCGCCACGGCGACCGGTGCCTCCTCGATGGCCCGCAGCACGGCGTGCTCGCTGAGGAAGCTGCGCTCCCGGCGGCACGCCTCGGCCAGTCGGCGGCGTACGACCAGGGGGGTATCGATGCTCGGCACCCGGACCACGGTGTTGAGGTGCGCGGTGCCCTTGAACACCCGGCTCGCGGGGGCCGCCCCCTCCAGCGCGAGAGCTTCGCGCACGGCGGTGTCGGAGAAGTCAGCGGGCAGCGGCAGACGCCGGTCCGGCTGCCAGGCGAATGCCTTGGCGACCAGGCCTTTGCTGTGCCCACGGCCTGCGCGGGATGCCAGCCAGCGGAACAGCGCACCCTCGATCTCCTTCTCACCCGGCACACTCGTGAGCCTCAGTGGGCCGGCCGCCACCTCCAGCGCCCGGCGCACCTCCGCAGTGGCCTCGTCCAGGCTCTTCTGAGTGAAGGAGTCCTCGAGGGAGCGCGCCGCCCGTATCACGTCGGGGAAGACGGACTGCGCCCGCTCGAAGGCGATGTAGTGCGGCAGGTCCCTGCTGAAACTGTTGAGGGCGGCGGGCCGTACTGACTGCATCGCCACCGCCCACGCCTCGACCACATCGAGCCACCGGTGGGCCGGGTACCGCATCCGCACCAGATGCGTCGCAAGATCGTGCAGCGGGTCGCCGTAGGTCGCCAGTTCCCAGTCGACGCAGATCAGCGGTTGTTCACCGGCGTACGACACGATCAGGTTGTCGCGGTGCAGGTCGGCGTGGAGGAGGCTGTAGGGCCGCCGGGCCATCGCGGGAACCCGGTCGGCGAACTCGAGAAGGGCAGTCCCGGGAATGCCGAGGGCGGCGAACAGGCCCCCGAACGCGGACCAGTTGGGCTGCCTGATCTGCTGGTCGGCGAGGTACGCCAGGGTCCGCAGGAAGCCCTGGCTGTCGGTGTCGTTCCGCGGCCAGACCGGCGGCAGCGGAGGCAGGGCGGCCCGCCGCACCTGAGACATCTGGGCCAGCATCCGGGCGAGTGCCTGGATGAGCAGAGTGTCGAGGGGCTTACCGTTTCCGCAGACGCTCGACAGGGGCACACCCTCCACATAGCTGAGGATGCTGAAGCCGTCGTCCTGGACAAGGCACTCCGGGACGTGCGGCAGGACGCCCTTGATCGCCCGCAGGATCTCGGCCTCGTCCGGCCACGTCCTGATCACGACCCGAAGCGCATCAACACGGCGCACCCGCACCGTCACCGAGGTTCCGGGCTCACGGCCGAGCAGCGAGGCCTCCCGCTCAGTCAGAGGCAGCACGTAGTTCCGGTTGTGATGGCCGTTTGTCGCTACTCCTCGCTCGGCGGCCTGATACGCGAAGGCCCGAAAGGCGGCGCCGGGCATGGCGCGCTCCCCGACTCCTGGTCGGGGAAAAGGTGGTGCGCCCACGGGCCGCTCCGGGAGGTGCGAGAGGAGTCACGTTCGACCGTACGCATGCAGGGGTGGGTCGTGCCTGTCGGTGTAGGCGCATCGGGCGTTTCGCCACCCGTTTGCCTGAAGACTGCGCGAGCCTGTTCGAGTCCGGCTGGTGAGCCCCTATACGAACAGAGGCGAGCAATCGCTCATCGGTGCGCAGATGCTACAGCACGCGACTCGTGCCTCCGGCGCCCCTGCGGTATCTCATGCCCCGTGCGGTTGTTCGGCGAGCAGTTCCCACACCGAGTCGAACCACTGGCGCATGCTGTCGACGAAGACGGACCCGGGAGATTGCGGGTCGTGGTCCTTCACGTGGTGGGTGAGCGTGGCGCCGACGCCCAGGACGTCGAGGGCCGTGATCACTTCGCCGCCCTCCAGCTGCATCGGCCGCTCCACCACCTGGTACATGCCGTGCAGTGCCTCCTCCGCGTTGAAGAGGTACAGCTTGAAGGCCGGGGGCAGCGGTGCGTGGCGGATGCGTACGTCGACCGACGGGACGAGTTCCTCCGTCTGGAGGTCTCTCAGCGCGGTCTGCAGTGAGGTGGTGTGCAGCTCCGTGATGGCGCGCAGGCGCTCCAGCGGGCGGGTGTCGGTGCGGTCGTCCTTGACGCGGGGGTACGGCAGGGGCAGCGAGGCGTCCGGCAGCAGCATCCGCAGGGTGATGCGCTGGGGGGAGATGGAGCCGCGCCGGATGCGCTGGGCCTGAAGGCCGATGTGGGCGCTGAGGGACTCGGAAGTCAACGTATAGACGTCGAGGACGACTTCGGGCGCCTCGAAGGCCTCGCTGATGAACAGCTCCAGTGTCACGTCCCGGCTCAGCCGGGTGGCCTTCGGCACCGTCGACTGGATGCGCTGGACCTTGATCACCCGTGAGCCGCTGCCCTGCCGCGACTCGATCCAGCCCTCGTCGGCCAGCTCCCGCAGCGCCCGCTGCACGGTGTCGCGGGAGACGCCGATCTCCTCGGCGAGATCCCGCTGGGACGGCAGAAAGGACCGCAGAGGGTATCGCCCGTCGGCTATCCGCCCGCGCAGCTCGTCGGCGATCGCCCGGAATCCCTTGCCTGCTCCTCCCCCGGCCCGCTGTTCGTCCACGTCTGGACCCTACCGTTCATGGGGCGTCAGCAATCGACTGCCCATCAACTGACTGACTGCGCATGCGGGTTACCGACGAGATATGGAGACCCGATGACCTTCGAGCGTCAGCCCGACGCCCGGACCAGCCTCAGCACCGGCTCCAGTGACCCCACGATCGCCGTGGCCCCCGCGTCCCGCAGCAGCTTCCCCTTGCGTTCGTTGCGGGCGTAGCCGAGGAAGGGGACTGAGGCTGCGCTGGCGGCCTGGAGGTCGGAGGGGGTGTCGCCGATCATCAGGGCGGAGCCGGGGGCCGCGCCCATGGCGCTCAGGGCGCGGTTGATGCAGTGGGGGTCGGGTTTGAGGTGGTGGAGCTCCTGGGTGCGGCCGTAGATGTGGGGGGTGAAGCAGGCGGTGAGGCCGCGGCTGTCGAGGTAGCTGCGCACCACCCGGGGGGAGTTGTTGGTGGTGATCGCCAGCCGGGAGCCCACCGCGGTCCAGGTGCGGATGAGGGGATCGGCCCAGGCGGTGGGCATCGCCGACCCGGCGGCCCGCAGCTCCTCCTTGGTGAGACGTTCCTCCAGCTCCGCGACCAGGTCACTGCCCGGATGGCGGCGGTCGACGGCACGGAGGACGACGTGCGGGTCGAGGGACTCGCGTTCCTTCTCCGTGAGCAGGCCGTGCAGGCCGCGGCCCTCCAGCCATTCGACGAGCTCCCTCGCCACGCGCTCCGCCGAGTGGCGGGCGAACAGGCGGCAGATCGGCCCGTCGAAGTCCCACAGCACGACACGGGCGGAAGCGATCAGATTCTGCAGGGCGTTCGGCTCCATCTCGGTCTCGGCCGTCACCGGATCAGTCTGTGTCGTCTCAGAAGTCACTAGGGAAGTGTCAGGTCCGTCGTGATGGTTTCCCAGAGGGCGTCGAACCACTTCTCGGATTCCTCCACGAACGCCGCGTCCCGCTGGCCCGCCCGCTTGACGAAGGAGAACAGCAGGGACTGGGAGCCGAGCACGTCGTACATGTCGAGGGTCTGGCTGCCCCATTCCTCCTCGCGGCGCTCCAGCATGTAGTAACCGAACAGCGCCTCCTCGCCGTTGAGCAGGTAGAGCTTCATCGGCGGGGTGAAGGGCAAGCCGCGGAAGCGCACGCGGACGTCGATGCCGTGGGTGGAGCGGAAGGCGCGCAGATTGTGGTCCAGCACCTGGGCCTGGGCGTTGCGCATCTGCAGCCAGCGGTCGTGCACGGTGTCGTCGCCGGACCGGCCGTCCACCGGGACCGGGAAGGCGAGGTTGATGTCACGGGAGGGCAGAAGGACGCGGAAGTCGATCGATTCCGGTCGGATACGGCCCTCATGGATCAGGCGGACCGGTTCGCCGAGGGCGAGCATCAGGGTCTCGGAGGTGTGGCACACCACGTCGACGCGGACGTGCGGGGCGGAGAACGCCTCGGTCAGGCGGGGTGCCAGCGCGACCATGGTGGGCTGCGGCTCCTCCCGGGTGGGAGGCGGCTCGGCGATCCTGGGCGGGCTGCCCTTGCTGACGTTGCTGAGCAGACCGTCCTGCTGGAGGGCGCGCAGGGCCTGACGGACGGTGCCGCGCTCCACGCCGAACTCCTCGGCGAGCTCGGCCTGGGTGGGCAGGCGGTCGCCGGCCTTCAGCTCCCCCGCGCGGATCCGTTCGCGCAGGATGTCGGCGATCTCCTGGGGCGTGAGCCTTCTGCTGCCGTTCACTGCGACGCTCTCCTGAGTCACGACCAAACGCTACAACTCTGATCCATCTATGGGGAGTTGTTTGCGAGTTGTTTATGAGTAGTAGCCAAGTGGGGACAACCTAATCAAAGTTGGCAGCCAACTTGGTCGAGTTGGCGGAAGTTCTGCTTCCGAAGGAGGAACCCGTGCCCGTCCTCGCCATCATCTCCGCCGTCCTGGTCATCACCGTCGAAGAGCTCGTCGAGTGGAAGTTCGGTATCGCCGGCATCGTCGGTCTGCTGCTGCTCACCATAGGCATCAAGGCCAACAGCCCCGGCGTCAGCTCCGCCGGCGCGGTCCTGCTCGCCCTGCTGCTGGCGAGGCCCGCCCTATGAAACACGCGCTTCCCGGAACCTGTGGGAGACGTCAGCTCGTGAGCTCCAGCTCCGAACTGATCGTCTCCCACAGTGCGTTGAACCACAGCAGGGACTGCTCTACGAACGTGGTGTCCCGCAGCCCCGCCCCCTGCTCGAAGGCGAACAGCATCGAGCGGACGCCCTCCGCGTCGTACATCTCCAGCTTCTCGTGGTCGATCTGCGCCTCCCTGCGCTCCAGCGTGTAGTAGGCGAACAGCGCCTCCACGCCGTTGAGCAGGTACAGCTTCACGGGCGGGGTGAACGGCAGGGCGCGGAAGGAGACCCGCACGTCGATGCCGTGCGTGGCGCGCAGCGCGAGGAGGTTGTGCCGCAGCACCTGCCCCTGGGCGTTGCGCTGGGCCAGCCACCGCTGGTGCACCGTGTCGTCGCCGCGCCGGCCGTCCACCGGGACCGGGAAGGCGAGGGCGATGTCCTCGCTGGGCAGGAGGATCCGGACGTCGACCTTGGCCGGTTTCAGTCGCCCGGCGTGAATCTCGCGCAGCGGCTCGCCGAGCGCGAGGTTGAGGGAGATCGAGGTCAGGCAGACGGCGTGGATCTCGACGTGCTCGGCGGCGAAGGCGGCGGCTATCCGGGGGCCCAGGGCCACCGTGGTGGGCAGGGGCGGGGCGGCGGGCCCGATCAGCGCCCTGGCGGGGTCGGCGGCGACCTTCGCGGGCGCCCCCTTGGAGACATTGGTGAGCAACTGCTCGGACTGCAGGATGCGCAGCGCCTGGCGGACGACGCCGCGCTCGACGCCGAACTCGTCCGCGAGCTGGGCCTGGGTGGGCATGCGCTGGCCCGCCCGCAGCGCTCCGGACCTGATCCGCGCGCGCAGCTCGTCGGCCACCTCGCGGTGTGTCGTCTGTGGCCGCTGTGGCCTCTTCCGTCCATTGACGGAGGCGTGTTCCGGGTCCACAGCCAAACACTACAACTTCCCGCCATCTTTGGGCAGTTCACTGAAAGGTGGTTATGAGTCGCTTCCAAGTGGAGATAACCAAGGAAGAGTTGGTCACCAACTTGAGCGACCTGGTCGAACCTTCCGGGTGTTGGCCATCAGGGTGACGGTTGGGGACCACCGAGTCCAAGGGGGACCGCCATGCCGCTCGTCGCCATCGTCCTCGCCGCCCTGGCCATCGGATTCGAACAGTTCATCCAGTGGAAGTACGGGCCGATGGGCATTATCGCCTTCGTCGCGCTCGCGGTGGGCCTCAAGGCCCGCAACACCCTGATCAGCGGCATCGGCGCGGTCATCCTCGTGATGCTGCTCGCCCAGTCCGGCTGAGGGCACACCACCACAGACGTCTGGCCGGACTCCCTTCCGGAGGGGAGCCGGGAGACCGGCCAGTCAGCACCACCCGCACCACCCGCACAACAACCACAACCACAACTGAACAGCTCGCTACGGATGAGCGCACCCCTGTCGTCGGCGGAAGGAGACGGGCACACCGGGCGCACGCACCGCGCTCAGAACAGGTCCGGGCACCACGGTCGCCTGGACGTACGCAGCAGGGCGTCGGCCTGACGGGCGGCGCCCGCTCGTTCTTCCCGCACCCGCCCCGCGGCCGCGAGCCGTACCGCCGACTCGTCCCCCAGCCACAACGCCGCCAACTCACCTACGTCCAGGCTGAGATCGGCGCTCGCGTCGGTCGGCGTACAGGACCCTTCGCCGTCCTCGGACGCCTCCAGCCGGTACCGGCCCCCGGTCAGCCCGCCGCGGTCGGCCACCTCCAGCACCAGCGAGCCGGCCGTCTCGTACGTCCGCGCCTCCAAGGCCCGTACGACGTCCAGGATCCGCACCCACAGCCAGTCCGCCTGCGTGGTGACGGCGGCGGCGCGCGGGTCCGGCAGGAAGCAGGGGAGCAGGTCGTCGGGGGCCCGGCTGCCGGTTTTGACCTTCACGATCCAGTCGATCGAGCACAGATACCGCCACAGCGCCCGCTCGGCGGCCGGGCTGACCGCGATCAGCCACTGCACGCTCGCCGTGTTCAACGGCTGCTTGCCGTCGCCCCAGTGGTCGTCCGCCGTGTACGCGACCATGCCGTCGACCTCGCCGGACGCCGAGCGGTACACGGCGAAGTACGGCTCCGTCCACGAGCTGTGGAAGCGTACGGCCCCCGTGTTGAGCTGCCACCACAGCTCGTTGCGGCTGACCGCACCCGGCTGGCGGCGGCGCAGCCGGTCGTGCAGCTCGGGGCCCAGCTTGCGGACGTCCTCGCCGTCCACCAGGTCGATCCGGCCGCCGTCCTCCGGGCCCGACCAGCGGGGGTCGAGTCCGGTGCGCGGCACGTCGATCGTCCACTCGGTGACGGAGGTGGCGGGGCCGAAGCCGTAGCGGCCGTAGATCGGGTACTCGGCGGCGATCAGGGTCGCCACCACGTCCCCGCGCTCCTTCGCCGCGGCCAGGTCCCGCTCCATCATGCGGCTGAGCAGACCGCGGCGGCGGTGGGTCGCGGTCACGGTGACGTTCGATATCGCGTCGGCGGGTACGGCGGCACCGCCGACCGCGGTGAGCTCCTGCGCGAAGGAACGGAACGTCGCGACACACCGCCCTGCGTCGAAGGCCCCGAGCGACCGGCCGGGCACGAACTGCTTGCGGCGCGCGTCGAGCACCTCCTCGCTCGCATGCGGCTCCCGGAGGAACCCGGTGTTCAGCGCCCGGTTCCAGTCGGCGAACTCGGTCTCGTCGATGGGACGTACGTCGATGTCGGCGGGGGAGGTCATGCCGTCACGGTAGGTGGCACCGCGCGGAGCTGTCGCACGGTTTTTCGGCGCGCGCGGGCGAACAGCGACCGGGCCGCGCGTGCACCTAGAACACCGCCCGGATCTCCCCCACTTCACGCCCCCCGCCCGTCAGCGGTGCCCGGCCGATCTCGTCGAGGACCGGGGAGTCCACGCCGAGCAGCCGCAGCGCGCGGGACAGGACCGGACCCAGGGTGCGGACCGCGCCGTCCTCCACCTTGAAGGCGAGGGCGCGGCCGTCCGGGAGGGCGACCGCCTGGACCGCCTCCGCGCCCATCTTCGACAGGGCACCCGGGACCTCCCGCATCAGCCAGGTGTCGGCGCGGCGGGTTCCGGCGACGTACTCGGGGTGGGCGCGCATCGCGTCGGCGACGCGGCGCTCGGGCGTGCCCGGCTCGGCCAGCACGAAGGAGCGGTAGGCGCGGGCGAGTCCGGTGAGGCTGATCGCCATGAGCGGGGCGCCGCAGCCGTCCGTGCCGAGGGCGGCCACCGGTTCGCCCGCCGCGTCCTCCACACCCCTGTGGATGAGCCGCTGCAGCGGATGGCCGGGGTCGAGGTAGCTCTCCAGCGGCCAGTCCCGCAGCACGCACGCCGCCAGCATCGCGGTGTGCTTGCCGGAGCAGTTCATGGCCACCCGGTCCCGCACCCCGCCGGCCGCCAGGTACGTCTCCCGCTCCTCGGCGTCCAGCGGCAGGTCCGGCGGGCAGCCCAACTGCTCCTCGCCCAGCCCGTGTTCCGCCAGCATCTTGCGGACCAGGTCCCGGTGGAACACCTCGCCCGAGTGGCTCGCGGCGGCCAGCGCCAGCCGCTCCCCCGACAGGTCGAGCCCCGCCCGCAGCACCCCCGCCGCCTGCATCGGCTTGTTGCTGGAGCGCGGGAACACCGGCGCCGTCACGTCCCCGAGCGCCAGCCGCACCGCCCCGTCCGCGTCCAGCAGCACCAGGCTCCCCCGGTGCCGCCCCTCGACGAAACCGGACCGGACGACCTCCGCGAGCACCGGCGGTGCGGCAGGGCCGGACGGGGCGCCGGGTATGGGCGGCTGGGATGCTGCGGACACGGGTGCGGACATCGGCGGTGGCCTCCGGACGGCGGACGACTCGAACGACCCGCCCGCCGCGGTCCACGGCCCGGGATCACCGGGCCGTCCCGCCTCAGACGAGCAGGTCGTCGACTTGCGCTTCCCCTTCACGGTACCTGCGGGCGATCTCGGCGCTGCAGTCGTCGGCCGTCCGCTGCAGCCGCTGCCGCCGCCGGGACACCTGCTGCTCGTACCGCACGAGCCGCCCCATCGCCGTGTTCAGTTCGCCGTCGGTGCGCGCCCCGAGGTCCGACAGCTCCACCTCGGCGAGCATGTCCGCGGCCAGCCGCCGGTACTCCTCGCTCTGCGGCGTGCCGAGCGTCACATGCCGGGCGGAGGAACGGTGCCGGGCCGGGGTGTCCCGCAGGATCTCCGGCAGCCGCTCCACGACGGACGCCTCGGCCGGCGCGGCCACCGACGCCGTGCCCACCGGCGTACGCCGGGTCAGTTCGGCGCGGAGGATGTCGATCCGCCCCTGGAGCAGCCGCCGTACATAGCTGAGGTCCGCCTCGTCACGCTGGGCGTCGCGGCGCAGGGTGCGCAGCTCGGCCAGGCTGAGGACGCTCAGATCGTGCTCGGCTGTCTCCTCGGGCAGGACGGGACTGTCCGTGCGCTGCGTGGGCGGCCGGTGGAACTCCCGCTCCCCGGCGCCCTCGTGGGTCAACGAGACAGCCCCAGGCGGCTGCCCGGTACCTGGTGTGCTCATGTGCCTCTACCGTCCCCTCGACCGGCGTGTGCAAAGCATCGTGCCACCCCAAGTGGTCGCTATGTGTCCGAGTGGCCCCGATCGGCCCCAGATGGGGGTTAAGGAGTAAAAATAGCCCGACCGGGGCGGGGCGCGGACCGCGCTCAAGCGTGTGTTCGCCGACCGGCATGATGGTCGTATGCGTGCAGTGGTGCAGAGGGTGGACGGCGCGAGCGTCGTCGTGGACGGCGAGACGGTCGGGGCGATCGAGGGCGAGGGGCTGTGCGTCCTCGTCGGCGTGACCCACGAGGACACCAAGGAGAAGGCGGCGCAGCTCGCCCGCAAGCTCTGGTCGATCCGGATGCTGAAGGACGAGAGATCGTGCAGCGACATCGACGCGCCGCTGCTGGTCATCAGCCAGTTCACCCTTTACGGCGACGCCCGCAAGGGCCGCCGCCCCACCTGGAACGCCGCCGCCCCCGGCGACGTCGCCGAGCCGCTGGTCGACGAGGTGGTGGCCCAGCTGCGCTCGCTGGGCGCGACGGTGGCGACGGGCCGCTTCGGCGCGCAGATGCGGGTGTCGCTGACGAACGACGGCCCGTTCACCGTCCTGCTGGAGATGTAGCCGGGCTCAGGGCTCGACGACCGTCTCCTGCGCCGCGGCCGTCTCCCCGGCGATCAGCCGGGCGTCCACCGGCACATTCCGCTTGACCAGCGCGAGCGCGACCGGACCCAGCTCGTGGTGCCGTACGGACGTCGTCACGAAGCCGATCTTCCGGCCGTCGGGGCCGTCGTCCGCGAGCCGGATCTCGGTGCCCGCCGCCGGCAGATGGACCTCGCTGCCGTCCAGGTGCAGGAAGACCAGCCGGCGCGGCGGCTTGCCGAGGTTCTGCACCCGGGCGACGGTCTCCTGGCCGCGGTAGCAGCCCTTCTGCAGATGCACGGCGCTGCCGATCCAGCCCAGCTCGTGCGGGATGGTGCGGTGGTCGGTCTCGAAGCCGAGCCGCGGCCGGTGCTGCTCGACCCGCAGCGCCTCGTGGGCGAGGATCCCGGCGGGCGGCCCGGCCTGCCCGGCGAACGACTCCAGGTCCTCGCGGGGCAGGAACAGATCACGCCCGTACGGTGTCTCCCGCACGACGACGCCCTCGGGGACCTCGGTGATGGAACCGGCGGGCAGGTGCACCACCGCGATGTCGGCGGTGCGGTCGGCGACCTCGACCCGGTAGAAGAACTTCATCGACTCCAGGTACGCGATCAGGGCGTCCTGGGTGCCGGGCTCGACATGCGCCCAGACCGTCTCGCCGTCGTCGACGAGGTACAGCGCGTGCTCGATGTGGCCGTTCGCGGAGAGGATCAGCGCCTCGGTGGCCTGGTGGGCGGGGAGGTCGCTGACGTGCTGGGTGAGTAGCAGATGCAGCCAGCCGAGCCGCTCGGGACCGGAGACGGTGACGACCCCGCGGTGGGACAGGTCGACGAAACCGGTGCCGTCGGCGAGGGCGCGCTGTTCGCGGAACAGGTCGCCGTAGTGGGCGGCCACGCCTTCGTCCACGCCCTCGGCGGGGACGGCGCCGGGCAGGGTCAGCAGGGGGCTCTTCATATCCGCAAGCCTACGACTCGGTAGTTGAATTCTTCAGCGAGCAGTCCTCGCACCGGCCGAAGATCGCGAAGTGCTTCATGTCCGTGTCGAAGCCGAACTCGCGCCGGAGCTTCTCGGTGAACTCGGCGGCCACCGACACATCCGCCTCGATCACGTTGGTGCAGTCCCGGCAGACCAGGTGGATGTGGTGGTGGCGGTCGGCCAGGTGGTACGTCGGCGCCCCGTGACCCAGGTGGGCGTGGCTGACGAGACCGAGCTCCTCCAGGAGCTCCAGGGTCCGGTAGACGGTGGAAATGTTGACCCCCGACGCCGTCTTCCTCACTTCCACGAGGATGTCGTCGGGGGTCGCGTGCTCCAGGGTGTCCACTGCTTCGAGGACAAGCTGGCGCTGCGGCGTCAGCCGGTAGCCGCGCTGCCTGAGGTCGCTCTTCCAGTCGGTGCTCACCACACCGGAAAGTCTAGGCGGTGTGCCCCGGGAACCCGCTTGTGCGGCGGGAACCTACTTGAAGAAGGCGATCCCGTCGTCCGGGAGATCGTCGGGCAGGGCCTTGGCCCAGCGCTCGACCTCCTCCGGGGTGACGGCCTTCTTCAGGTGGGCCGACATGTAGGGGCGCAGCTCGACCTCGGGGGTCTGCTTCTCGCCGACCCACATCAGGTCGCTCTTGACGTAGCCGTACAGCCGCTTGCCGCCGCTGTAGGGGCGGGAGCCGGCGGTGCGGGCCACGGCGTCGGTCACCAGGTCGATCTGCGGCTTCTTGTCGGCCAGCTCGCCGTACCAGATCTCGATGACGCCGTCGTCGCGGGTCATCGTCACCTCGACCTTGCGCTCGGCGTCGATCCGCCAGAAGCCGTGCTCGGACTCCAGCGGCCTGACCTTGTTGCCGTCGTTGTCGAGGACCCAGGTGTGCGAGCGGTACTCCAGGAAGTCCCGGCCGTCGTGGGTGAAGGCGACCTCCTGCCCGAAGTTGCACTTCTCGGAGCCGGGGAAGTCGTGCACGCCGGCGCCGGCCCAGTTACCCAGCAGGAAGGCGAGCGGGACGAGGTCCTTGTGCAGGTCGGACGGGATCTCGATCATGAGCAGTAGTTCCTAGCGTCGTCTCAGCGCTGGCCCTGGTACAGCTTCTTCACGGTCAGCCCGGCGAAGGCGAGGACGCCGACGGCAACCAGGACCAACAGGATTTCGAAGAAGAGTTCCACGGGGTGCTCCTTGAGCGGGGTGCGGAGTGTGCACAGGGCCGGCCCCCAGCTTACGCGTCCGGGGTCCGGCCCTTCCTGTGAGGTACGCCCGCGGCGTCAGGCCAGCAGCTGCCCCTGGAGCAGCACCGTCTGCCAGAACGGGACGGCCTCGGCGCCGCCCTTGCGGGACTGCACGATCACGGCGAGCGTGTCGCCGGACGTGAGGTAGGCCTGGCGCACCTGCTCGTCGCCGTAGGACCCGTTCTCCACGTAGGCGGTCGTGCGCACCCCTTCGACGTGCTCCCGGCTCAGGAACTTCTCGTCCCACTCCGAGTCCTCGGCGCCGCGCAGCGGGTACCGGGGGCTGATGGTCGGGGTGAGGCCGTCCTGGATCAGGGCGTCCACGACGGCCGCGGTGTTGAACTGCAGCAGGTAGATCCGCGTGCGGGTGCCGTCCGGCATGGTCCAGCCGCGGGCGGCGATGTGCCGCAGGGCGTGGACGGCGAGCTGGTCCCCGAACTCCTCGCGGTCGTCGTTGTGCGCGTACTCCTTCAGGAAGACGTCCGTCTTCAGCCAGCCGTCCGTGCCGCGCAGCGCCGGGTCCTGCTCGGCCCTCTCGGGCGCGGGCAGGACGAGTTCGCGCAGGTCGGCGTGGTGCGTGCCGGCCAGGTTCGCCTCGGACTGCGGTCCGGGGCTGCCGGACGGCAGCGGCGGCCGGGTGAGCGTCGGGTAGTCCCAGCGCCCGTCCGGCTCGGTGGCCAGTCCGGGTACGTCCGTCCGCTCCATCCGCGTGATCCCGTACGCGGTGGACGCGCCGACCGCGGCGAACACGACGACGGCGGCGGTCCAGCGCAGCACGGCACGCAGGACCCGGCGGTCCCGCTTGACCGGCGGCGCGGGCGGGGGCGGCGTCACGGTGACAGCCACGGGCGGGGCCGGGACGGGAGGAACCGGCACCGGCTCCTCGGTCGCGCTCGCCTCGGTGACGATCTGCTCGCTCATACGGCCTTCCCCGGTTCCTGGATCCGGTCGAGCTGGCGGCGCAGCAGCATCGCGGCCCCCTTCGTGTCGAGCGGCGCGGTTCCGGCCGCGCTCGCGGTCACCAGCACGTTGCCGACGTAGGCGGTGCAGACCATCGTGTCCAGGTCTTCCTCGTCGTCCTTGGGCGCCAGGTAGCAGCGGGCGTCCTTGTGGCCCTTGATCCTCGGGCCCTTGCGGAGGGAGTCCATGGCATCGAGGAACCGGATCTGGGCCCGTGCGCGCTGCCGTACGGTGGTTCCGCTCTCCATCTGGGCCAGTTCGATGCTCATGGTCAGGGTCTCGTCCGTGACGCTCCACGAGGTCCCGGCGAGGCTCTGGTAGCTGCGCATCGCCACGCCCGTGAGGTGCTGCCGGTCGATCTCCTTCTCCATCTGCTTGCGCATGCTGCGCGGCAGCCAGCTCAGCCGCTCCTTGCGCAGGGCGGTGGCACGTTCCCCGCCGAGCACGGCCTCGGGGCCGAACTCCCCGATGTCCGGACCTCGTTCCCAGCCGGAGTCCTCGTACGACACGAGCATCCCGGCGAGCCCGCCGTCCTCGCCCGCCTTCGCCGCCCGTCCCTCGTCCTTCGGCGTCGCGGGGAACTCCCAGACCGGGGCGCCCGCGTCCCGGTCGGCCCCGTTCACCGTCACCACGGTGTACCCGGTCCCACCGAGCACGGCAACGGCCAGCAACACCCCACCGGCAATCCGCAGCACCCGCCCCCGCCGCCGGGGCTTGGCTCCGCCCTCGGGGGGCACGGCACCGTCGGGGGCGGGCCCGTCGGGCGGGGGTACGGGCGTGGGCTTCAGCGCCTGCGGGGCGTGGTCGACGGGGGCCGGGTCGCTCGACGCCGGAGCAGTCGAAGCCGCATCAGCGGAGGCCGCCTCGGCGGGCGCCGGATCACTCGGCGCGGGGACCGCCGGGGCCGCGTCGGCCGGTGTCGTGTCGGCCGGTGCGGTGTCGGCCGGCGTCGTGTCGTTGGTCGGGTTGTCGGTCACAGCCGCTCCAGCTGCCGCTCGGCCAGGTCGAGGATGGTCGACCTGCTGATCGGCTTGTCGGCCGTCAGCCAGATCTCCATCGAGATGTCACCGCGCCAAACGTGCGCCTCGGCGGTGTAGTAGGGCAGGTAGCCGGGCTCCCGGGTCGCCGCGTGGACGTACGCCTCGCCGTTGACGGCGCCGGGGATCTCCCAGCTGTCGGTGCCGGCCTTCTTGCCCGCCCAGTGATGGTTGTTGTCGGCGTAGGAGCCGGCCGACAGCTGCTCCTCCTGCCGGAACTGCACCAGCCGGATCTCGACGACCAGTCCGCCCTTCTCCCAGGCGGTCGCGGCGACCCGGCGCAGGTCGTCGGTGACCAGGTCGGTGAACATCACGTCCGAGTTGGTGTACACCGACGCGTACTGCTCGATGCTGAACCAGCCGTCGGACGCCACGAACTCGGCGTCCTCGGCGCCCCGCGGCTTCTTCAGCAGCAGCCTGCGCAGATCGCCGTCGGTCTTCATCCGGCGGTCCTGCGCCGCCGGGAGCGGCTCGGGGCCGGGGCCCTTGTCCTGCTTCAGCTCCGTCTGGGCCAGCGACGGCAGCCTGGTCGGCTCACGCTCGGCCTGCACGAGATACCCGGTGCACGTGCCGGCGACGATCCCGAGCACGGCGGCGCCGGCGATCAGCGCGGCGGTACGCCCCCGCCTCCGCTTCCCCGGCACCGCCTCACCGGCGAGCGCCTCTGCCCCGGCAGGAGCCACCACACCGGCAGGAGCCACCGCACCGGCAGGAGCCTGCGCACCCGCAGACCGCTCGGCCGCCTCGACGGTCCCGCCCACTTCGGACGATCTCGCCGCATCCGGGTCGTGGACCACTTCTTCGGGTTGTTCCAAGACGTCCCCCCACAGAAGGTGAAGCGCGCATTCCGCTGCGCGCGCACAGGAGACCCACCGGCCACGGCGCGGGTTGTAGCGGCCATGATTACGATTCGGCCATGGCGAAGAAGCTCGTGATCAAGGTGACCGCGGGGGCGGATGCCCCCGAACGCTGCTCGCAGGCGTTCACGGTGGCGGCGGTGGCCGCGGCCAGCGGCGTGGACGTCTCGCTGTGGCTCACCGGTGAGTCCTCGTGGTTCGCCCTGCCGGGCCGCGCCGCCGAGTTCGAGCTGCCGCACGCCGCCCCGCTCCCGGACCTGCTGGACTCGATCCTCGCGGCCGGCCGCATCACGCTGTGCACCCAGTGCGCGGCCCGCCGCGACATCACGGAGAAGGACGTCATCGAGGGCGTACGGATCGCGGGCGCGCAGGTCTTCGTCCAGGAGTCCCTCGGCGAGGACACCCAGGCGCTCGTCTACTGAGCGGGCGGCCCTCCGGGCCGTTTCTTGCCGTCCAGCTCGTCCCACCACTCGTCCGACTGCGGATCACCGGAGGGATCGTCCCACCAGCGGTCCTCCGGCCCCCGCCGGTTCGCGATCATCGCGGCGACCGGCGGGATGACCATGGCCACCACGCACATGCCCACGGCCACGGGCACGGACCACAGCCGCACGACGGCCCAGGCCAGGACGAACAGCCCGACGCACGTGCCCATCAGGGCGAAGTAGACGTGGCGCCTGCGCGCATACATACGACCAGCGTAGGTCCGGGCACGGCGAAGGGCCGCACCCCGGGAGTCCAACCCGTGGGATGCGGCCCTCGCAGCCGGGTGAGCGACCTCAGACCGCGATCGCGACCTCGGCCAGCCCGCCCTGCTGGGCGACGACCGTGCGGTCGGCGGTGGCGCCGGGCACCAGCGCGCGGACGGTCCACGTGCCCTCGGCCGCGTAGAAACGGAACTGTCCGGTCGCGGAGGTGGGCACCTCCGCGGTGAACTCGCCGGTCGAGTCCAGCAGACGGACGTAGCCCGTCACCGGCTCGCCGTCGCGGGTCACCTGACCCTGGATGGTGGTCTCACCGGGCTTGATCGTCGAGGCGTCCGGGCCGCCGGCCTTCGCACCGCACATGTCTTACTCCTGAAGGGGTCTGGAAAGGTCGGTCGGGAGGGATTACTTGCCGGGGCCGAGCTCGATCGGCACGCCGACGAGCGAGCCGTACTCGGTCCAGGAGCCGTCGTAGTTCTTGACGTTCTCGACGCCGAGCAGCTCGTGCAGCACGAACCAGGTCAGCGCGGAACGCTCACCGATGCGGCAGTACGCGATGGTGTCCTTGGCGAGGTCGACGTTCTCCTCGGCGTAGAGCTCCTTGAGCTCCTCGTCCGACTTGAAGGTGCCATCGTCGTTGGCGTTCTTCGACCACGGGATGTTCTTCGCGCTCGGCACGTGACCCGGGCGCTGCGACTGCTCCTGCGGCAGGTGGGCCGGGGCGAGCAGCTTGCCGGAGAACTCGTCGGGCGAGCGCACGTCGACCAGGTTCTGCGAGCCGATCGCGGCGACGACGTCGTCACGGAAGGCACGGATCGAGGTGTCCTGCGGCTTGGCCTTGTAGTCGGTCTTCGGCCGCTCCGGCACCTCGTCGCCCGGCACCAGCTCGCGGGCGTCGAGCTCCCACTTCTTGCGGCCGCCGTCGAGGAGCTTGACGTTCTCGTGGCCGTACAGCTTGAAGTACCAGTAGGCGTACGAGGCGAACCAGTTGTTGTTGCCGCCGTACAGGATGACCGTGTGGTCGTTGGCGATGCCCTTGTCCGACAGGAGCTTCTCGAAGCCGGCCTGGTCGACGAAGTCACGGCGGACCGGGTCCTGCAGGTCCTTGGTCCAGTCGATCCGGATGGCGTTCTTGATGTGGTTCTTGTCGTAGGCGGACGTGTCCTCGTCCACCTCGACGATGGCGATGGTCGGGTCGTCCAGGTGCTCCTGGAGCCAATCGGCGTCGACCAGGACGTCGCTGCGGCTCATGCTTCTTCTCCTCCGGGGCAGTTGCGGCGGGGCGTGCAAGTCACAAAAGTGCGCGCGGTCGTACGGGACCGGCACACGGGTGGCCCGGGATCCGGGCAGGGGGAATACGGACGTCGAGGCGTCCGCTCAGAAGGTGCGACAGAGCATGGCGGCGACACGGCACAGGTCTACTGCCCGCCGCTTCGTGAGATCCGCCTGTCGCTTCATGGGCTCGATCGTAGGGACGCCGGGGCGGCCATGTCACCGGCGTGTCGTATCGTGAGACGCGATCGTCCGTATGGCAGGACGATCGACTCCCTCGCCTCTCCTCCTACGGGCCCCTCACCGCCCGCGTCCGGCGCCCATCTGCCCTACGGACACCGGAGTCTCACGTGTCGGACTATCCGGCCAGCCGGACGTCGGAGCCCTCGACCGTGATGTGCACGCCCGACTCCCCCGCCTCGACCTTGTCCAGCCGGATGCCGCCCGGCAGACCGTCGATCCTCTGCTGGAAGTCGGTGATCTTCCGCACGCGCGACTCGGGCAGCGTGATCGACCCGAACTTGGGCAGCGCGTCGGCCTGCACGCGCACGGTGTCGCCGTCCACGACCTTCACCGAGCTGAGCACGTACACCGGCTCGGGCAGCTTGGTGCCGAGCACGGTGGCCTCGACCTCGACCTTGATCTTCCCGTTGCCGCCGTCGGACAGCCCGACGACGTTCGCGGTGACGCCCGGGGCGACCTGCGTCGGCTCGGACTCGGCGGTCTTCAGCAGCTCGTCGTACGACACGGTCGCGGTGCCGGTGGCGCTGCTCGCCGTGGCCGAGCGGAAGTCGCCGGAGAACTCGACGCCCTTCATGTCGGCGCGCAGATCGTCGATACGGATCTTCTGTGCGCCGTCGCCCGCGGTGGCCTCGTAGTCCTGGATGCCCACCTCGACCTCGTCGAGGCTGCCGCCTGCGACCTGGGTGAGGAACGGGAAGCCCTTGATGGACACGTCGGGGGTGTCCGCGAGGTTCTCGGTCGCCTTCAGCCGGTCCGCGGCCTCGCCCTCGGCGAAGTTGACCGCGACGCGGTCGGCGATCACGAAGAGACCGCCGAGTATCACGACGACGACGAGCAGTATTCGCAGTGCACGCATGCGGTGTGTCCCCCACCCAGGCCGACCCCGACGACCGGCCGGCCGCCCAGCGCGAGGGTAACTCCGTGCGGAAGGGCGGACGAGAAATTGTCGATCATCTGTGACACCGGAGGGGCCTCATGAGGCTTGACGCGTCTCAGGCGACGACCCGGCCCAGCAGGTACACCGCGGGAGCCGCAGCGGCCAGCGGCAG
>NZ_JAOCQE010000169.1 GCF_025290915.1 Streptomyces sp. 15-116A | reverse complement strand
GGCGGCGAGGCGGCTGTGCGCGACGGTGAGCTGTTCGCGGGCGGTGCAGCGGGCGACGGCGGCGGCGCTCAGCACGGCGTCGGCGAGCCCGGGGTCGCCGGGCACCAGGTCGGGCAGCTCCATGGCCTCACCGGCGGCCTGCTGCATGCGGTGGGCGTCGGCGAGCAGCGCGGCGTCGCCCTCGCGCACCTGGGCTTCGGTGGCGCGACGGCGCTCGGCGAGGCGCTTCTCGACCTCGGCGAAGCGACGGGTGTCGAAGAGCCTGCCCAGCAGCCGGCCGCGCGCCTCGGCGTCGGCGCGCAGGAAGCGGGCGAAGTCGCCCTGGGGCAGCAGCACGACCTGGCAGAACTGCTCGCGGCTCATGCCGAGCAGCTGGGTGATCTCCTCGCCGATCTCCTGGTGCGAGCGGCTGAGGTCCTTCCAGCTCCCGGCGGCGGCGTCGTACTCGCGCAGCCAGGTCTGGGGCTTGTCGAGGGTGGTGCCGGTGCCGCGCTTCTTGGGGCGCTCCCAGGGCGGCTGCCGGGTGATCTCCAGGCGGCGTCCGGCGACGGTGAGGTCGAGGGTGACGCCTGTGCGGGTGGTCTGGGCGGCGTGGTCGCTGCGCAGGGTCATGCCCTGGCCGCTCTGCCGGGCGCCGGGGACGGAGCCGTACAGCGCGTAGCACACGGCGTCCAGGACGGAGGTCTTTCCGGCGCCCGTGGGGCCGTGCAGCAGGAACAGACCGGCGGCGGACAGCTCGTCGAAGTCGACGCTCTGGGAGCCCCCGAAGGGGCCGAAGGCGGTGATGTCCAGGCGGTGCAGCCTCACCGGGCCACCTCCTTGACGGCGTCGTCCGCGCGCACGGCGTCGATGGCGTCCCGCAGCACGGCCTGTTCCCGCTCGTCGGGAGCGGTGCCGCGCACATGCGCCACGAAGTCCTCGGCGATCTGCTGGTCGCTGCGGCCGGCGAGGCGGCGGGCGTACGACACGTCGGGGTCGTCCGGGGTGCGCTCGGGGGCGAAGACGAGGCTGAGGGTGTGCGGGAAGCGCTCGGTGAGCCGGGCCATGGGCTCAGCGGGGCGGACCGGGTCGGTGAGGGTGGCCTCGATCCACGCCTGCTCGTACGGCGCGAGCGCGGGGTCGGCGAGCAGCTCCTCCAGGGGGCCGCGGATCCGGGCCAGCGGGCGGGGCACCGGGCAGTCGACGCGCTCGGCGGTGACGGCACCCCCGGCGTCCAGGTCGACGAGCCACATGGTCTTGCGGTGGCCGGCCTCGGAGAAGGAGTAGGCCAGAGGCGAACCGGAGTACCGGACGCGCTCGGTGAGCGTCTGGCAGCCGTGCAGGTGCCCGAGCGCCACATAGTCGACGCCGTCGAACACCCCGGCGGGTACGGCGGCGACTCCGCCGACGGTGATGTCCCGTTCGCTGTCGCTGGGTTCGCCGCCGGTGACGAAGGCGTGCGCGAGGACGACGGAGCGGGTGCCGGGCGGGCGGCCGGCGAGGTCTTCGCGGACGCGGTCCATGGCGGCGGAGAGCACGGCCTCGTGACCCGCCTTGTCGACGCCGAACTCGTCCTTCACCAGGGCAGGTTCGAGATACGGCAGCCCGTAGAAGGCGACGTCCCCGTGGGCGTCGGACAGCACCACGGGGGTGCCGCAGGCGGACGGGTCGGTGCGCAGGTGTATGCCCGCGCGCCCGATGAGGCCGGCGCCGACGCCGAGGCGGCGCGCGGAGTCGTGGTTCCCGGAGATCATCACGGTCGGCACGCCGAGGTCGGCGAGGCGATGCAGAGCGTCGTCGAACAGCTCGACCGCGGCGAGCGGCGGCACCGCGCGGTCGTACACGTCTCCCGACACGACCACCGCGTCGACCCCGCGCTCACGCACGGTCGCCACGAGGTGACCGATGAACTCGGCCTGGGCACCGAGCATGCCGACCCGGTGGAACGCCCGGCCGAGGTGCCAGTCGGAAGTGTGCAGCAGTCTCATGATCCCCGAGGTTAACGGCCGGGTCTGACATCACGGGCGGTTACTCCCGTATCGCTCCGTCATGACCCGCGACACATAGGGACGTTACGCCCGCAAGTGCCCTAAATGCACCGACACGGTCCTCATACGTCCCCGTACGCCTCCCCGCCCAGCACGAACCCGGCCGTGCCGGCGGTCGCGTCCGCGAGCCATGCGCGGAAGGCGTCCACGTCGGCGTCCGGGAGGGCGATCTCGATGGTGACCTCTTCGCCGTAGCGCACGTCGCGCACCTCGCGGCCGGTGGAGCGCAGGTCGTTCTGGATCTTGCCGGCGCGCTGGTGGTCGACGGTCACGGTGGCCAGGCGGAAGCGGCGCCGGGTGATCGTGCCGAGGGTGTCGAGCGCTTCGCCGACGGCGCCGCCGTAGGCGCGGATGAGGCCGCCCGCGCCGAGCTTGACGCCACCGTAGTAGCGGGTGACGACGGCGACGACGTACCGCATGTCGCGGCGCAGCAGCATCTGCAGCATGGGGACGCCCGCCGTGCCGCCCGGTTCGCCGTCGTCGCTGGCCTTCTGGACGGAGGCGTGGGCGCCGATGACGTACGCCCAGCAGTTGTGCGTGGCGTCCGCGTGCTCCTTGCGCACGGCGGCGATGAACTCCTGGGCCTGCTGTTCGGTGGCGGCCGGGGCGAGGGCGCACCGGAAGCGGGAGCGGTTGATCTCGATCTCGTGCACACCCGCGCGCGCGACGGTGCGGTACTCGTCCTGCATCGGACCAGCCTATGCGCCGCCGCGCGGGCGGACCGTTCCGGCTAGTGCCGCGGCAGGCAACGTTCGCCCGTGAAGGAGCGGCGTCCGGTGCGTGCTCTGGGGGTCCCCCCGGCCGGAGGCTGGGGGAGTGCCGGCCGGAAGCCCTCGTACTGGATGTACTTGGGCTTTCGGCCGGTGCGGCGAGAGTGCGTGCCGGGCGTCGCGACGGGGCGAACGTTGCCTGCCGCGGCACTAGCGCTTGGTGCCTCGGGGGACGGTCACCGAGGTCAGGAGCGCGCCGCCGGGGGTCAGGTCGCGCCAGGCGGTGCCGCGCCAGGAGAGGACGGCGATGGCCGAGGTGGGGAACTTGGCGCGGACGGTGTCGAGTGTGTCGTCCAGGCCGTCGCCGGCGAGCTCCAGGATCAGGTCCTCCAGGCCGGGGTTGTGGCCGACCAGCAGCAGCGTCTCGACCCCCGCGGGCACTTCGTGCACCACGGCGAGCAGGTCGGCGACGTCGGCGCCGTAGAGGCGCGGGTCGTAGCGGACCGGTGGGGGTGTGCCCCACTGGGCGGCGGCCAGTTCCCAGGTCCGCCGGGCGCGTACGGCGGTGGAGCACAGGGCGAGGCCGGGGAGCATGTCCGCCTCGGCCAGGGCGCGTCCGGCGGCGGGGGCGTCCCGGAGGCCGCGCGGGGCGAGGGGGCGTTCGTGGTCGGGGACGCCCTCCGGGCGGGCCGACTTGGCGTGCCGCAGCACGATCAGGTGGCGCAGCGGTCCCGCTCCGGCGCGCTCGATCATGCCGGCGTTCCCAGGTCGCGGGTGAGGTCGACGCCGAGCAGCCGGTCGGCGTAGGCGTAGGTCTCGAAGCGGGCGCCGTCCGGGATGCCCGGGTCGCTCGCCACCTCGCGCAGGACGCGGAGCACTCCCGGTGCGTCCAGATCGTTCTCCCAAGCGGTGCGCAGCTCGGCGCGCACGGAGTCCGGGATGGGCCGGGACGGGTGCTGTGCCCAGGCGGCGACCGCGCGGCGCCACGCGGCGAGCGTGTCGGCGGCGGCGCCCAGGGACTCCGGGTCGAGCCTTACGCGTGTGGCTCTCGGGTGGGCGAGCAGGGCCAGACGCAGGGCGGTCGGGTCGGTGCCGTCGGGTGGGCCGGGCGGTCCCTCCCCGTGGACGGGAGCCACGGCGACCCGCACGCCCTCGGGTGCGGTGCTGTCGTCGCTCGCGACGACGTGCAGCACCTGGGCCTCGCCCAGCCCGGTACCGGCGTCCCGTTCGTCCTCGAAGGGCCGCACCCCGAGGGCCGCGCCCGCCGCGCGCAGCTCCGCGAGCTCCCGCTCGCCGGAGAGCATCGCCCACACGGGCGTGCCGCCGAGTTCCAGGGCCCGGACCAGGAGATCGGCGACGAGCAGCACGCGCAGGTCGGTCGGGTCGAATCCTCGGGTGCGGGCTTCGACCCGGGTCAGGCCCCGGCGGGCGGGGGCGGCGTTTACGAGCTCGCCGGTTCGGGCGTCGGTGATGCGCAACACGAGGCGAGCGTAGGCGGGCGAGCGCCCGCGCGCAGTCATCTCGCACGGCTTTCGAGAGCCCGTGGCGGCGTTCGACGCGGCCCCGTCCGCCCGGCCGTAGTACCAGGCGCGCCCGGGAATCACCGCGCGTCCCGGGCCGTTGTGGGAGTGAGCAGCCCTTTCACGACTCATGACGTCCCAGGAGGCCGACGGTGTACGGCGACGAGGCAACGGTCCGCAAGATCCTCACCGAGCTCGGTGACACCTGGGCCGTGGTGGGCCTGTCGACGAACCGGCGGCGCGCGGCGTACGGCGTCGCCCAGGTGCTGCAGAGGTTCGGCAAGCGGGTGATACCCGTGCATCCGAAGGCCGAGACGGTGCACGGCGAGCAGGGTTACGCCTCCCTCGCGGACATCCCCTTCGACGTCGATGTCGTGGACGTGTTCGTCAACAGCGACCTGGCCGGTGCCGTCGCGGACGAGGCGGTCGCCAAGGGCGCCAAGGCGGTGTGGTTCCAGCTCGACGTCATCGACGAGGCGGCCTACGAGCGGACCCGCGCGGCGGGCCTGGAGATGGTGATGGACCGCTGCCCGGCCATCGAGATCCCCCTGCTCAGGTGACCGCCCGCCGCGGGGCCTTGCGCGCAGGCATCCCCCACGCGCGCGTGCCGCCGCCATAATGACCCGGTGACGCAGACCTCCCCCCATCGCAACCCCAACTCCCCTTCCCCGCAACGGTTTCCGGTGGTCGTCGTGGGCGCCGGGCCCGCCGGTCTCACCGTGGGCAACATCTTGCGGGCGGCCGGTGTCGACTGCCTGGTGCTGGAGGCCGAGTCACGGGAGTTCATCGAACGGCGGCCCCGGGCCGGGGTGATCGAGGAATGGGCGGTGCGCGGCCTGGAGCAACGGGGCCTGGCCGGCGAGCTGCTGAAGCGCGCCGAGCGGCACACCGCCTGCGAGTTCCGCTTCGACGGCGAGCGGTACCGGTTCCCCTACCAGGAGCTGACGGGCAGTCACCATTGGGTGTACCCGCAGCCGTTGCTGGTCACGGACCTGGTGCGTGAGTACGCCGACGTGCGCGGCGGGCGGATCCGGTTCGGCGTGCGGGACGTACGGCTGCACGACCTGGACGGCGCACGGCCTTCGGTGTCGTACGTCTGCCCGGAGTCGGGTCTGCGGGAGGTCGTGGAGTGCGATTTCGTCGCCGGCTGCGACGGGGCGCGCGGGGTGAGCCGGGCCGCGCTGCCGCCCGGGCGGGCGCGGATCGCGCGGCACGACTACGGCATCGGCTGGCTGGCGCTGCTCGCCGAGGCCCCGCCGTCCGCCGACTGCGTGTTGTTCGGCTGCCACCCGGACGGGTTCGCGGGCCAGATGCCGCGCAGCCCCCAGGTGACCCGCTACTACGTGCAGTGTCCGCCCGGCGACGACCCGGAGAACTGGCCGCACGAGCGCGTGTGGGCCGAGCTGCGGCGCCGCCTCGGCGCGGACGGCGCGGCCCCGCTGACCGAGGGCCCGCTGATCGAGAAGCGCGTGCTGGACATGCACGACTACGTCACCGAGCCGATGGTCCACGGGCGGCTCTTCCTCGCCGGGGACGCGGCGCACCTGGTGGCGCCGATCGCCGCGAAGGGCCTCAATCTCGCGCTGTACGACGCCTTCCTGCTCGGTGACGCACTGGCCGCACGGCTGACGAAGGGCGAGGAGGGCGGGCTGGCCGGGTACGAGCAGGCGTGTCTGCGGAGAGTGTGGGACTACCAGGAGTTCTCCCAGTGGCTTTCGGAGCTGTACCACGGCAGCGCGGCGGGCGACCCGTTCCGCGCGGGCACCACGCTGGCCCGGTTGCGGCGCCTGTTCACCTCCCGCACGGCGGCCGCGGCCTTCGCCGAGCAGTACCTGGGGACGGCCGCGCGGTACTGAGCGGGCGGGAGCCGCCGGGGTCAGTCGTGCGGCGGGCGGTCGCTGAGCCGGTGGTCTGCCACGTTCAGCGCCTCGTCGACCAGCCGGCGCAGATGGCCGTCGCGCAGGGAGTAGATCACCCGGCGGCCCTCCTTGCGGGTGTCCACCAGCCCCGCGAGCCGCAGCCGCGCCAGATGCTGGCTGACCGCCGGCCGCGCCGCCCCGCAGACCTCGGTCAGCGTGGTGACATCGGCCTCTTCGGAGCTGAGCGCGTGCAGCAGGGTCAGCCGGGTGCGGTCGCCGAGGAGGGCGAGGAGCTCCGCGGCGAGGGCGAACTGTTCCTCGCCGGGCGTGCGTGGGTGCGCATCCTGCGCAGGTGACAGGTGCATGCGTGCGCTCATACGCACATAATGGCGTCGTGGGCGGCACCGCGTCCACCGCGCGCACCGGAAGGGGTTCCACGTGAGCGACCGGCACGATCACCACGATCACCACCACGAGCACGGGCACCACGACCAGCACGGACATGGGCACGGGGTCACGCGGACCTCCCTTCGGCACCGCTTGGGCCATCTCCTCACCCCGCACTCCCACCAGACCGCGGACAAGGTGGACCGCGCGCTGGAGTCCTCGGCCCGCGGCATGCGCGCCCTGTGGGTGTCCCTTGCGGTGCTCGGGGTCACGGCGCTGGCGCAGGCGGTGGTGGTGGCCGTCTCCGGCTCGGTGGCGCTGCTCGGTGACACGGTGCACAACGCGGCGGACGCGCTGACCGCCGTACCGCTCGGGATCGCCTTCGTCCTCGGCCGGCGGGCGGCCACCCGGCGCTTCACCTACGGGTACGGACGGGCCGAGGACCTGGCGGGCCTCGTGATCGTGCTGACCATCGCCGCCTCGGCCGCCTTCGCCGGGTGGACGGCGCTGGACCGGCTGCTCGACCCGCGCCCGGTGCAGCACCTGCCGGCGGTCGCCGCCGCCGCGCTGGTGGGGTTCGCGGGCAATGAGTGGGTGGCCCGCTACCGCATCCGGGTGGGCCGTGCCATCGGCTCGGCCGCGCTGGTGGCCGACGGACTGCACGCCCGCACGGACGGGTTCACGTCCCTGGCCGTGCTGCTGTCCGCCGGTGGCGCCGCGCTGGGGTGGCGGTACGCCGACCCCGTGGTGGGGCTGGCGATCACGGCGGCGATCGTGCTGGTGCTGCGGGACGCCGCCCGGGAGGTGTTCCGGCGGGTGCTGGACGCCGTCGACCCGGCGCTGGTGGACCGCGCCGAACACGCCCTGGCGCGGGTGCCGGGCGTGCGCGGGGTCGGCGAGCTGCGGCTGCGCTGGATCGGGCACCGGCTGCGGGCGGAGGTGGCGGTCGTGGTGGACGGCTCGGCGACGGTGCGCGAGGCGCATCGCATCGCGGTCGACGCCGAGCATGCGCTGCTGCACGCCGTCCCCCGCCTCAGGGCGGCGCTGGTGCACGCCGACCCGGAGCCGTCGCCGGGCGAGACGGACCCGCATCTGCCGCTGGCCCATCACGCGCCGGCGTGAGCGCGCCCCCTCAGACGCCCAGGCCCTCCAGGACGACCGCACCCGGCAGTTCGGCGAAGGCCTTGCCCGGGATCAGGAGCTTGCCCCGGCGGCGGCCGCTGCCGACGAGGACGTACGGCAGGTCGACGACGGCCGCGTCCACCAGGACGGGCCAGCCCTCCGGCAGGCCGAGCGGGGTGATGCCGCCGTACTCCATGCCCGTCTCCCCCGTCGCCAGGTCCATGGGAGCGAACGAGGCCTTGCGGGCGCCGAGTCGGCGGCGCACCACTCCGTTGACGTCGACCCGGGTCGTGGACAGCACCACGCACGCGGCGAGGGTGCTCTCACCGCCCCGCTTGCCGGCCACGACCACGCAGTTCGCCGAGCGCTCCAGCAGGTCCTGCCCGTAGTGCTCGACGAAGACGGCCGTGTCGGCCCAGCGCGGGTCCGTGTCCACGTAGAGGATCTGGTCGGCGGGCACGCTGCCGGTCCAGGCGCGGACGGCGGCGGCGACTGGGGCGGTGAGCTCGTCGAGGCAGTCGGGGGCGGGGGTCGCGTGGTCGAAGTCTCCGATGGGTGCGCGCATGGCCGCACGGTAACCCACGTCAGGGGACGGGCGGCACCGAGACCGCCATCACCATCTCCATCGGGACGTCCCCCTGATTGCCGTAGGTGTGGGGCGTGTTGGCCTCGAAGGACGCGCTCGCTCCCGCCGGGACGCGGTGCTCCACGCCGTCCACGGTGAGGGTCAGTTCGCCCGTGGTGACATGCACCAGCTCGACCGTGCCGGCGGGGTGCGGGTCGGAGTCGCTGGAGTCGCCGGGCATCAGCCGCCAGTCCCACAGCTCCACCGGACCTGGCGCCTCGGTGCCGGTGAGCAGCCGGTTCCAGCTGCCGGCCTCGGTGTGCCAGAGGCGTACGGCCTGGTCGGCGGGGACGATACGGACCCGCGGGCCGCGCTCGTAGTCGAGCAGGGTGGGGACGCTGACGCCGAGCGCGTCACCGATCTTGACGATCGTGCCGATGCTGGGGTTGGTGCGGGCCTGCTCGATCTGGATGAGCATGCCACGGCTGACCCCGGCGCGGGCCGCGAGCGCGTCCAGGGTGAAGCCGCGCTCGGTGCGCCAGCGCTTGACGTTGCGCGCGAGGGACTGGGTCAGCAGGTCGAGGTCCGACACGATGGATCCGTTCGGTTCGCTTCCGTTCGAGGGCGGCGCAGAGCTGGTCGCGGGCGGCGGTACTACGGTCTGGTGCACCCGGTTGTGCAGTGCACTGTACTGCGGGGCCCGCCGCGCGGCGGGGTCCGGTTCAGCCCTCGGGCTCCAGGGCCGCCAGCCGTGCCACGTCCGCCTCGTCGAGTTCCGACAACGCCCGCAACTGGTCGGGGGTCGTCCCTGCGGGGATCGGCACCGGGGCGGGCGTGCGCAGGGGCGGCTGCCAGCCGTCGGCGGGGGTCCAGCGGCGTACGACCCGGGCGGGGGCGCCCGCGACGACGGCGTGGTCGGGCACCGTGCCCCGCACCACCGCGCCCGCGGCGACCACCACGTTCCGCCCGATCCGCGCGCCCGGCAGGATGACCGCGCCGGTGCCGATCCAGCAGCCGGGGCCGATCTCCACGGGCTCCATCCGCGGCCACTGCTTGCCGATGGGCTCGTGCGGGTCGTCGTAGGAGTGGTTGGTGGAGGTGACGTAGACGTACGGGCCGAAGTAGCAGTCGCTGCCGATGGTGACGGTCGTGTCGGCGATGACATGGCTGCCGCGGCCCAGCACGACGCCGTCGCCGATGCGCAGGATCGGCTCGGGGCCGAGGTCCAGGTCGGGCATCAGCCCGGCGGTGAGGGTGACCTGCTCACCGACGATGCAGTGGGAGCCGAGATGGATCCAGGGTTCGCCGAAGACGGTGCCGAGCGGGAAGGCGAGGCGGGTGGCCTCGCCGATGGCGCCGAAGCGGAAACGCCCGGGGTGGGCGGCGGTCACCGAGCCCGTGCGCTGTACCCACGCCCAGCCCGCATGGACCGCGCGCTGCGCGAGGCGACGCGGCCAGGACGAGAACGTGTTCCTACTTTTCGGCACGGGTTCACGGTACTGAGCGGGTGGCGGTGTCATGCCGTCCTGGGGCTGTGATCTTCGCCCCATGGGCGTGGCGTACGGTTCGTTCTCGAATCCGAGCAAGGAGGCGACGATGGCGCACGAGGCGTTGATCACCGGTATCGGCGGCAGGGAACCGAAGGTGGACGCGGAGGCGTTCGTGGCGCCGACGGCGTCCGTGATCGGGGACGTGACGCTGGAGGCGGGGGCGAGTGTCTGGTACGGGGCGGTGCTGCGCGGAGACGTGGAGCGGATCTCCGTGGGGGCCGACAGCAATGTGCAGGACAACTGCACGCTGCATGCCGACCCCGGGTTCCCGGTGCGTGTGGGTGAGCGGGTGTCGATCGGGCACAACGCGGTGGTGCACGGGGCGACGGTGGAGGACGACTGTCTCGTGGGGATGGGCGCGACCGTGCTGAACGGGGCGGTGATCGGGGCGGGGTCGCTGGTGGCCGCGCAGGCGTTGGTGCCGCAGGGGATGGTGGTGCCGCCGGGGTCGTTGGTGGCGGGGGTGCCGGCGAAGGTCAGGCGGGAGTTGAGTGAGGAGGAGCGTCAAGGGGTGACGCTGAACGGGACGATGTATGCGGAGTTGGGGAAGGTGCACCGGGCAGAGCACGGGGGCTGGACGTCGTAGGCGGTGTGCGGGTGCGTGGGGGCTTGGCGCGCAGTTCCCCGCGCCCCTGGAGGGGCGCTGCTAGTCCCCGGCGATTGCAGGCTCCGGGGCCGCCTTCTTGGCCTTGCGCTTCAGGAGCAGCATCGAGGTTGCGCCGATCAGGATCGCTGCCACCAGGCCCAGCCAGGAGAAGCGCTTCAGCCAGGACTCGGCGACGATGCCGACGTAGTAGATGACCGCCGTGGTGCCGCCCGCCCAGAGGATGCCGCCGAGGACGGTGGCGGTGAGGAACTTCCAGTACGGCATGCGCAGGACGCCTGCCAGCGGGCCCGCGAAGATGCGCAGAAGGGCGACGAAGCGGCCGAAGAAGACGGCCCACATGCCCCACTTCTGGAAGGAGCGCTCGGCGGTCGCGATGTGGCCCTCGCTGAAGTGGCGGGGGAACTTGCCGCCGAGCCAGGCCAGTAGCGGGCGCCCGCCCCTGCGGCCGATGGCGTAGCCGATCGAGTCGCCGATGATCGCGCCGGCGATGGCGCAGACGGCGAGGATCACCGGGTCGATGTCGCCGTGCTGGGAGGCGAGCAGCGCCGAGGAGACCAGGATGATCTCGCCCGGCAGCGGGATGCCCAGGCTCTCCAGCCCGATGACCACTCCCACCAGCGCGTAGACGGCGACCGCCGGTACGGTCTCGAGCCATTCCTGGACGTGCAACGCCGTTTCCTTCCGATCCCCGACCTGCGTTCCGGACCGTGCGCCTGATCACGGCGCACGGTCCGGAAGCCTACCGGGTCGCGAGAGGGCGCTGAGCGCTCACGGGTTCCAGCTCCAGTCGGCGACCTCGGGCAGGTCGGTGCCGTGCTCGCGGATCCACGCGTGGTGGCGGGTGCGGGCGTCGGCCATCCGCTGGCGTACGGCGGCGGCGCGCACGGCGAGGCCGGGGACGCGGTCGATCACGTCCATGACGAGGCGGTAGCGGTCGAGGTCGTTGCGGACCACCATGTCGAACGGCGTGGTGGTGGTGCCGGCCTCCTTGTAGCCGCGGACGTGAAGGTTCTTGTGGCCGGTGCGGCGGTAGGCGAGGCGGTGGATCAGCCACGGGTAGCCGTGGTAGGCGAAGATCACCGGCTTGTCGGTGGTGAACAGGCCGTCGTACTCGAAGTCGGTCATGCCGTGCGGGTGCTCCTCGCGGGGCATCAGCCGGGCGATGTCGACGACGTTGACGACGCGGACCGCGAGGTCGGGCAGGTGGCGGCGCAGGAGCTGCGCGGCGGCCAGGACCTCCTGGGTGGGGACGTCGCCGGCGCCGGCGAGGACGACGTCCGGTTCGCCGCCGTTCTCGGTGCCGGCCCAGTCCCAGATGCCGGCGCCGCGGGCGCAGTGGACGCGGGCCTCGTCGAGGGACAGCCAGTCGTAGCAGGGCTGCTTTCCGGCGACGATCACGTTGACGTAGTCGCGGCTGCGCAGGGCGTGGTCGGCGACCGAGAGCAGGGTGTTGGCGTCCGGCGGGAGGTAGACGCGGACGACCTCGGGGCTCTTGTTGAGGACGTGGTCGACGAAGCCGGGGTCCTGGTGGGAGAAGCCGTTGTGGTCCTGGCGCCACACGTGCGAGGTGAGCAGGTACGTGAGGGAGGCGATGGGGGCGCGCCAGGGCAGCTGCCGGGAGGTCTTCAGCCATTTGATGTGCTGGTTGACCATCGAGTCGACGATGTGGACGAACGCCTCGTAGCAGGAGAACAGTCCGTGCCGGCCGGTGAGCAGATAGCCCTCGAGCCAGCCCTGGCAGAGGTGCTCGGAGAGGATCTCCATCACCCGGCCGTGCCGGTCGAGGTGCTCGTCGACGTCGAGGGTGCCGGCCTGCCAGGCCTTGCCGCTGGCGTCGAAGACGGCCTGAAGGCGGTTGGAGGCGGTCTCGTCCGGGCCGACGAGACGGAAGTCGCGGCGGGACTCGGTGTCCTTCATGACCCGGGCGAGGAGATCGCCGAGGACGCGCGTGGGCTCGTGGAGGTTCGTGCCGGGTTTGTCGACGGGGACGGCGAAGTCGTCGAGGGACGGCAGGGGCAGTTCGCGGAGCAGCAGTCCGCCGTTGGCGTGCGGGGTGGCGCCGAGGCGGCGGTCGCCCTCGGGGACGCAGGCGAGGACGTCGGCGACGGGGCGGCCGTCGGTGTCGAAGAGTTCCTCAGGCCGGTACGACTTCAGCCAGGCCTCGAGCTGGCGCAGGTGCTCGGGGTTCTCGCGGACGCCGGGGAGGGGGACCTGGTGGGAGCGCCAGGTGTTCTCGACGGGGGTGCCGTCCACCTCGGCAGGCCCCGTCCAGCCCTTGGGGGTGCGCAGCACGATGACGGGCCAGCGCACGCGTTCGGTCGAACCGTCCTCGCGGGCGGCGCGCTGGGCCTGTGCGATGCGGTCGAGGGCGGTGTCCATGGCCCGGGCCAGTGCCCGGTGGACGGTGGCCGGGTCGTCGCCGCTCACCGTGATCGGGTCGTGGCCGTAGCCGCGCAGCAGCTCGTCGAGCTCGGCCTCGGGGAGGCGGGAGAGGACGGTCGGGTTGGCGATCTTGTAGCCGTTGAGGTGCAGGATCGGCAGGACGGCGCCGTCGTGGACGGGGTCGAGGAACTTGTTGGAGTGCCAGGACCCGGCCAGCGGCCCGGTCTCCGCCTCGCCGTCGCCGATCACGCAGGCGACCAGCAGGCCGGGGTTGTCGAACGCGGCTCCGTAGGCGTGGGCGAGGGAGTAGCCGAGCTCGCCGCCCTCGTGGATCGAGCCCGGGACCTCGGGGGCGACATGGCTGGGCACGCCGCCCGGGAAGGAGAACTGCCGGAACAGCCGCTCCATGCCGGCCGCGTCCCGGCCGACGTCCGGATAGGTCTCGCTGTAACTGCCCTCCAGCCAGGAGTTGGCCAGCACGGAGGGCCCGCCGTGCCCCGGCCCCCAGATGCACAGGGCGTCCAGTGCGCGGGCCCTGATGACCCGGTTGAGGTGGGTGTAGATCAGGTTCAGGCCGGGTGAGGTGCCCCAGTGGCCGAGCAGCCGGGGCTTGATGTGGTCGGGCCGCAGGGGCTCGGTCAGCAGGGGGTTGGCGAGCAGGTAGATCTGGCCCGCCGCCAGATAGTTGGCGGCCCGCCAGTGGGCGTCCAGCGTGCGCAGTTCCTCGTCGCTCAGTACGGTGCGGGTGTCCTGGTCCTCGGGCATGGCTGACTCCGTGGGTATCGGCGTGTGCGCTCCGCGCCGGGCATCAGGAGGGAGTACCAGTCTGTGCGGCTGTGATGCCCCTCGCGGGTGAAAGACGGCATGTGGCGCAATGTGCGCGCTCGGCGGCCGGGCGGCAGGTTCGTTCTCGGAAGCGTCCCAGCGGTGCGGGTCGGTGGCACGGCGGGCGGCACGGGACCGCAGCCGTGACGGGCTGCCTCGCCGGGCGTGCGGGCACCCACCCCGCCGCGCGGGACCACGGCT
>NZ_JAOCQE010000168.1 GCF_025290915.1 Streptomyces sp. 15-116A | reverse complement strand
GGCGGGGCGCGGGCCGGAGCCGGGTCCCGGACCCGTCGCGGCGTGCTGGTGATCTGTCATGCGTCCATGGTGACGGGCGAGACGGCCGGGCGGCAGTCGGAACAACCCTGGACCGACCCTGATATCGGCCCTGAGCGGAGGCCGGGGGAGTGTTCGACGGACACGGCCCGCGGAGATCAGGGGAGTCTCCGGGGCAGACCCTGATGCTCCGGCATCGCGGGCGTGTGACCATCAATGGCATGTCGGAAGCCGCAGCAGCGCCCGTCGCAGAGCCGCGGCCGCCGCGCAAGCTCTACCGCAGCAGTGACGGACGCTGGCTCGGTGGTGTGGCGCGGGGGCTCGCCGGACACCTCGGGCTGCCCGTGATCTGGGTACGGCTCGTGTTCGTCGGTCTGTTCATGGCCGACGGCCTCGGCGCGCTGCTGTACGCCGCGTTCTGGTTCTTCGTGCCGCTGGGCGTCGGCGGCGTGGACGCGCAGAAACCGCCCGCGCTGGTCACGACGGAGATATCGCCGGACGGCCGCCGCCGGCTCGTCACCCGCAGACCGGACAAGGGCCAGATCGTCGCCCTGCTCCTCATGGTCGTCGTGGCCATGGTGTTCGTGGGCAATGTGAACCTCGGCAACGGCGCCCGGGCCTACCTGTGGCCGACCGTCCTGGTCGGCGCGGGTGTCGCGCTGGTGTGGCGGCAGGCGGACAACGCCCGCCGGGCCCGCTGGGTCGAGGTCGGCCGCCGGCGGCGCACGGTCACGCTGCTGCGGGCCGGCGCCGGAGTGCTGCTGGTGACCGCGGGGGTCTCCGGGATATTCGTCCTGCGGGGCTCCGGGGCTCATCTGGGCTCGGTGCTCCAGGCCGCCCTCGCCGTTCTCGTGGGCATAACGCTGCTCGCCGGTCCCTATCTCGTGCGGATGACGCAGGATCTCTCCCAGGAGCGCCTGATGCGTATCCGCGCGCAGGAGCGGGCCGAGGTCGCCGCCCACGTCCACGACTCGGTGCTGCACACCCTCACCCTGATCCAGCGGAACGCGGAGAACCCCGGCGAGGTGCGCCGCCTGGCCCGCGCCCAGGAGCGCGATCTGCGCACCTGGCTCTACAAACCCGAGGGCACCGGCAAGGACGAGGCAGACGAGCCCACCACCCTGGCCGACGCCGTGCGGCGCAACGCCGCCGAGGTGGAGGACAAGCACGGCGTCCCCATCGAGGTCGTCGTGGTCGGCGACTGCCCGCTCGACGAGAAGGTGGGCGCGCAGATGCAGGCCGCGCGCGAGGCAATGGTGAACGCCGCCAAGTACGGTGGCGAGGGCGGTGCGGTTCAGGTCTACGCCGAGGTGGAGGGGAGAACGGTGTTCGTGTCCGTCCGCGACCGCGGACCCGGCTTCGACCTCGACTCGATACCCGCCGACCGCATGGGCGTCAGAGAATCGATCATCGGCCGCATGGAGCGCAACGGCGGCACGGCGCGGCTGCGCGCGGTGCCGGACGGCGGCACGGAGGTCGAGCTGGAGATGGAGAGGGCGGAGAACACGTCATGAGCGAGCCGACCGAGGCGAACGGAACGGCAGGACCGGCAGAGGCGGCCGAGGCCGCGGAGCCGGCCGGCGCCGGACGGCGTCATGTGCGGGTCGTCCTCGTCGACGACCACCGCATGTTCCGCACCGGCGTCCAGGCCGAGATCGGCCGGACCGAGCAGACCGGGGTGGAGGTGGTCGGCGAGGCCGCGGACGTCGACCAGGCGGTCACGGTCATCACCGCGACCCGGCCCGAGGTGGTCCTGCTCGATGTGCACCTGCCCGGTGGCGGCGGCGTCGAAGTGCTGCGCCGGTGCGCCGCGTTGATGGGCGACACCGATCAGCCGGTGCGTTTCCTGGCGCTGTCCGTGTCGGACGCGGCGGAGGACGTGATCGGGGTGATCCGCGGCGGCGCGCGTGGATACGTGACCAAGACGATCACCGGGACCGACCTGGTCGACTCGATCTTCCGGGTCCAGGAAGGCGATGCCGTGTTCTCGCCGCGGCTGGCCGGGTTCGTGCTGGACGCCTTCGCCTCCACCGACGCGCCTCCGGTCGACGAGGACCTCGACCGGCTCACCCAGCGTGAGCGGGAGGTGCTGCGGCTGATCGCGAGAGGGTACGCCTACAAGGAGATCGCCAAGCAGCTGTTCATCTCGGTGAAGACGGTGGAGTCGCACGTCTCGGCGGTGCTGCGGAAGCTGCAGCTGTCCAACCGGCACGAGCTGACGCGGTGGGCGACGGCGCGGCGGCTGGTCTGAGACACGGTTCGCGGGAGACCAGCCGGTTCAGCTCACCCGGGTCGCGCCCGCGAACGGCATCTGGTCGACGGGGGCGAGACGGACCGGGGCCGACGGGTTCGGGGCGTGAATCATCCGGCCGTTGCCCACGTAGATGCCGACGTGACTGATGCCGGAGTAGAAGAAGACCAGGTCGCCGGGGAGGAGTTCGGAGCGGGCGACGCGGCGGCCCGCGTTGATCTGGGCGTAGGTCGTGCGGGGCAGGGAGACGCCCGCGGAGCGGTACGCGGCCTGGATCAGCCCCGAGCAGTCGAAGGCGTCCGGGCCGGTGGCGCCCCACACATAGGGGCTGCCGAGCTTCCGGTAGGCGTAGGAGACGGCCTGGGCGGCGCGGGAACTGGGCGCCTGGTAGGTGGCGGAACCGGGGGCGGTGAGACCGCCCCGGCCGGCCGTCGAGGAGCGTGAGGCGCGGTCCGTTCCGTCGGTGAGCCCCGCGCGCTGTTCGGGCGTCAGCCGGGACAGCAGGCGGCGGGCGGCGTCGAGCTTGCCGGTGATCGTCTTCTTGTGCCGCTGCAGTTCGGTCTGGCGGGAAGTGAGGGACTTCAGCTCGACGCGGGCGGCGCCGCGCAGTTGCTCGATCTCCCGGAGCTGTGCGCGTACGCGGCCCACGGCGGCGTTCTGGCGGCTTCCGGCGCGTTCGGCGAACGCGGCGCCGTCCAGGTAGCGGTCGGGGTCGTCGGAGAGGACGAGTTGCAGGGCCGGGTCGAGGCCGCCGCTGCGGTACTGGGCTGTCGCGACCGAACCCAGCGCGGTCCGCGCCGAGTTGAGCCGGTCCTGTTTGCGGGCGGCCTCGTCCTGGAGGTCGTTCAGCCGCTGCCGGGCCGCATCCGCTTTCTCCTTGGCGCCGTTGTACTTCTCGGTGGCGACCTCCGCCTCCCGGTACAGCTCGTCCACTCGGGCCTTGGCCTGAGCGGGCGTCAGCTGAGGGTCGGCGTGCCCCGTGCCGTCGAGGCCGGTCGCTGCGGCCGCGCCGGCGAGGGCGAGGGTGGCGGCCGTACGCGCTGTGGTGCCGCCTGTCGAGGGCTGTCTGGACCTGCGGTGCGCTGCCACCTGGACTGTCACGTCCTTTCGACGACCGCCCGACCCGCTGAAGAGGGCCGTCTGAGCGGTGGTCCGGCGGCGGTGCGCACAGGGGGAGCGGTCCGCCGCCGGACCTTCTCGGCGGTGGTGCCCGGGTGCCGCCCCTGGTCCGGGCGGCGGTGGGGAGCCGGTCACCTGGTGCAGGACGCTAGACCCGGCCGCAGGGGCGTGGTGAGGGCTTGCTCGGAAGTGGCGCGAGAGGACCGGCGGGTGACCGTATGTGACCGTGATCCCCGCGTGGGGCGGACGCCTTCACCGAGCGTGCTGACCGATGTACGGAAGGAGACGGGACCGCAACCACCATGGTGCTATGGGGCGCATATATGCAGCTGCTCAAACGCCGCTCCACGCCGAAGCGGGGCGCTTGTTGCCCGCACGGGCCGGTGTCGGCCGGGAGGTGGCGGCTGGCTAGGCTCCGGCCTCATGGACGTACTCATCCACCTCTTCGTCGGCCTGCACATCATCGGCATCGCCTCGCTGCTCGGCGGCTTCCTCACCCAGATGAAGGCGATGGGCGAGGGCACCGCCCGCTTCGGCCCGGCCATGCTGCACGGTGCGCTGACGATGCTGGTCACCGGCGTGATCCTGGTCGGCCTCAACCAGGCCGACGACCAGTCCGTCAACAACATCAAGATCGGCGTGAAGCTGGCCCTGCTGATCGTGATCCTGGGTCTCGTCTATGTGAAGCGGGACGAGGAGAAGGTGGACAAGGGGCTGTTCGGCCTGGTCGGCCTGCTGACCACGGCGAACGTTTTCATCGCCGTGCTGTGGACCTGACCGGCACGGTTACGGACCTGATCGCGAACCGTCCCAAGCGGACCGCACCATGTCGAGCCTGTCGGCCGGCACCCGCTCGATGCGGGTCCAGCCGCTCCAGCCGCGCTCCTTCAGAATCGCCAGCACCTGCTCGGCGCCCGGTGCGGACTCGAGCATGGCCGAGTCCATCAGGGCGACGAACTGATCGTCGAAGCCGTCGGCGCCCACCTCGCCGGCCTCCACGGCGCGGATCATCAGGCGCTCCAGGATGTCGGCGACCTCGACGATCCGTGGATCGCCGGCCGGCCAGTCGGGCTCCCCGGTGAAAAGCCGTAGAGCCTGACCATGTCGGGATAACCTCGGCCCGGTTGCGTGAAGACGTCGACGCCATGGACCTCGGCCGTCCCCGCGTCGGCCTTCAGAAGCGTGGCCAGGATCCGTACGGTCGTGGGCTTGCCCGCTCCGTTGGAGCCGAGCAGGGCGAGGTTGCCGCCCCGCGCCACGTCGAAGTCCACGCCGCGCAGCACGTCGAGCTTCCCGTACGACCTCTCCAGGCCCCGCACGCGGATCGCCGGATCGGCGATCGACTGGGTCACCATGGTCGTCTGCCTCCTCCGCGGCGCTTCCGGTCGCTTGTGCGGAAGCTCCTAGAGGGAGCATGGAGGGTTGACCCGGCGTCAAGGTCAAGGAGCGGCGCAGGCCGCGACGAGCGGAGCTGCGCGTCAGGCCGGGCGGACCACGCTGTGGATCGAGGACTCGCCGTCGTAGTAGATCGACTCCTCGCGGACGTAAGTGCCCGGCTTCGGAGCGTGGATCATCATGCCGTTGCCGATGTAGATGCCCACGTGGGTGATGTCGTCGTAGAAGAACACGAGGTCACCGGGCTGCGCCTGGGCCACGGGGACCGTGGTGCCGGCGTCGACCTGGTCGTAGGTGGTGCGCGGGATGGTCACCCCGGCGGCCTTCCACGCGGCCTGGGTCAGCCCGGAGCAGTCGTAGGAGCCGGGGCCGGTGGCGCCCCAGACGTACGGCTTGCCGATCTGCGCGCGGGCGAAGGCGAGGGCCTTCTCGGCCTTGGTGGCGTACGAGGAGTCCGCCGCGGGCGGGGTGGTGCTGCCCGAGGAGCCCGAGGAGCCGGACGAGCCGCCGCTCTCCTGCTGGGCCGCCTCCTCCTGGGCCTTGCGCTGCTCCTCCTGCTGCCGGGCGAGCTCCGCGGCCTTGCGGGCGGCCTCCTCCTGCTTCTTCTTCTCGATCGCCGCGAGCCGCGCCTTCTCCTCGGCGGTCAGCTTCGACATCAGCTCGCGCGCGTCGGCGAGCTTCTTCTGGACCGTGGCCTTGGCGGTCTTCAGATCGCTCTGCGACTCGGTGAGCGTCTCGAGGCTCTCGGTGGCCTCCTTGCGCTTCTTCATCGTCTCGGACTGCTGCGTGACGTAGTCGTCGACCGCTTCCTTCTGGCGGCCGGTCATCCGGCTCATCAGATGGTTCTGGTCGAAGACGTCCTGCGGCGAGTCCGCGAGCAGGAAGGTCGCGGTGTTCGAGACGCCGGCGCCGGTGCGGTACTGGGCCGCGGCGTAGGAACCGAGTTGCTCCCGCGCCTCGTTCAGCTTCTGGGTGCGCTGCGCGACGTCGTCGAGGAGGGTGTCGACGCGCTTGCGCTGCTTGGCGGTCTTCTCCTTGGCCGCGTTGTACTTCTCGGTCGCCGACTCCGCCTGCCGGTACAGGTCGTCGACCTTCTTCTCGACCTCTTCGAGGCTCGGTTTGTCGTCCGAGGGGGCGGCGTCCGCCGTCTGGGACAGCAGGGCCACGGAGGTGAGGGCCGCCGTGGCGAGGGCGGGGGTGCGTATGCCTGCCACGCGCGTGCCGGGGGTGCGCGACTTGCGGTGCGACGCCAAGGGAGGCGACTCCTTCCGTGTTCCGCCTACCGGGTTAGCTGTCGGGTTCGGGCGGGTGGTGCTTCGGAAGGGTTGCCCTACGGCGCTCCGCGCGGGAGTGAGCCGATTCACCCCAGGTCTCGGTCGGGTCCCCGGCTCCGGCTGCCGCGGGCGGCAGTGACGGACTCGGCGGAGGCCGTGCGGCCCGGCGAGGTTCGCCGGTGGGGGTCGTACGGCCCGCCCGCACCGTAGCCAACTGGTGTGGCCCCTGTGAAGGTTGGTGGGTGATATGCCCGATACATTTTCGTGACCTAACGCCGCTGGTCACACAGGGTGCGTGACCGGTGCTCGACGGTGTACGCGCGCGTGGCGACCGGGATCCGCCCGCCGGGATCCGTGGATGTTCTCGGGGCGGCCCCGGGCTGTCGGTGGTGCGCCCTAGACTCGGAGAGCGATGAGCAGCCTCTTTGACGACAGCTTCCTGGCGAACCTCCAGGCCCAGCGGGGCCCCGCGGACGAGCCGCCGCCCCCACCCGAGGACGATCACGTACCGGAGCCGATCCCGGACGATCTGTTCGGCGGGAAGTTCGACCTGCCGCCGGACAGGGAGGCCTACTACCGCGACGGCGCCCCGCGCCCCGTGACGGACTCCGCCGCACTCCTGGAAGGGCTCAACGACAACCAGCGCGCCGCCGTCGTGCACTCCGGCTCCCCGCTGCTCATCGTGGCCGGCGCCGGCTCCGGCAAGACCCGGGTGCTCACCCACCGCATCGCCTACCTGCTCGCCGAACGCGACGTCCACCCCGGGCAGATCCTCGCGATCACCTTCACCAACAAGGCCGCCGGCGAGATGAAGGAGCGCGTCGAGCAGCTCGTCGGCCCGCGCGCGGGCGCGATGTGGGTGATGACCTTCCACAGCGCGTGCGTGCGCATCCTGCGCCGGGAGTCGAAGAAGCTCGGCTTCACGTCGTCGTTCTCGATCTACGACGCCGCCGACTCCAAGCGCCTGATGGCCCTGGTCTGCCGCGATCTCGACCTGGACCCCAAGCGGTTTCCGCCGAAGTCCTTCAGCGCCAAGATCAGCAACCTGAAGAACGAGCTGATCGACGAGGAGGACTTCGCCGCCCAGGCCTCCGACGGCTTCGAGAAGACCCTCGCCCAGGCCTACGCCCTCTACCAGTCGCGGCTGCGCGAGGCCAACGCCCTCGACTTCGACGACCTGATCATGACGACGGTCAACCTGCTCCGCGCCTTCCCGGACGTCGCCGAGCACTACCGCCGCCGCTTCCGTCACGTCCTGGTCGACGAGTACCAGGACACCAACCACGCCCAGTACGCCCTGGTGCGCGAGCTGGTCGGCGGGGCCTCGGAGCACCCCGTCGACGTGCCGCCCGAGGCCGAGACCCCGCCCGCCGAGCTGTGCGTGGTAGGTGACGCCGACCAGTCGATCTACGCCTTCCGAGGCGCCACGATCCGCAACATCCTCCAGTTCGAGGAGGACTACCCGGACGCGACGACGATCCTGCTGGAGCAGAACTACCGCTCCACGCAGACCATCCTGAGCGCCGCCAACGCGGTCATCGAGCGCAACGAGTCCCGCCGCCCCAAGAATTTGTGGACCAACGCGGGCGCGGGCTCCCTGATCACCGGATACGTCGCGGACACCGAGCACGACGAGGCGCAGTTCGTCGCCGACGAGATAGACCGCCTGGTCGACGCGGGCGAGGCCAAGGCGGGCGACGTCGCCGTCTTCTACCGCACCAACGCCCAGTCCCGTGTCTTCGAAGAGGTCTTCATCCGCGTCGGCCTGCCCTACAAGGTCGTCGGCGGCGTCCGCTTCTACGAGCGCAAGGAGGTCCGCGACGTCCTCGCCTACCTGCGCGTCCTCGCCAACCCCGAGGACTCGGTGCCGCTGCGCCGCATCCTCAACGTCCCCAAGCGGGGCATCGGGGACCGTGCCGAGGCGATGATCGACGCCCTCGCCCAGCGCGAGAGGATCAGCTTCCCGCAGGCGCTCAAGCGCGTCGACGAGGCGTACGGCATGGCCGCGCGCTCCGCCAACGCCGTCAAGCGCTTCAACACGCTGATGGAGGACCTCCGTACGATCGTCGAGTCCGGCGCGGGCCCGGCGACCGTGCTGGAAGCGGTGCTCGAACGCACGGGCTATCTGGCCGAGTTGCAGGCCTCCACCGACCCGCAGGACGAGACCCGCATCGAGAACCTCCAGGAACTCGCCGCCGTCGCCCTGGAGTTCGAGCAGGAGCGCGCGGAGGGCGAGGCCGGGACACTGGCCGACTTCCTGGAGCAGGTCGCGCTGGTCGCCGACTCCGACCAGATCCCCGAGGAGGACGAGGAGGGCTCAGGCGTCATCACCCTGATGACCCTGCACACCGCCAAGGGCCTGGAGTTCCCGGTCGTCTTCCTCACCGGCATGGAGGACGGCGTCTTCCCGCACATGCGCGCCCTCGGCGAGACCAAGGAGCTGGAGGAGGAGCGGCGCCTGGCCTACGTCGGCATCACCCGAGCGCGCGAGCGGCTCTACCTCACCCGGTCGACCCTGCGCAGCGCCTGGGGACAGCCCTCCTACAACCCGCCCTCGCGGTTCCTGGAGGAGATCCCGGCCACGCACGTCGAGTGGAAGCGGACGGGGTCGAGCGCGCCGAAGCCCTCCGGGCCGGTCTCGGGGGTGGCGGCCTCCCTGTCGTCGTCCCGCTCCCGTTCGTCGGCCTCGGGCGCGTCGGGCTTCGCCACCCGCCGCACCGCGGAGAAGCCGGTGGTGTCACTGGCGGTCGGGGACCGGGTGACGCACGACCAGTTCGGGCTCGGCACCGTCGTCGCGGTGAAGGGCACGGGCGCCAACGCCGAGGCGACGATCGACTTCGGCGACACCAAGCCGAAGCGGCTGCTGCTGCGGTACGCGCCGGTGGAGAAGCTGTAGGAGCTTCGTAGGAGGAGGGGCTCCCGCCTCGCCGCGGGGGCTTCTCCTCAGGACTACGACGGTGCCTGCAGAGCTACTACGACGTGCCTGCAGAGTTACGACGGCTCGAGGCCGTGGCTGCGCAACCACGCCAGCGGGTCGATGGCCGAGCCGCCGCCCGGCCGGACCTCGAAGTGCAGGTGCGGGCCGGTGGAGTTGCCCGAGTTGCCGGAATACGCGATCGGATCGCCGGCTTTGACGGTCGTGCCGGAGGGCACCCGGTACGTCGAGAGGTGGCAGTACCACGTCTCCGTGCCGTCCTTCGCGGTCACGATCATCATGTTGCCGTAGGCGCTGTTGTACTGCGTGCGGACCGTGCCGTCGGTCGCGGCCATCACCGTCGTGCCGTAGGTGACGGGGAAGTCGATGCCGGTGTGCACGGACATCCAGTTGATGCCGGACTGGCCGTAGTACGCGCTCAGTCCGTGCTGGGCCACCGGGAGGGCGAACTTGGGGCGGAGCCGCTCCTTGCGGGCCGCCTCCTCGGCCGCCCGCTTGCGCTCCGCTTCCTGCTGGGCCTTGAGGTCGATGCGTTCCTGGGTGCGGCTGGCCCGGTCGGCGAAGTCGTCGGCGCCGGCGGCGAGGCTCTCGAGCTGGGTGTCGAGCTTGACGTTGGCGGCGGACGGTTTCACCGGCTGTGCGTCGGCCGCGGTGGTCTTGGTCTCCTGGCCGCCGTCCTCGGTCAGACCGCCCACCGAGGCCGCGGCGATCCCGGCGACACCCATCACACACGCCGACGGCACGGCCACCGTCAGCAGCGCTGAGCGCTTGGCGGGGGTACGGCGGCGGGAACGGGACCCGGAGCGGGTGGCCGCGCGGGGCGCGGGGACGGTGACGATCTCCTCCTGCCCGTCGAGCAGGACCACGGGGGGCAGTTCGCCGGTGTCGCCCGGCTGGGCGGACGTCTGCGTCTCGTCGGTGCGGACGCGGGCTTCCTCGGAGTGGCCGGGGTGATCGAACGCGGCGGTGGCCTGCTGGTCGGCGGGCTCGGGCTGGTGCTCGTACGTCTCCGGCGCCGAGGGGGCGGTGGCATGGTCGCCGTTCCACTGCGTGGCGTCGTAGGTGCCGCTGTCGAAGGTCTGGGTGCCCCATTCCCAGTGCTGGGTGTGCTCGGCGGGGCCGCCGTCGCCGGAACTGTCGGGCTGGAGCCAGGCTCCCGCGTCCCACTGGCCGCTGGTCTCGGGCGAGGTGCCCTGGGCGGGGATCACCGGGAGCTGCTGTTCTCCGCCGGTCCACTGGGTGGTGTCGTAGCCGCCGGTGTCGTAGGCGGCGTAGTGCTGGGCCGCGTACGCGTCGTAGTGGCCGGCGCTATGGCCGCCCGCGGCCCAGTGCCCGGTGTCGTAGGAGCCCGTGTCGTGGCCGTCGGCGGGGAAGTCGCCGAAGAGGGGGTCGGTGGCGAAGCTCGTGGTGGCGTGGGCGCCGGTGCTGAAACCGGTGGCGGCAAAACCGCTCGCGTCGTAGCCGCCGTACGTGGTGAAGTCGCCGTACTGGGCTTCCTGGGTGCCGTACGACGCGTAATGCGCCGAGGCGGCGTCGGAAGCCGGATCGGGGGCCATGGTCCCCGATGGGTGACGGTCGTTCACCAACTTCTCTTTCGCCTCGACAACAGGGGCTGCCAGAGCAGTGCGGCGACTGTACCCGGCGGTACGCGGGCACGACAATCTTCGGCAGGTTTCGCGCGCGCAGGAAACGGGCATTCAGTTCGCTTTTGGCGGACTGCGGGCGCTGTCTTGGCTCTATGTTCGAAGTTTGTTCGAGGCGAGTGCTGGTTCGGGGCTGTAAGTCGGCTGTGTCGGACGGATGTTGTTCGGGTGAACGGCCGGTGTGGCCGCGCTTCGCAAGTGGATGCAGGGCCGGGCGTGTCGCCGCGATCGCGCGTTTGAGCGGAGAGGGGCCGCGTGGCCGGGCGATCGCCGGGTCGTCGCGAAGGCCGGCGTCAGCCGTTGGTCAGGCCACCGTCAGGTCGGACGCCAGGCCTGTCGGCGGGCCGGCGTCAGGCCCGTCGTCAGGCCACTGTCAGGCCGCCCGCGTGGTCCGTGGTCGGTTCTCCGGGGTGTGCCGTGTCCAGGGCCTGCCGTATGCCGGTCGCCACTGCCGGGTGCACCGGGAGGGCGAGGTGGCCGACGCCGCTCACCCGGACGTTCTCCGCGGTCAGGTCCGGGTGGTCGATGCAGGCCGCCTCCAGCGGATCCATGATGTGGTCGAGGTCGCTCCAGAAGGCGTAGAAGTGCGTCCGGCAGCCGGGGGCGGGCAGGTCGAGCTCCTCGAGCACCGGTGAGCCGGGGCGCATCTGGCGCACTATGGGGTGCGCGTTGGCCAGGGGCGCCACGCGTGTGCCGGAGTGCGGTGTGCCGAGCGTGACCAGCGTCCGCACGCGGGTGTCACCGCCGAGACGCTGCACGTAGTACCGGGCTATCAGCCCGCCGAGGCTGTGCCCCACCACGTCGACCTGCCGGCTGCCCGTCCGCTCGCAGACCTCCTCTATGTGCCGGCCGAGCAGCTCCGCGGCGATGCGGATGTCGCAGGTGAGCGGTGAGTAGTTGAGCGACTCGATCTGCTGCCTGCCGTTCTGGGCGAGGCTGCGGCGCAGCAGCACGAACACCGAACGGTTGTCGATGAAGCCGTGCAGCAGCACGACCGGCGGCTTGGCCTCCGTCGGCAGTTGGGCGGCGCCGCCCGGCCCGGGGAGCGCGGACGCCGGGCCCCGCCGCTCCTGGACGATTCCGGCGGGATAGAGCAGAAGGTGACCCGCGAGGATCGCCAGCTCCAGGGCGGTGGCCTTCAGCAGGGCCAGGGAGAGCCCGGCCAGGCGGCTCGGCAGCAGACGCCGGCAGAGCGGGAGGAAGGGAAGAGCTGCCTCGGTGACCTTCATGGCCGACCTCCTGTCGGCACGCGGAAGGACAGCCCTGTCCCCCGTGTGCCCTCATGGGAAATCGCGGCGAAAGCGGTCGACGGCGCTCGCGTACGACGCGCGGACCGAGCGCGGCGGTACGGCGACCTCGTCACGGATCCCTTATGCGCATGTTCCCACTGATGCCCCTGTGCCGCATGAGCACGAGGGGTGAGGACCGGGCGATCCTCGGGCGGCTCCAAGGGGAACGCTGCGCGGCGAACGTGTCCCACCGTGTGATTTCCCCCTCGGTCCGCACCGCGAAACTGCCGGTTGCGCGATGCTGGAGATAACGTTCGTTCACTTCCCCGGCCGGCTCGGACCGGGGTCTCCGGACGTGCGCGATGTGTACGGCTTGACCGATGTGTGCGGTACTTGTCGGTACGGATGGATGTAGTCGCTTGATGGAGGCAGTGATGGGTGTGGCAGCCGGTCCGATCCGCGTGGTGGTGGCCAAGCCGGGGCTCGACGGCCACGATCGCGGGGCCAAGGTGATCGCGCGGGCCCTGCGCGACGCCGGTATGGAGGTCATCTACACCGGTCTCCACCAGACTCCCGAGCAGATCGTCGACACCGCGATCCAGGAGGACGCCGACGCGATCGGGCTGTCCATCCTGTCCGGCGCGCACAACACGCTCTTCACGGCGGTGATCGACCTGCTGAAGGAGCGGGACGCGGCGGACATCCTCGTCTTCGGCGGCGGCATCATCCCCGAGGCGGACATCCCTCCGCTGAAGGAGAAGGGCGTCGCGGAGATCTTCACCCCGGGCGCGACCACGGCGTCGATCGTGGAGTGGGTCCGCACGAACGTCCGCCAGCCGGCTGGAGCGTAGGGCGCGGAGGGGCCGGCCGAGCCGGCGCCGGCGGGTCGCATCGCGGGGCCCGCGGGGCGCCGGCGGCTTCCCGTGCCTGCCGCAGCCGTCACGGACGTCTTGTTCTCCGAAGACGCCGCGTCCCTCGCGAACGTTTCGTTGCTCTCGCACGTCCCCCTCTCCGCGCGCAACTCGTTCTCCGCGCACGGGAGCGCTCACCCCTCGGCCGGGGTCAGTTCCTCCAGCATCGCCGCGCGCAGGCGCAGGGTGGTGACCAGGCGTTGGAAGGCCTCCGACCAGTAGCCTCCGGCCCCCGGCGAGGCGTCCTCCGGTTCGTCCGGTATCGCCAGGAGCGCGTCGAGACGGCGTGCCTCGGAAGGGTCGAGGCAGCGTTCGGCCAGGCCCATGACTCCGCTGAAACTCCATGGATAACTCCCCGCGTCCCGCGCGATGTTGAGCGCGTCCACGACCGCGCGTCCCAGCGGTGCCGCCCACGGCACCGCGCACACCCCGAGCAGCTGGAAGGCCTCTGACAGGCCGTGCTTCTCGATGAAGCCGGCCACCCACGCGGCCCGTTCCCCGGCGTCCAGCGTGCCGAGCAGCTTGGCGCGTTCGGCCAGGGACACCGCTCCGGGGCCGCCGGCCTCCGGCGCGGACGGCTCCCCGAGCAGCGCCCGGGACCACTCGGCGTCCCGCTGACGCACCGCAGCCCGGCACCAGGCCGCGTGCAACTCGCCCTGCCAGTCGTCCGTCACCGGCAGGGCCGCGATCTCCCGCGGCGTCCGCCCGCCGAGCCGCCGTGACCAGGTGGCGAGCGGCGCCGCCTCCACCAACTGACCCAGCCACCAGGACCGTTCGCCCCGCCCGGCCGGGGCCTTGGCCACCACGCCGTCGCGCTCCATGCCCGCATCGCACTCGTGCGGCGCCTCGACGACGATCGTCGGCGTCTGCCGCGTGCGGTCCACGGCCACGCACGCACCGGCCCGGACCGCCATCCGCTGCGCGAGCGCCGAACCGGGCAGCGCCGACAGCAACTCGGCGGCCGTGGCCCGGACATTGCGGCTGCGGTCGGCCAGGGCCTGCTCCAGGAACGGCTCGTCGTCCGGTCCGAGGCCGCTGCGCAGCGAGTCCAGGAACATCAGCCGGTCCTCGGCCCGCTCGGTCGCCCAGGTCGTCGCGAGGAGTTCGCGGGCGGCGGCCGGTGCGCGGGAGCGCAGGGCGGTCAGGAGAGCGACGCGTTCGGCGAACAGGCCCTCCTGCCACAGCTGCCGCACCCGCTCCGTGTCGGCGGGCCCGGGCAGGGACGAGGCGCCGCCCGGGGTCGCGCGCAGG
>NZ_JAOCQE010000167.1 GCF_025290915.1 Streptomyces sp. 15-116A | reverse complement strand
CTTGCCCCAGGCCGCCCGCCTGCGCGCCTACCTGGTGCGCGCCCTGGAAGGCACCCTGGACATCGCGGCCCGCCTCACCGAACGCGACGCCGCCTACCCCCGGCGCCGGGGCGTGGTCCCGCCCCCGCCCCGCGTGACCGTCGCGGCCGCCGCGTCCCGCCTGGCCACGGTCATCGAGGTCCGCGCCCAGGACGCCCCGGGGCTGCTGTTCCGCATCGGCCGCGCACTGGAGGACGCGGGGGTACGGGTACGGAGCGCCCATGTGAGCACGCTGGGCGCGAACGCCGTGGACGCGTTCTACGTCACCGGTCCTGAAGGGGCTCCGCTGCCGGGTGAGGAGGCGGGTGCTGTGGCCCGGAAGCTGGAGGAGATGCTGCGGGCGTGACCTTCCGGTCGTGTTGTGCGTTGATCGGGTGTGCTCCCCGCCGATGCGGGGATGGCCCGATGGGTTCCATGTCGAACCTGCTCGGCATTCTGTGCTCCCCGCCGACGCGGGGACCCGCCCCCGACCGCTGGTTGCAGCAGCCGGGGGCGATTTGCTTGCCGGGCCCGATACCCTGGAGGGCAGCCCAGATCCGCCCCCGACCTCGAGGACCGACGCCACCGTGTTCGATACCCTCTCCGACCGCCTCAGCGCGACTTTCAAAAACCTCCGCGGCAAAGGCAGGTTGTCCGAGGCGGACATCGACGCCACGGCGCGCGAGATCCGTATCGCGCTCCTTGAAGCGGATGTGGCCCTGCCGGTCGTCCGCTCCTTCATCAAGAACGTCAAGGAGCGCGCCCTCGGTGCCGAGGTCTCCAAGGCGCTCAATCCGGCGCAACAGATCGTCAAGATCGTCAACGAGGAACTGATCACCATCCTCGGCGGCGAGACCCGCCGCCTGCGCTTCGCCAAGCAGCCGCCGACCGTGATCATGCTGGCCGGTCTGCAGGGTGCCGGTAAGACCACCCTCGCGGGCAAGCTCGGCAAGTGGCTCAAGGAGCAGGGCCACTCCCCGCTCCTGGTCGCCGCCGACCTCCAGCGCCCCAACGCCGTCAACCAGCTCAGCGTCGTCGCCGAGCGCGCCGGCGTCGCGGTCTACGCACCCGAGCCGGGCAACGGCGTCGGCGACCCGGTCAAGGTCGCCAAGGACTCCCTCGACTTCGCGAAGTCCAAGGTCCACGACATCGTCATCGTCGACACCGCCGGCCGCCTGGGCATCGACCAGGAGATGATGCAGCAGGCCGCCGACATCCGCGACGCCATCGGCCCCGACGAGATCCTCTTCGTCGTCGACGCGATGATCGGTCAGGACGCGGTCAACACCGCCGAGGCCTTCCGCGACGGCGTCGGCTTCGACGGCGTCGTGCTGTCCAAGCTCGACGGCGACGCCCGCGGTGGTGCCGCGCTGTCCATCCGCCAGGTCACCGGCAAGCCGATCATGTTCGCGTCGAACGGCGAGAAGCTCGACGACTTCGACGCCTTCCACCCGGACCGGATGGCCTCCCGCATCCTCGACATGGGTGACCTGCTCACCCTGATCGAGCAGGCGGAGAAGACCTTCGACCAGGCCGAAGCCCAGAAGATGGCGGAGAAGCTGGCCTCCAAGAAGGGCCAGGACTTCACCCTCGACGACTTCCTGGCCCAGATGGAGCAGGTCAGGAAGATGGGCAGCATCAGCAAGCTGCTCGGCATGCTGCCCGGCATGGGCCAGATCAAGGACCAGATCAACAACCTCGACGAGCGGGACGTCGACCGCACCGCCGCGATCATCAAGTCGATGACCCCGGGCGAGCGTCAGGACCCGACGATCATCAACGGCTCGCGCCGCGCCCGTATCGCCAAGGGTTCCGGTGTCGAGGTCAGCGCCGTCAAGAACCTCGTCGAGCGGTTCTTCGAGGCGCGCAAGATGATGTCCCGCATGGCACAGGGCGGCGGCATGCCGGGGATGCCCGGGATGCCGGGCATGGGCGGCGGCCCCGGCCGGGCGAAGAAGAAGCAGAAGCAGGCCAAGGGCAAGCAGCGCTCCGGCAACCCGATGAAGCGCAAGCAGCAGGAGCAGGAGGCCGCCGCGCGCCGCGCCGCCGCGGCCGAGGGCGCCGGCGCCTTCGGGCTGCCGCAGCAGGGCGGCAAGGACTTCGAACTTCCGGACGAGTTCAAGAAGTTCATGGGCTGAGGCTCATCAACCGACACTCGTCCGCTGTCCGGCCGGCGCCCCGGGGAACCCTCCCGGGGCGCCGTTTCCGGCTCAGCGGGTCCGCGCGATCAGATAGCGGAAGACGTTCGGCATCCACACGGTGCCGTCCGCCCGCTGGTACGGGTGCAGCGCCTCCGTGAGCTCCTTATCGACCTGTATCGGATCCGTGGCGTTGATCGCCGCGTCGAACAGCCCCGTCGACTTCAGGCCACGCACCGCGCTGTCGACATCGGCGTATCCGAACGGGCAGGCCACCCGCCCGGAGCCGTCCGGCCGCAGACCCGCCCGCTGGGCGACCTCCTCCAGATCGTCACGGTGGGCGGGACGCCAGGTGCCGCGCAGCGGTTCCGCCAGTTTCGTGGCCACGCGGAGCACGGACGCCGTGGTGCACCGCTCCGGCGGACCCCAGCCGGCCAGCACCACGGCCGCTCCGCGCTCGGCGAGCGGCGTCGCCTGCGCGAGCAGCTCACCCAGCCCCTCCGCGTCCCCCGAGCGGCAGCCGATCGGCTCGAAGGCGGTCACCACGGTGTACCCGGCCGTGTCCGCGCGCGCTGCGTCACCGGGGGAGCCGTCCACGATCCGGGCCTCGGTACGCGCGCGTGCCTCGCGGTCGTCCGGGAGCAGCCGCTGCCGGGCGAGGTCCAGCCGGTCGGTGGAGGTGTCGACACCGGTGATCGACGCGCCGCGCGAGGCCGCCATCAGCAGCGCGAGCCCGGAGCCGCAGCCGAGTCCCAGCAGTCGTGTCGCGGGTCCCACGTCCAGTCGCTCGTAGACGGCCTCGATGAGCGGTACGAGCATCCGCTCCTGTATCTCCGACCAGTCACGCGCGCGTGCACGCAGGTCCACGCGAGGGCCGGCCCCCGCGTGAGGCAGGTGCTGCCGCACGAGCGTAGGTGTCATAGGTAAGCGCCCCAATCAGCCGAGAGTTGCCGCCGTGCCGGATTCCATGGCCCCCGTGCAGTGCGCTCGCACTACCCCCGTATGTCAGGTAACTCCCCCCTCGACCCGGCGTCCAGTGGAATGCGGCGGTGGCTTGGGAGTTGCTCGTGCCAGTGGCAAGAATTCACATTCCGGCAATCCGGAGGCGTCCGCGGGGTGCCGGCGAAGGGGTCCGTGCCGCGCCGGTAAGGGGGGCCGGTGCGGGTCGGCGGGGGTGGGGCCGGTAATCTCGCGGCCGAGGCGCCGGTCTTCTGGGGCGTGACCTTCCGCCGCGAGAGCGACCGAAACACCTCTTGCGCATCAGCGGTCCACCGGTGCCCCGGCGTGCGGACACCGGGTACGTGCGGGGCCGTACGTCAGCCTACGCACCGGCTTGGGACGAGCTGCGAGGCTTCTCCGCAGATCGGCGCACCCGCCCTCGTCGGGACGCATCAGCGGCAACTGACGGGTACGTGCAAATTATTTGGGATGCCCCGGAATCGGAACACAGAGGCACCCAGGCTCGTTGTCATTACGTGAGCACGACACAGACACCACCTGTACTCGCCGCAGAGCTGGCGCAGGCGTGGGCCGACATTCAGCGGCACCACCCCGAGCTGCCCGATCTTGCCGCGCCCGAGTCCCTGATCGGGGAGTCGTCGTCCGCGTGCGGTCACGAGCTCTCCTTCGAGCGACTGCTGCACGAGGCAGTCCACGGCATCGCCGCCGCGCGCGGCGTTCGCGACACATCCCGTGCCGGCCGCTACCACAACCGCAGATTCCTCGCGATCGCCGAGGAGCTGGGCCTGGACCACCCCGACGAGCCGCACCCCAGCAGCGGCTTCTCGTTGGTCACGCTCACGCCCGAGGCGAAGCGCCGGTACCGCCCGACGATCGAGCGGCTCCAGCGCGCCCTGAAGGCCCACACGGCCGCCACGGCGGGCGACACGGCCCGCAGCTTCCGGGGCCCGGCCGCCCGGCACGGCTCCTCCGGGGGCGGCGTCCGGGTCAAGGCCGTCTGCGACTGCGGCCGCAACGTCCGCGTGGTCCCCTCGGTCCTGGCCCAGGCCCCGATCGTCTGCGGCGGCTGCGGCAAACCGTTCCGCATCCCGGAGGTGGCCGGCGCAGCGTGACGACGACGCAAGGGCTCCCGGCATCTCGTGGCTGCCGGAACCAACAAGTCGTCGGGACACGGCCTGCGAAGCGCACCCTACGTGCCTGAGGTGCGCGTCCGTGGGCGTCGATCTCCTGAGGGCCTCCGGGGCGGCGCGGCTGTCCCGCTCATCACGCGGGCAGTCGTGCCGCAGGGCGGCACGGGTGGGCGCGGGCGGTGCCTTGCGAGCGCCGGGGCGCGTAACCGGCGCCCGCCCCGCCGCAACGCCGGGTGCCGCCCAGGCATGCATGCCTGGCTCTCACCCAACCCCTCGGCTCAAGGCGACCCGCAGGGTATGGCACAATGGCTAGCTGTACTCGACAGCCGCACAGGACCCCTCTCTCCTCCGGCTGACGCGTCCATCGGGCACTCGGGTACCGCAACCCCACGCGGCCATCTCGCCGTGCCCAACCACGTCAAATCCAGGAGAACCCACTCCCGTGGCAGTCAAGATCAAGCTGAAGCGTCTGGGCAAGATCCGTTCGCCTCACTACCGTATCGTCGTCGCCGACTCCCGTACCCGCCGTGACGGCCGGGCCATCGAGGAGATCGGCAAGTACCACCCGACGTACAACCCGTCGGTGATGGAGGTCGACAGCGAGCGCGTGGCGTACTGGCTCTCTGTCGGCGCCCAGCCGACCGAGCCCGTCCTCGCCATCCTCAAGAAGACCGGCGACTGGCAGAAGTTCAAGGGCGAGCCCGCCCCCGCGCCTCTGCTGCAGCCGGAGGAGAAGCCCGCGCGTCCGTCCTTCGAGGCGATCAGCGGCGAGGACGAGGGCAAGGGTGAGGCGATCACCCAGAAGAAGAAGGCTGAGAAGAAGGACGAGGCTTCCGCTGAGTCCGCGTCGACCGAGGCCTGAGCATGCTCGAGGAGGCTCTCGAGCACCTCGTGAAGGGCATCGTCGACAACCCTGACGATGTGCAGGTCGCCTCGCGCAACCTGCGCCGCGGCCGCGTGCTCGAGGTCCGGGTCCACCCGGACGACCTCGGCAAGGTGATCGGCCGCAACGGCCGCACCGCACGCGCTCTGCGCACCGTCGTGGGCGCCATCGGCGGCCGCGGGGTCCGCGTCGACCTCGTCGACGTGGACCACGTCCGCTGACGTATCGCAGCACCGGCTCGGGCCGGGGAGGGCCACTGGGCCGTCCCCGGCCCGCAGTCGTACCGGCGCCGCCCCGGCAGCCGGCCGTAGATCAGGAGAACCAAGCACCGTGCAGCTGGTAGTCGCTCGCATCGGCCGCGCCCACGGCATCAAGGGCGAGGTCACCGTCGAGGTGCGCACCGACGAGCCGGAACTGCGGCTCGCCCCCGGCGCCGTCCTGGCCACCGACCCGGCGTCCGCCGGACCGCTGACCATCGAGACGGGCCGCGTCCACAGCGGCCGTCTCCTGCTGCGCTTCGAGGGCGTGCGCGACCGCACCGCCGCCGAGGCGCTGCGCAACATCCTCCTGATCGCCGACGTCGACCCGGACGAACTGCCCGAGGAAGAGGACGAGTACTACGACCACCAGCTGATCGACCTCGACGTCGTCACCAAGGACGGCGAGACGGTCGGCCGGATCACCGAGATCTCGCACCTGCCCACGCAGGACCTCTTCGTGGTCGAGCGCCCCGACGGCAGCGAGGTGTTCGTGCCGTTCGTGTCGCAGATCGTCACCGAGATCGACCTGGAGGAGCAGCGCGCGGTGATCGACCCGCCGCCCGGCCTCGTCGACGACCGCGCGGAGATCGCCTCCTCCCGTGACGAGGACGCCGGCGCATGAGGCTCGACGTCGTCACGATCTTCCCCGAGTACCTCGAGCCGCTGAACGTCTCCCTCGTCGGCAAGGCACGCGCGCGTGGACAGCTGAACGTGCACGTGCATGATCTGCGCTCCTGGACCTACGACCGGCACCACACCGTCGACGACACCCCGTACGGCGGCGGCCCCGGCATGGTGATGAAGACCGAGCCCTGGGGAGACGCCCTCGACTCGGTGCTGGCGGACGGCTACGAGACGGGCTCGCGCGAGCCCGCCCTGATCGTCCCCACCCCCAGCGGACGCCCCTTCACCCAGGAGCTCGCCGTCCACCTCTCCGAGCGCCCCTGGCTGATCTTCACCCCGGCCCGCTACGAGGGCATCGACCGGCGCGTCATCGACGAGTACGCGACCCGGATGCCGGTATACGAGGTGTCCATCGGCGACTACGTCCTGGCCGGCGGCGAGGCGGCCGTCCTCGTCGTCACGGAAGCCGTGGCGCGGCTGCTGCCCGGGGTCCTGGGCAACGCCGACTCGCACCGGGACGACTCCTTCGCACCCGGCGCCATGGCGAACCTCCTGGAGGGCCCCGTCTACACCAAGCCACCCCTCTGGCGGAACCGGGACATCCCGGAGGTGCTGCTCAGCGGCCACCACGGGAAGATCGCCCGCTGGCGGCGCGACGAGGCGCTGAGGCGTACGACGGCTCACCGGCCCGACCTCATCGAGCGCTGCGACCCCAAGGCGTTCGACAAGAAGGACCGCGAGATGCTGTCCGTCCTGGGCTGGGAACCGGACCCGGCGGGCGAGCCGTACGGCCGATTTTGGCGCAGGACCGAGGGCGTGGAAGAATAGGCCGCTGTTGTGCGTCGTCCGGCGTGCGCCCCTGCCGCAGGGGGACACGACGCCCGCCCCGAACCGCACACCTGTGATCCGATCTCTAGTTGCCGTTGATGACCTGCGGCATCAGCGAAGAAAGCAGACGAAATGTCTCACCTGCTCGACTCCGTCGACTCCGCGTCGCTGCGCAGCGACGTCCCGGACTTCCGTCCCGGTGACACCGTCAACGTCCACGTGCGCGTCATCGAGGGCAACCGCTCCCGTGTGCAGCAGTTCAAGGGCGTCGTGATCCGCCGCCAGGGTGACGGCGTGCGCGAGACCTTCACGGTCCGCAAGGTCTCCTTCTCCGTCGGCGTCGAGCGCACCTTCCCGGTGCACACCCCGATCGTCGAGAAGATCGAGCTCGTCACCAAGGGTGACGTCCGTCGCGCCAAGCTGTACTACCTGCGTGAGCTGCGCGGCAAGGCGGCGAAGATCAAGGAGAAGCGCGAGAGCTGAGCGCTTTCCCGCGGTGACGGCGGGGCCGGATAGCATCTGGCCCCGATGGACACCGAAGCACAGCCCACGGAGCGCGACCGCTCCTCCCGCCCGGCCGATTCCGAGAAGACCTCGGACACACCGGGCCCGGAGGAACGGTCGCGTTCCGCGTTGCTGCCGCGCCTCGCGGGATGGGTCCCCGGCGGCCGGATCACGCTGGCCCTGCTGCTCTGTCTGCTGTCGGTGCTGGCGCTCAACACGTTCGTCGTCCGCCCGTTCCAGATCCCCAGTGGATCGATGGAACCGGGATTGAGGGTCGGGGACCGTGTACTCGTAAATAAGTTGGCATACCGTTTCGGAGCCGGGCCGCGGCGCGGTGACGTGGTTGTGTTCGACGGCTCCGGGTATTTCGGGGAAGCCGACTACGTCAAGCGCGTCGTCGGCGTGGGCGGTGACCATGTGGTCTGCTGCGACCAGGAGGGGAGGATCCGGGTGAACGGCCGTTCGATCGACGAGTCGGGCTTCCTGTTCCCCGGCGACAGCCCCTCCACGGTGCCCTTCGACGTGACGGTGCCCGACGCGCGCCTGTTCGTCCTCGGTGACCACCGCGCCGACTCCAGCGACTCCCGCGACCACCTCGGCTCGCCCGGCGGCGGCATGATCCCGGTGGACCAGGTGATCGGCCGGGCCGACGGGATCGTCTGGCCGCTCGACCACGCCACACGCCTCCACCGGCCGGACGCGTACACGCGCGTGCCGTCCGCCGATCCGTACGCGCGCGTGCCGGCCGCCGAGGCGCCTACGCGCGTGCCGTCCGCCGATCCGTACGCGCGCGTGCCGGCCGTCGAGGCGGACGCGGCGCTCAACGCGGGGGGCGTGCATGGGTAACCGCGGCAAACCCCGTGGCGTCCCGGAGACTGCCGCGGAGAACCTGCTGCCCACGGGCGCCCGCCGGGCGGCCGGCCCCGCGAGCGGGCGCAGCCGCGCCGAGCGGCGCAAGCTCCAGCGCAAGGTCAAACGGCGCCGCAGGCGCAGCGCGGTCAAGGAGATACCCCTCCTCATCGGCGTCGCCGTCCTGATAGCGCTCGTGCTGAAGACGTTCCTCGTCCAGGCCTTCGTGATCCCGTCCGGCTCCATGGAGCAGACGATCCAGATCGGCGACCGGGTCCTGGTCGACAAGCTCACCCCCTGGTTCGGCTCCAAGCCGCAGCGCGGGGACGTCGTCGTCTTCAAGGACCCGGGCGGCTGGCTCCAGGACGAGCAGACCGTGCCCAAGAAGGAAGACCCCGTCGGGATCAAGCAGATCAAGGACGGGCTCACGTTCATCGGACTGCTGCCGTCCGACAACGAGAAGGACCTCATCAAGCGCGTCGTCGGCGTCGGCGGCGACCGGGTCCAGTGCTGCGACGCGCAGGGCCGGGTCACCGTCAACGGTGTACCGCTGAACGAGGACTACCTGTACCCGGGCAACGCCCCGTCCACGACGCCGTTCGACGTCACCGTGCCCGAGGGGCGGCTCTGGGTGATGGGCGACCACCGGGCCGACTCCGCCGACTCCCGCTCCCACCAGAACACCGACTACGGCGGCACCGTCTCCGAGGACGAGGTGGTGGGCCGTGCCATGGTCATCGCCTGGCCGCTCGGCCACTGGAGCACCCTGGAGGAGCCGAAAACCTACGCCTCCGTGACGGACGCGACCTCCGGGTCGACGGCCGCGGCCCCGCCGTCGCATAGGGTTGCCCCCGACGATCGGAACGGAATCGCTCAGCTCCCGAGCCCTGCGGAACTCCCGCTCGTTATGGGAGTGGTGGGCCTGCGCCGCGTATGGGGCAGGCGGCGGCACAGAGTAAGGAGTTGGCGTGGGGGATGTGGCGGTAGGCGCACGGTCCGGACAGGGTGGCGAGGAGCACCGCGGGCGCCCCGTGGAGTCCGTCCGGGCGACGGACGACGCCGTGACCTCCGGGAGTGACACCCCGGGCGCGAGCGGCGGTGGTCCGGGCGACGGGCGGCCCCCGACGTCGCAGGGCGGCGCGGGCGGCGACGCACCCAAGGCGAAGAAGCCGCGCTCCTTCTGGAAGGAGCTGCCCATCCTGATCGGTATCGCGCTGGTGCTGGCGCTGCTGATCAAGACGTTCCTGGTGCAGGCGTTCTCCATCCCCTCCGACTCGATGCAGAACACCCTCCAGCAGGGCGACCGGGTGCTGGTCGACAAACTCACCCCCTGGTTCGGCTCCGAGCCCGAGCGCGGCGAGGTCGTCGTCTTCCACGACCCGGACAACTGGCTGGCGGGCGAGCCGACGCCCACCCCGAACCCGCTGCAGCGCGTGCTCAGCTGGGTCGGCCTGATGCCGTCCGCCGAGGAGAAGGACCTGATCAAGCGGGTCGTCGGGGTCGGCGGTGACACGATCGAGTGCAAGGGCACCGGCCCGCTGAAGGTCAACGGCAAGGCGCTCAACGAGCCGTACGTGTACCCCGGCAACACCCCGTGCAGCCAGGACGACCAGGGCGGTCAGTTCAAGGTGAAGGTGCCCAAGGACCACATCTGGGTCATGGGCGACCACCGGCAGAACTCCCGCGACTCGCGCTACAACCGGGCCGACAAGAACAACGGCATGGTCCCGGTGAAGGACGTCGTCGGCCGGGCCATCGTCATCGCGTGGCCGATCAACCGCTGGGACAACCTGCCGGTCCCGGACACCTTCGACCAGCCGGGCCTGGACCCGCAGTCGTCGGCCGCGGGTCCCCTCTCGGTGGCGCCGCAGGGGCTGGCGCTCGCGGGTGCGGTGCCGCTGGTGCTGTGGCGGCGCAGGCGGAACGGGGACGGCGAGCGCTGAGGCGGTCCCGGGGCCCGTTCGGGCTCCGCTTGATGGCGTCCGCAAGGCCCTGGTGGAGGCGTCGTCTTGACCCGGTGATGGGCTGACCCGGCCCGGTACTGCCGGGTAGGGTGCGGCCCATGAGTGGTCAGAGCACGACGCGTACGGCCCCGAGCGGCGGCAGCGGGACCCGCGGGGGCCCGGCGGGCAGCAAGACCGGGCAGCGGTTGTCCGGGCTGGCCGTGGCGCTGGGGATGGTGCTGTTCCTCGGCGGCTTCGTCTGGGGAGCGGTGGTGTACCGGCCGTACACCGTGCCCACCACCTCGATGGCGCCCACGATCGGCGCCGGTGACCGGGTGCTGGCGCAGCGCGTCGACAGCGGTGACATCCGGCGCGGTGACGTCGTGGTCTTCAAGGACGCGACCTGGGCGGACGTGCCCGTGGTCAAGCGTGTGGTCGCCGTCGGCGGGGACACCGTCTCCTGCTGCCAGGACGGCAAGCTGAAGGTCAACGGCAAGGAGATCGACGAACCGTATCTCGCCGAGGACACCGCCGACCGGCTCGTGGACTTCCCGTCGGTGACCGTGCCGGAGGGCCGGCTCTTCCTGCTCGGTGACGAGCGGTCCGGCTCGGTGGACTCGACGGCCCACCTCACCGACGCGGCCAGCGGCACCGTCTCGCGCGGGGCCGTCCAGGGCCGGGTCGACGCCGTGGTCTGGCCGATGGACGGCATGCTGAAGGAACCCACCGGTTTCCAGGAGCTCGGCGCCCTGTCGTCGCCCGGCCCGCTGCGAACGATGGTCGCGGCGGTGATCGCCGGAGCCGTACTGGTCCTCGGCGGCGCGGCGTACGGGCCGCTGGCGAAGCGGGCGGGCGCGTCCCGCGGGCGTGCGAGCGCGGGGACCTCCGGTGGCCGCTGAGCCGGCTGAGGCGCCCGCGGACACCTACGAGGGCGGACTGCGCAAGGTGGCCCGCGTGGTGCTGCTCGACCCGCAGGACCGCATCCTGCTGCTGCACGGCCACGAGCCGGGCGACCCGGCCGACGACTGGTGGTTCACCCCCGGCGGCGGTGTGGAGGGCGACGAGACCCGTGAACAGGCCGCTCTGCGGGAACTCGCGGAGGAGACCGGCATCACCGACGTGGACCTCGGGCCCGTGCTGTGGCGGCGCAGGTGCTCGTTCCCGTTCGCCGGCCGCCGCTGGGACCAGGACGAGTGGTACTACCTCGCCCGCACCTCGCAGACGGCCACCGCGGCCACGGCGCTGACCGAGCTGGAGCGGCGTAGCGTCGCCGGTGCGCGCTGGTGGACGTGCCCGGAACTGAGCCGGGCGCATGAGACGGTGTATCCGACCAGACTCGCCGAGCTGCTGCGCACGCTGCTCGACGAAGGTCCCCCGGCCGGACCCGTGACCCTGGACACCGAAATCGTCTAGGGGCTCCCGGGACTGGCGCACAATGGTGGGATCGCACGGCTGAAGGGGAACATGCCATGAGCGCCGAGGACCTCGAGAAGTACGAGACCGAGATGGAGCTCAAGCTCTACCGGGAGTACCGAGATGTCGTCGGTCTGTTCAAATACGTGATCGAGACCGAGCGGCGCTTTTACCTGACCAACGACTACGAGATGCAGGTGCACTCGGTCCAGGGTGAGGTGTTTTTCGAGGTCTCCATGGCGGACGCGTGGGTGTGGGACATGTACCGGCCGGCGCGCTTCGTGAAACAGGTTCGGGTGTTGACGTTCAAGGACGTAAACATTGAGGAGCTCAACAAGAGCGACTTGGAGCTGCCGAGCGGGTGACGGAGTTGTCCACAACCGCTGAGTAACGCACCAAGATCCACTCGGTGGCGGCGGGTGCGTGACGGTTGGCGCCGGAGGTGGTGCCGACATGAACGCACAGCAGGCACGCAGTGCACTCGGCAAGTACGGCGAGACGCTGGCCGCGCGGCGGCTGGTGGCGGCCGGGATGACGGTCCTGGAGCGCAACTGGCGCTGCGGCAGGACCGGTGAGATCGACATCGTGGCCAGGGACGGGGACGTCCTGGTCGTCTGCGAGGTGAAGACCCGCAGGGCAGGGCCCTTCCAGCACCCGATGGAAGCCATCACACCGGCGAAGGCGAACCGCCTGCGGGGCCTCGCGGAACGCTGGCTCCAGCAACACGGAGGCGCCCCACCCGGAGGCGTCCGCATCGACCTGGTCGGCATCCAGCTCCCGACCCGCGGCGCACCCCGCGTCGAGCACGTCAGGGGGGTGGCCTGACATGGGGTTCGCCCGCACATGCTCGGTCGCTCTGGTGGGCGTAGAGGGCGTCGTCGTGGAGGTCCAGGCCGACCTGGAACCAGGAGTAGCAGCCTTCACCCTGGTGGGCCTCCCGGACAAGTCCCTGACGGAGAGCAGGGACCGGGTCCGGGCGGCCGTCGTGAACTCCGGCGCCGAATGGCCGCAGAAGAAACTCACCGTCGGCCTCAGCCCGGCGTCGGTGCCCAAGGCCGGCAGCGGCTTCGATCTTGCTGTGGCCTGTGCGGTGCTCGGCGCCGCCGAACGGATCGACCCGAGGGTGCTGGCCGACATCGTGATGATCGGCGAGCTGGGACTGGACGGCCGGGTGCGGCCGGTCCGGGGCATCCTGCCGGCCGTGATCGCAGCGGCCGACGCGGGATACGAGCAGGTCGTCGTACCCGAGTGCGCGGCCGCTGAGGCATCCCTGGTGCCGGGGGTCTCCGTGCTCGGGATCCGCAGCCTGCGCCAGCTCATCGCGGTGCTGACCGACGAGCCCGTACCCGAGGAGGAGCAGCAGGAACACGGCCGGCCCGATCCGCTCCTGGCCGGGCTCCGCGTTCCGGGCACCGGCGCGGCGACCGGCATGCACAGCGTCGGCGCGGCCCAGCACGACCACGGCCACGACCTCGCGGACGTCGTCGGTCAGATCTCCGCCCGCACAGCCGTGGAGGTCGCTGCCGCCGGCGGCCACCACCTGTTCCTCGAAGGGCCGCCCGGGGCGGGCAAGACGATGCTCGCCGAGCGGTTGCCGACGATCCTTCCCCGCCTCGACCGCCAGGAGTCGCTGGAGGTGACCGCGGTGCACTCGGTGGCGGGCCTGCTGCCCCCGGGCAAACCGCTGATCGACGTGGCCCCCTACTGCGCACCGCACCACTCGGCCACGATGCAGGCGCTGGTCGGCGGCGGCCCCGGCATCGCCCGGCCCGGAGCGGTGTCGCTGTCGCACCGGGGTGTCCTGTTCCTGGACGAGACACCGGAGTTCAACAGCCAGGCACTGGACGCCCTGCGTCAGCCCCTGGAGGCCGGCCACGTCGTCATCGCCCGCAGTGCGGGTGTCGTGCGCTTCCCGGCGAAGTTCCTGATGGTCCTGGCCGCCAACCCCTGTCCGTGCGGGCGCTTCTCGCTGACGGACGACCTCTGCGAGTGCCCGCCCTCGGCGATCCGCCGCTACCAGTCGCGGCTGTCCGGCCCGCTGCTCGACCGGGTGGACCTGCGTGTGGAAGTGGACCGGGTCACACGCAGCGAACTGACGGCGAGCGGCGCCCGGGGCGAATCCACCGCCCAGGTCGCCGACCGCGTCCGGGCCGCCCGGGAGCGCGCCGCCGCGCGGCTCGCCGGCACCCCCTGGCGCACCAACAGCGAGATCCCCGGACGTGACCTGCGCAGCCGCTGGCATGCCGCGCCCGGGGCGATGGACGACGCCGAGCGGAGCCTGGAGCGAGGCGTGCTCACCGCGCGCGGCATCGACCGGGTCCTCCGGGTCGCCTGGACCGTCGCCGACCTTGTGGGCCACGACCGGCCCGACGCCACGGACGTCGCCCTCGCCCTGCAACTGCGCACCGGGGTACCGAGGGGCGTGCCCATGGCCATCGGAGCGCTGACGTGAGTCCCGTCGACGCCCTCGACGAGCCCGACGACGAACTGCTCGCCCGGGTGTTCCTCACCCGGGTCATCGAACCCGGTGACGAGATCGGCGGGCGGTGGGTGCGGGAGTTCGGGGTGGTGGAGGTGGTGGGGTGGTTGC
>NZ_JAOCQE010000166.1 GCF_025290915.1 Streptomyces sp. 15-116A | reverse complement strand
CCGGCAGCTCGACCCGCACCTGCCAGTCACCGCCCTCCGGGCCGGTGCGGGCGTGGCCGCCGAGGAGCGCGGCGCGCTCGCGTATGCCGCGCAGGCCGCTGCCGCGGACGGGACCGTGGCCCGGACCGGGCGCCGCGGCGGGCAGCGGATTGCGTATCTCCAGCGTCAAGGTGCCGTCCGCCACGCCGACCCGGACCCGGGCCGGCACGGCTCCCGCGTGCCGCAGCACATTGGTCAACGACTCCTGCAGGATGCGGTACCCCTCCCGGGACACCGGACCGGGCACGGTGTCCAGACGACCGGCCAGCTCGGCGTCGAGCTTCGCACCGGAGGCCCGCGCGGACTCCAGCAGCCGCTCCGCGTCCCCGAGCGTCGGCCGGCCGCTCACGGGCTTCTCGGGCTCCCGCAGGATGCCGAGCACCCGCTCCAGGTCCTCCAGCGCGGCCCGGCCGGTCTCCTCGATCGCGTCCAGCGCCCGGTCGGTGAAGGCGGGATCGCCCGCCGCCCGCGCGGCACCCGCCTGCACCACGGCCACGGTCAGCGCATGGCCGATGGAGTCGTGCAGCTCGCGGGCGATCCGGGTGCGCTCCAGCAGCTGCTCGCTCCTGGCCTCCAGCGCCGCCAGGCGTTCGGCGGGGGAGGGGCCGAGCAGCCGCCGCGCGGCCGCGGTGACCAGCTCGCCCAGACCCACCACCGCCGCGCACAGCAGGATCAGGGGAATCGGCACCAGCAGCGCGTACGCCCAGTGCGGCCGCGCGTCCTCCAGCACGGGCACGCCCCCGGGCGAGCCGCCCGCCGCGACCTCGCCCGCGGAGTAGGCCAGCAGCGGCAGCCAGACCGTGAGGACCGTCGTCACCACCGCCAGGGCCACCCGAACCGCCAGCCACAGCGTGGTCCGCCACCGGTCCCGCCACGTCGCCGACGGTTCCTCGGAAAGCACCGGTTCCCGCTCGCGAGGCATCAGCAGCAGCCGGGCCTGCACACCCTCACGCCTGCGGACCGCGGGGATCAGTCCCAGCGGCACCAGCACCAGCGCCGGCACCCACGGGGTCCGCGAGTCGACGAACATCCACACGCTGAACGGCAGCGCGGGCGTCCACAGATGCAGCAGCCGGCTGTACGTCGTCCCGCGAAGCAGCGGGCGCAGGAGCGGTCCCATGCCGACATCGTGCCAGCGGCCACTGACAACCGGCCTCCCCCGCACGGGGGAGACGATCTCCACCGGCGGGGGAGGCCCCGCACCCCCTCCTGCGGCCACGCTGATCGGCATGACCAGCATCGACGTCCACGACCTCACCAAGGAGTACGGCACCCGACGCGCCGTCGACCACCTCACCTTCCGCGTCCTGCCCGGCCGCGTCACCGGCTTCCTCGGCCCCAACGGCGCGGGCAAGTCCACCACCATGCGCCTCGTCCTCGGCCTCGACCACCCCACCTCCGGAGCCGCCACCATCAGCGGGCGCCCCTACACCGCCCTGGACGAGCCGCTGCGCCACGTCGGCGCCCTGCTCGACGCACAGGCCGCGCACGGCTCCCGCACCGGCCGCGACCACCTAAGGGTCCTGGCGGCCACCAACCGCATCCCGGACCGCCGGGTCGACGAGCTGCTGGAGGAGGTCGGCCTGAAGTCCGTGGCACGCCGGCGCGTGCGAACGTACTCCCTCGGCATGCGCCAGCGCCTCGGCATCGCCGCCGCGCTGCTCGGCGACCCGGCCGTCGTCATGCTCGACGAGCCCTCCAACGGCCTCGATCCGGAAGGCATCGTGTGGATCCGCGGGCTGCTGCGGCGCCTCGCCGACGAAGGGCGCACCGTGCTGGTCTCCAGCCACCTGATGAACGAGACCGCCTCCTTCGCCGACCACCTCATCGTCCTCGGCCGGGGACGCCTGCTGGCCGACACCCCGATGCGGGAGTTCATCCACGCACGCGTGCGCCCCGGCGTCCGGGTCCGCACCAGCGATCCCGCCGCCCTGGAGAACACCCTCACCCGGCACGGACATCACCCCGAACGGCACCCGGAAGGTCACTGGACCGTGCACGACGCGCGCGTGGAGGACGTCGGGCGGCTGCTCTCCGCCGCGGGCGTGCCCGTCCTCGAACTCGCCGCTGACGAGGCCACCTTGGAACAGGCCTACCTCGACCTCACCGCCGCCGAGACCGAGTTCACCGCACAGCCCCAGGAGGCCTGACCATGTCCGCCGCACCCGCACCCGCACCCGCACCCGCGACCCCGCCCGCCGCCGCGACCATGCCGTTCGTACCCGTGCTCCACGCCGAGTGGCTGAAGATCCGCACGCTCCGCTCGCTCCTCGGCGCGCTCCTCGCCCTGTTCGCCGCGACCACGGCGTTCTCCGCCCTCGCCGGCGCCACGCATACCGCGGAGCCGGACTTCGACCCGCTGTTCACGGCCCTGTCCGGCGCCATGCCAGGACAGATCGCCGCGATCTCCTTCGGCGCCATGGCCGTCTCGGCGGAATACCACAATGGCGCCCTGCGCCTGTCCCTGGCGGCCGTTCCGCACCGCACCCGCTGGTTCGCGGCCAAGGTCACCGCCATCGCCGTGCCCGCACTGCTGGTGGGTCTGGCGACCTCGCTCGCCGCGCTCCTCGCGGCGCGCGCGGGACTGGGATCCGCCGCGGACGGGCTCACCCTGGGCGAGCAGGCGCGCGGAGTCGTCGGCTGCGGCGTCTATCTGACGCTGATGGCGCTGTTCGCCGCGGGCCTTGCGACCCTCCTGCGCAGCGGCGTGGCCACGCTGTCCCTGCTGATCCCGTTCATCCTCGTGGTGTCCTTCGTGATCGGCGACGCGGCCGGCGGCGTCACCGACTTCCTGCCCGACAAGGCCGGACAGATCGCCCTCCACCAGACGTACGACGGGACACTCGGCCCGTGGTCCGGGCTCGCGGTGACCGCGCTGTGGACGGCCGCCGCCCTGCTCGCCGGAGCGTGGAGCCTGCGCCGCCGGGACGCCTGACAGCGGAGGGTGACCGGGAGTCGGCTGACGCACCGCCAAGTGTCAGTGGCGGCGGGTTTACTGGACCCCATGGACATCGCACAGCACATCGCCCTCATCGACGAGCTGTGCTTCCGCCCCTTTCCGGCGGAGCACGGCCCGTCGGACGTCGGCTTCTCGGGGCCCGGCCACCATGTCGCGGTCCTGCGGGCCGACCACGGCCCGGACGACGGCGATCCGGCCGACTGGGCGGTGACGGTGGATCAGTATGAGAAGGAGCGCGACGCCCTCCACGAGCTGCTGGCCGCCCGCTGGGGCGAGACCGACCCGTGGAACCTGCGGACGGTCCTGCTGCGCACCGAGGCGGAGGAGATACCCGAGCCGTGGGCCCGGCTCGCGGCGAGCGCACAGTGGGCCTACCTGTGGGAGGTCCGGGGCACCGGCCGCTGGGTGGCCCTCGCGGTCGCCGACCGGGACCCGGCCGGCGCGGTCCGACTGCTGGCGGTGGTCACGGAAACGGCGCCGCCATGACCAGCGCCCGTCACCGCCGGGCGCGGCGCTCGTCACCGCTGCGCGGCCTCGCGCAGCCGCGCGAACTCCTCCGCCAGCGTCTCGGCCGTCCAGTGCGCGTTCAGCCCGGACGGATTGGGCAGCACCCACACGCGCGTGTCCCCGATGACCCGCTCCTGCGGCCCCACCCGCGCCTTGGGATCGTCGAACGCCGCGCGGTACGCGGTGACCCCCACCACGGCCAGCCACCGAGGACGCAGCCGGGCCACCTTCACGGCCAGCAGCCGACCGCCCTCCCGGTACTCCTCGGCCCTCAGCTCGTCGGCCCGTGCCGTCGCCCGCGCCACGACGTTGGTGATGCCGAGCCCGTACGACAGCAGCTCCCGCTGCTCCGACGGCTTGAGCAGCCGCGGGGTGAAGCCCGACCGGTGCAGCGCGGGCCAGAAGCGGTTGCCGGGCCTCGCGAAGTGGTGGCCCGTCGCGGCCGTCATCAGGCCGGGGTTGATACCGCAGAACAGCACCCGCAGGCCGTCCGCGACCACATCCGGCACCAGCCGGTCGCGGGCGGCCTCGAGCTCCTCCCGGGTGAAGCGCGTCAGAGGATCGCCCCAGGGGTGTAACCGGCGGCCTCCGGGTGCTGCTTGACGATCTCCTCGATCCGGGCGACGACCGTGGCGACCTGGTCGCTCGCGGCGCCCGTGAAGGACAGCTTGTCCGCCATCAGCGCTTCCAGCTCGGCCCGGCCGAGCGGCAGGCGCTCGTCGGCGGCGAGCTTGTCGAGCAGGTCGTTTCGCTCCGCGCCCTGCTCGCGCATCGCGAGGGCGGTGGCGACGGCGTTCTCCTTGATCGCCTCGTGCGCGACCTCCCGCCCGACACCCGAGCGCACCGCGCCCATCAGCACCTTGGTGGTGGCCAGGAACGGCAGGTAACGGTCCAGCTCCCGGGCGACGACCGCCGGGAACGCGCCGAACTCGTCGAGCACCGTCAGGAACGTCTCCAGCAGGCCGTCGAGCGCGAAGAACGCGTCCGGCAGCGCGACGCGGCGCACCACCGAGCAGGACACATCGCCCTCGTTCCACTGGTCGCCCGCCAGCTCGCCGGTCATCGACGCGTAGCCGCGCAGGATCACCATGAGGCCGTTGACGCGCTCGCAGGAGCGGGTGTTCATCTTGTGCGGCATCGCCGAGGAGCCGACCTGGCCCGGCTTGAAGCCCTCGGTGACCAGCTCGTGCCCGGCCATCAGCCGGATCGTCTTCGCCAGCGACGACGGCGCCGCCGCCAGCTGCACCAGCGCGGTGACGACCTCGTAGTCCAGCGACCGCGGGTAGACCTGCCCGACGGACGTGAACGCCTCGGAGAAGCCCAGGTGCCCGGCGATCCGCCGCTCCAGCTCCGCCAGCTTGGCGGCGTCCCCGCCCAGCAGGTCCAGCATGTCCTGCGCGGTGCCGACCGGGCCCTTGATGCCGCGCAGCGGGTAGCGGCCCAGCAGCTCCGCCACCCGGCCGTACGCCACCAGCAGCTCGTCGGCGGCGGTCGCGAACCGCTTGCCGAGGGTGGTCGCCTGCGCGGCCACGTTGTGGGACCGGCCGGCCATGACCAGCTCGCCGTACTCACCGGCCAGCTTGCCCAGCCGGGCCAGCACAGCCACCGTCCGGTCGCGCATCAGCTCCAGAGAGAGCCGGATCTGCAGCTGCTCGACGTTCTCCGTGAGGTCGCGGGAGGTCATGCCCTTGTGCACGTGCTCGTGCCCGGCGAGGTCGTTGAACTCCTCGATCCGCGCCTTCACATCGTGCCGGGTGACCTTCTCGCGCTCGGCGATCGAGGCCAGGTCGACCTGGTCCAGGACACGCTCGTAGTCGGCGATCGCCGCATCCGGCACCTCGATCCCGAGGTCCTTCTGGGCGCGCAGCACGGCGAGCCAGAGCTGCCGCTCCAGCCTCACCTTCTGCTCGGGCGACCAGAGCGTGGCGAGCTCGGCGGAGGCATACCGTCCGGCGAGGACGTTCGGGATACGGGGCTTTGCGGGCGCAGCAGTCACGTGGAGTGATTCTACTGGCGATTCCTGCAGGCCGGCGCCGCGGGGCGGCTTGGCGGAAGCTACTAGGGCCTGTCTGACAATTCCCGCCGTCGCCCGGAGGGCGGCCTCGCGGCGTCATGGGGGCACCTCCCGCCCGAGCCGTGCGAAGCGCGGTTCGAGGGTGGGGGAGCGTGCTCTCGGCGTGCCGGGCGTAGAGCCTCGTACTGGATGTACTCGGCTCTGCGCCCGGTGCGGCGAGAGTGCGTGCATGGCGTCGCGAGGCAGGCGGGAATTGTCAGACAGGCCCTAGGCGTCCTGGAGCGGGCCGCCGTCGTACGGCAGCAGCTCGGGGCGCTTCGGCGGCAGGCCGTCGCCGGAGGAGCGGCCGGTGAGACGGCGGCCTATCCACGGCAGCAGATGGCGGCGGGCGAAGCGCACGTCCTCTGCCCGGCGGGCCACCCAGCGCGGCGGCAGCGTCGCCTCCGGCGGCAGCTGCCAGTCGGGGTCCTCGGGCGGGTAGCCGAGGGCCTGCCACACCGCCTCTGCGACCCTCCGGTGCCCCTCGGCGGTCAGATGCAGCCGGTCCACGTCCCACAGCCGGGGGTCGGCCAGCGCCGGCGCCCCGTACAGGTCGACGACGAGGGCACCGTGCTTCTCGGCGAGCTCGTCGATGCAGTCGAACAGCGCCTCCATACGAGGCCGGAACCGCTCGAGGACCGGGCCCTGCCGGCCCGGGCTGCGCATCAGCACCAGCTGCCCGCAGTGCGGGGCGAGCCGCTCCACGGCCTCGGTCAGCAGGGCACGGACCCGCTCCATGTCGCACTTGGGTCGCAGCGTGTCGTTCAGACCGCCGACGAGGGTGACCACGTCGGCCCGCATGGCGGCCGCCGCGTCCACCTGCTCGTCGACGATCTGCCGGATCAGCTTGCCGCGCACCGCGAGGTTGGCGTAGCGGAAGCCAGGGGTGACGGCCGCCATCCGACCGGCCAGCAGATCGGCCCAGCCCCGGTAGGTGCCGTCGGGCAGCAGGTCCGACATGCCCTCCGTGAAGGAGTCGCCGACGGCGACCAGGCTGGTGTGGGCGGGATACGGCTGTGGCGTCCGGGAAGTGTCCATGGCGCCAGAGATGCTATCCCGTGCACATACCCGCCGGTCGGTCGGCTCCCTCGTCCCGGTCCGCTGTCCCTGGCTCCCCGCCGCTCAGCTCTGCTCGGCCCGCTGCCCGAACAGCTCCTGCAGCACGTCCTCCATGGTGACCAGCCCCGCCAGCCGCCCGTCGGCCCCGATGACGGCCGCCAGATGCGTACGGCTGCCGCGCATCGCGGTGAGCACGTCGTCCAGCGGGGTGCTCTCCCGCACCCGCGCGATGGACCGCATGTCCCGCAGCCGGAACGGCAGGTCCCGCGGCGAGGCGTCCAGGGCGTCCTTCACGTGCAGATACCCCACGATCCGGCGCCCCTCGTCCACCACCGGGAAGCGCGAGAACCCGGACTCCGCCGAAAGCCGCTCAAGACCCTCCGGGGTGACGCCCACGCGCGCGTAGACCACGCGCTCCAGCGGCAGCACCACATCCCGCACCGGCCGGCGGCCCAGCTCCAGCGCGTCGTGCAGCCGCTCCTGCGCACGGTCGTCGATCAGCCCGGCCTCACTGGAGTCCTTGACGATCTGCGCCAGCTCGGCGTCCGAGAAGGACGCCACCACCTCGTCGCGCACATCGACCCGCAGCAGCTTCAGCAGGCTGTTGGCGAACGCGTTGATGGTGAAGATCACCGGCCGCAGGGCCCGGGACAGCGCCACCAGGGGCGGGCCCAGCAGCAGCGCGCTGCGCACGGGCTCCGCGAGCGCGATGTTCTTCGGCACCATCTCACCGAGCAGCATGTGCAGATACGTCGCCAGCGACAGCGCGATCACGAACGACACCGCGTGCCCCGCGCCCTCCGGCACGCCCACCGCGTGGAACACCGGCTCGAGCAGATGCGCGATGGCCGGCTCGGCGACCACACCCAGCACCAGCGTGCACAGGGTGATGCCGAGCTGTGCCGCCGCCATCAGCGCGGAGACGTGTTCCAGGCCCCACAGCACGCTCTTGGCGCGCCGGTCGCCGTGGTCGGCGTACGGCTCGATCTGGCTGCGGCGCACCGAGATCAGCGCGAACTCGGCGCCCACGAAGAAGGCGTTGACGACGAGCGTCGCCAGACCGATCAACAGCTGTACGGCGGTCATCGCTGCGCCCCCTTCTCGTCCTGCGCGGCCTTCTCGTCGCGAGCGGCCTTCTCGTCCCGCGCGTCCACGGGACGCTGGTCGTCGAGCGGCGCGTGCAGCAGAACGCGTGCCGCGCGGCGGCCCGTGGCGTCCATGACCTCCATCCGCCATCCGGCGACCGACAGGGCGTCACCGACGGCGGGAATCCGGCCCAGCGTCGTGGCCACGAGCCCGGCGAGCGTTTCGTAGGGGCCCTCCGGCACCCGTAGGCCGACCCGGGCGAGCTGGTCCATGCGGGCGGAGCCGTCGGCCGAGAAGAGGGCGTGCCCCTCCTCGTCCGTCCCGGCCCGCGCCAGGTCGGGGGTCTCGTGCGGGTCGTGCTCGTCACGGACCTCGCCGACGACCTCCTCGACGATGTCCTCCAGCGTGGCCACGCCCGCCGTGCCGCCGTACTCGTCGATCACCACGGCCATGGTGCGGCGGCCGGACAGCCGGTCCAGCAGCCGGTCCACGGTCAGCGACTCCGGCACCAGCAGCGGCTCACGCATCAGCTCGGAGACGGGCACCCGCGCCCTGCGCTCCGCCGGCACCGCCAGCACGTCCTTGACGTGCGCGGTCCCGACCACGGAATCGAGCGTGCCGCGGTAGACGGGGAACCGGGACAGCCCGGTGGCCCGGGTGGCGTTGGCGACGTCCTCGCAGGTCGCCTGCACATCCAGCGCGATGACCTGCACGCGGGGAGTCATCACGTTCTCCGCGGTCAGATCGGCGAGGTTCAGCGTGCGGACGAACAGCTCCGCCGTGTCGGCCTCCAGCGCGCCCTCCTTGGCCGAGTGCCGGGCCAGCGCCGCGAGTTCCTGGGGACTGCGGCCGGACGCCAGCTCCTCGGCGGGCTCGAGGCCCATCCGGCGCACCATGCGATTGGCGGTGTTGTTGAGGTGGGTGATGAACGGCCGGAAGGCGGCGCTGAACCAGCGCTGTGCGTTTCCCACGCGCTTGGCGATCACCAGCGGTGAGGAGATCGCCCAGTTCTTGGGGACCAGCTCGCCGACCACCATCAGGAACACGGTGGACAGCGCCGTACCGATCACCAGCGCCAGCGAGTGCGCCGTCGCCTCGGACGCGCCGATGTCCTTCAGCGGTCCCGCGATCATCGCGGCGATGGACGGCTCGGCGAGCATGCCCACGATCAGATTGGTGACCGTGATGCCGAGCTGGGCGCCGGACAGCTGGAAGGTGAGATTCCGTACGGCTTTGAGCGCGCCCGCGGCGCCCCGTTCACCACGCTCCACGGCGCGTTCGAGTTCGGCGCGCTCGACCGTGGTCAGCGAGAACTCCGCCGCGACGAACGCACCGCAGGCGAGGGAGAGCAGGATCGCCACCAGAAGGAGGAGCACTTCGGTCATCGGGTCACCTCCGTCCCATGGTCGAACAGGACGGGGACGAATGCGCGATGTCTGCTACTGGGAGGCTCGCCCATGGGCGGACGCACACCAACCTTTCTCGAGTGACCGGATGAACCGAGTGACCCTCCAAGAGTAAAGGATCGGCAAAAGAGCATCGGCCCGGGCCGGGATCACCCCGTCAGCGGCTTCACCCAGCGCCGCCACTGCTCCTCCGCCACGTACCCCGCCGCGCCCCAGGCATGATGCGCCGTCGCATTGCGCCGCAGCACCATCGCGTCCGCGCGCCGCCCCCCGAGCCGTACGAACCGCTCCTCGGCGGCGGCCAGCAGAGCGGAGGCGACGCCCTGACGGCGATGCTCCGGGTGCACCGCGAGCCGGTACAGATGGCACCGCCAGCCGTCGAACCCCGCGATCACCGTGCCCACCAGCTCACCGCCCCGCTCGGCGAGCATCAGCGCCCGGGGGTCTCGCCCGACCAGGCGCTCGACCCCCTCCCGGTCGTCACTGATGCTGGTGCCCTCGGCAGCCACCTTCCAGAAGGCCAGCACGGCATCGAGATCCTCGGGCATCGCGGCCCGTATGCGCAGCTCAGTCATACGATGATCACAACACGCCGTACGACGGTCACCTGCGCCCTTTTCACGATGCGGACACCCCTTCGAGGAGCCCTCATGCCGGCTCACTCGTGCGCGATCGCCTCCAGCACGTTCATCCGCGACGCCCGCAGGGCCGGCAGCAGCGCCGCCGCGATGCCCACCAAAGCCGAGCCGACGACGACCGCCACGACGGTGCCCCAGGGGATCGCCAGCGCGGTCATGCCCTCCAGCGCCAGCACCTGCTGCACGCACAGCCCCCACACCAGGCCCAGCGCCAGCCCCAGCACCGCGCCGAACACCGCGATCACCACCGACTCCAGCCGGATCATCCGCCGCAGCTGCCGCCGCGCCAGCCCGATCGCCCGCAGCAGCCCGATCTCCCGGGTGCGCTCCACCACCGACAGCGCGAGCGTGTTGACGACACCGAGCACCGCGATGATGATCGCCAGCCCGAGCAGGGCGTAGACGAGGTACAGCAGCACGGCGATCTGGTCGTGCACCAGCTCCTTGTAGTCGGCCTGGTCACGGGCCTGGACCTGCGGATACGGGTCGAGCGTCGTCTCCAGCCGGTCACGCAGCTGCTCCGTGCTCATGCCGTCCGCCGCGTTGACGTACAGCGCGGAGTCCTGCCCGCCCGGCACGAACTCCTCCACCGTCGCGATACCCAGGAACAATCCGCCCTGCATCCCGAAGCCCTCACCGCCCTCCATGTCGGTGAGCGCGGCCACGGTCAGCTCGGTGCGTCGCCCACCGGGGAACTCCACCGGGAGCGTGCTGCCGACCCGCACGCCGTGATCCTTCGCGAAATCGGCGTCCATGCCGACGCTGCCGTCCGCCAGGGCAGCCGCCGTGTCCCCGCTCGCGTAGGTCACCCGTGCGACGTCGTCGACCCGGTCGTCGTATCCGGCGGCGGTGGTCTCGATCCGCTCCCCGTCCGGCAGCCGCACCGCCAGCGGCGCGAACCGCTGCCGTACGACCAGGCCCACGCCCTCCGTGTCCCGCACCCGCTCGGTGACCTCCGCGGAGAACGGCATGAAGTTGGCGTTCTGGATCACGAAGTCGGCGCCCAGCGTCTTGTCGATCTGCTCATCGAACGAGCGGGACATCGAGGCGCTGGCGACCGACATCCCGCCCACCAGGGCGAGTCCCACCATCAGCGCGGCGGCGGTGGCACCGGTACGGCGCGGATTGCGCAGGGCGTTGCGCTGGCTCATCCGGCCCACCGAGCCGAACAGCGCCGGGAAGGCCGCGCCCAGCACCCGGATCACCGGCCGCACCAGCAGCGGCCCCGCGATCACCGTGGCGACCAGGGTGAGAACGACCCCGAGCCCCAGCAACGACGCCGCCGACGACGTCTCGGACGCGAGCACACAGCCCACCAGCGCGGCCACGCCGAGCGCGCCCACCACGGACCCCACCACCGCACGGGTCCTGAGCGGCCGCCCCACCCCGGCGATCTCCGCGTCGGCCAGCGCGGCCATCGGCGACACGGCCGCCGCGCGCCGCGCCGGAAGATACGCCGCGACGAAGGTGACGCCGACGCCCACCACATAGGCGGTGACGGGCGTGGCCCACCCGATGACCATCTCCGTGGTCCGCAGATTCATGCCGAAGGCGCTCATCAGCCTGATCAGCCCGAAGGCCAGCCCGATACCGGCCGCCAGACCCAGCGTCGAGCCGACCAGACCGAGCAGCACCGCCTCGGTGAGCACCGACCGGCGCACCTGCCGCCGGTCGGCCCCGATCGCCCGCAGCAGGCCCAGTTCCCGGGTGCGCTGGGCGATCAGCATGGAGAACGTGTTGACGATCAGGAAGACGCCCACGAGGACGGCGATCCCCGCGAACCCGAGCATCACGTACTTGATCACGTCGAGGAACCCGCCGAGCTCCTCGGCGGCCGTCTCGGCCGTCTCGTCAGCCGTCTTGACGTCGTAGGCCCCAGCACCGAGCCCCGCGACGACCCGCCGCTTCAGCTCGGCGTCGCTCACGCCCTGCGCCGCGTCGACCGAGATGCTCGTGGCCCGGTCGGCGGAGCCCAGCAGCTTCCTCGCGGCGACCTCGGGATCCAGGAACACCAGCGCCGCGCCGGGATTGGTGGTGGTGAAGGTGGCGATGCCCACGACCTCCACCCGGAACGTGCCGGGCTGCGCCTGCACCGACAGCGTGTCACCGATCTCCACGCCCTTGGCGTCGGCGGTGTCCGCGTCCAGCACGGCCTCGCCGTCCCCGCGCGGGGTGCGCCCGGAGGTCAGCTCCACGACGCTGCGCTCGTCCTCGTACCAGTCGACGGCGAGGGTCGGAGCACCCGTCGTCGGCCCCACCGACTCGTTGTCGCTGTCGAGGACCGTGATGTTCTCGACCTCGACGTCCGGATGCGCCGACGCGACCCCCTCGACGCCGGTCAGCCGCTCGCTGAGCGAGGCCGGCAGGGTGCGCACCGCACCCGTGGGCACCGACGACTCCAGATCCTCCCGGGGCGTGACCGTCACATCGGCGGAGGTGGAGGCGAACAGCCGGTCGAAGGTCCGGGAGACGGTGTCCGAGAAGATCAGGCTCCCCGCGACGAACGCCACCGACAGCAGCACGGCCAGTGCCGACAGCACCAGCCGCCCCTTGTGCGCGAGAAAGCTCCTGAGCGTCGCCTTGAGCACCGCGTCAGCCCTTCTCGGCCGCGTCCGACTGCGCGCGGATCACATCGAACCGCTTCATCCGTTCCAGCACGGCCTCCGCCGTGGGCCGCCGCATCTCGTCGACGATCCGCCCGTCCGCCAGAAACAGCACGAGATCCGAGTGGGCGGCGGCCCCGGGATCATGGGTGACCATCACCACCGTCTGATGCAGCTGGTCCACGGCCTCCCGCAGAAAGCCGAGCACCTCGAGGCCGGCCCGCGAGTCGAGGTTCCCGGTCGGCTCGTCCGCGAAGATCAGCTCCGGCCGCGAGGCCAGCGCCCGCGCACACGCGACCCGCTGCTGCTGCCCACCGGACAACTGCGCGGGCCGGTGCTTGAGCCGGTCCCTCAGACCGAGCGTGTCGATGACCTGGTCCAGCCATGCCGCATCGGCCTTCTTGCCGGCGATGTCCATGGGCAGGGTGATGTTCTCCAGCGCATTGAGCGTCGGAATCAGATTGAACGACTGGAACATGAACCCGATCCGGTCCCGGCGCAGCCGGGTCAGCTCACGGTCCTTCAGCCCGGTGATCTCGGTGTCTCCGAGCCACACCTGTCCCGCCGAAACGGTGTCCAGCCCCGCCAGACAGTGCATCAGCGTCGACTTCCCCGACCCCGACGGTCCCATCACCGCCGTGAACCGCCCGCGCACGATGTCCACGTCCACCGAGTCCAGGGCCAGCACGGTCGTCTCGCCCGAGCCGTACGCCTTGGTCAGACCGCGGGCGCGGGCCGCGATCCCGTCGGCCGACGCGAGGCCGGGCGCTTGCTCCGCAGCAGGTGTGGACACGACCGCCTCCTGGGTGAGGACGTCAGCTGTCGCGCCCGAGGGTATGTGACCCACTCCACAGTCAACATCCCCCTTGAGTGCGGCTCCGTCTCCACCTCAGGTCGGGTCCCGCAAGCCGATGTAAGGGCCACGCACCCCTCAGTCCCCGGGCGGCCGCCACGCCGTACCGATGACACAGAACGACTGGGGCATCGCCGGCCCTTTCTCGGGCATCATCATCCGCCGGTAGGGCCCGAGTTCGAACCCGGCGGCCCGCAAGGAGCCGACCGGGTCCCGCGCCAGATGACAGCCACCGGCCAACGGCGGCCACACCGTCGCGTCCATCGCACGCTGGGTGAACCGCATGACGCGACCGCCACCCAGCCCATGCTCGAAGAACCGCACCTCACCGCCCGGCCGCAGCACCCGCCGCACCTCCGCCAGCGCCCTCGGCACGTCCCGCACACTGCACAGCACGAGCGAGACCACCGCCGCGTCGAACGCCTCGCTCTTCACCGGCAGCGCCTCCGCAGCGCCGGGCGCGACGTCCACCGGCACCTGGGCGCGCAGCGCGGCGTCCACGGCCAGCTTGCGCAGCTGCCGCTCCGGTTCGATGGCGACGACCTCGGAGACCGTGCCGGGGTAGTGGGCGAAGTTCAGCCCGTTGCCGGCGCCGATCTCGATCACCCGCCCGGACAGCCCGCCGAGCAGCCGCCGACGGACTTTGGCCATGCCCATCCGGGTCTCGGCGGAGACGCTGACCTTGGCGTAGTAACGGGCGAACAGGGGATGGTGCACGGCATCCCGCGCGACCTTGCCGGATCCGCCGGACCGCAACGACATGAGGACCTCCCCGGGACGGGCCATACGCCGATTCTCCCCCGCGGTGGCGCCCCGAAGCGTGTCCCGCGGGTACGCGATCCGAGCAATCCGGGTGCGGGCGGCACAGGGCGCCCCGGAGCCGCTGGTGCACCCGGCGTTGGCGTGGGCCGGGGGTGGGTGTCGCTCGCCCGCGCTGGCGGGGTGCCTCCCCCACTCTCGGCTTCTCCCCCACGCTCGGCGTCGCTCGCGCGGGGGGACCCCCATGAGCGGGGGGACCCCCATCGCCCACCCGTGCCGCCCTGGGGGTACCTCCCAGGCCCTTAAGGCACTGGGGGAGGCACGACTGCCCGCAGCTAGGGCGGGGTCGCCGACCGGCCGCGGCTAGGGCGGGGGTCGCGGACCGTCCGCAGCTGGGGCGGGGTCGCCGACCGGCCGCGGCTACGCGGGTATG
>NZ_JAOCQE010000165.1 GCF_025290915.1 Streptomyces sp. 15-116A | reverse complement strand
AGGGCCCGGCCGACCCCGCGTCCAGAGGCACCGCATCCATGCCCACCGGCCCCGGCGCAGGCGGATCCCCCGCACGCCCGGCCCGCCGGGGCCGCAGGCGTCTCATCGCGCTGGTCGTCGCCCTCGCCGCGGTCATCGGCGGCGGCACCGCCGTGGTGCTGCAGCAGTGGGACCGGTCCAAGGGCGACGGCGTCACCGCGTCCCCCTCCGGGACGCCCGGGCCCAGCGCCTCGAAGAGCGGCGGGAGCGGGTCCGCCGCCGGACTCCCCGCGGGCTGGGTACGGCGGACCGACCCGCTCGGCTTCACCGTCGCCCTGCCGGGCGACGACTGGAAGCGCACCTACGACAAGAAGTACGGCCATGTCGACTACTCGCCGGACGGCGGCAAGCACTTCGTCCGGATCTCCATCGACGACGACTCCGACTTCGACGATCCCTTCGAGCATCTGAAGTCCCTCGACTGGCAGCTGGGGCAGCGGCTCGTCGACTACCGGCGGGTCACGCTGCAGCGCGACACCTACCGCGACCGTCCGAGCGCCCGCCTGGAGTACACCTGGACGGCCCTGGCCAAGGACCAGCCTTTCCCGGGGCCCTACCGGGCCGCCGACCACATGTACCTCTCGCACGACGGGGTCGAGTACGCGCTCCTCATGACCGGCCCCGCCGACGACTGGGCGACGACCAGCGAGCAGTTCGAGACCGTCCTCAAGGGCTGGCGCGAGCCGCAACCCACGTCGTAACTCCCTTGCGTCGGCCGCCGCTTGGCTGAATCGGCGTACCGGAGGGAACACATCCGGTGGGGCATGATGGGCCCCATGGGGACCGAGGGGCAGTCCGGCGACGGGCCCGCGCCGCCCAACGCCCGTGTCATAGCGGGTCGTTACCGGGTGGAGGCGAGGCTCGGCCGCGGTGGCATGGGTGTGGTGTGGCGGGCGACCGACCAACTGCTCGGGCGCGACGTCGCCGTCAAGGAACTCCCCGTCGACGAGACCCTCTCGGCCGAGGACGCCCGCCGTCAGCGGGAACGCACCCTGCGCGAGGCCCGGGCGCTGGCCCAGCTGAGTCACCCGAACATCATCGTGGTCCACGACGTGGTGGAGGACGACGAACGCCCCTACATCGTCCTGGAACTGATCGACGGCTGTTCGCTCGCGGACCGCATCGCCACCCGGGGTGCCCTCGACGCCGCCGAGGCCGCGCGCATCGGCATCGAGCTGCTCGGGGCGTTACGGGCCGCGCACGCCGCCGGTGTGCTGCACCGGGATCTCAAACCCGCCAACGTCCTGCTGGAGAACGGCACCGACCGGGTCGTCCTCACCGACTTCGGCATCGCCCAGGTCGCGGGCGCCACCACGCTCACCGAGACCGGCTCCTTCGTCGGCTCGCCCGAATACACCGCCCCCGAGCGGATGTCCGGCACCCGTACCGGGCCCGAGTCCGACCTGTGGTCGCTGGGCGCGCTGCTGTGCACGGCCCTCAGCGGCGAATCGCCGTTCCGGCGCGACTCGATCGGCGGCGTCCTGCACGCCGTCGTCGTCGACGAGATACGGCCGCCCGCGCAGGCAGGGCCGATCCTGCCCGTCGTACGCGGTCTGCTGGAGCGCGACCCCGACCGGCGGCTGGACGCGGTCGGCGCCGAGCGGATGCTGCGGGCGTTCCGTGAGACGGGCCGTACGCCCGAGGTGCCGCCGCTCGCGGAGCCGCCGGCCGGGCGGGAACGGTCCCGTTCATGGCTCACCGCGCGCAGGGAGCCGGAGGCCGGCGTCCCGCCGCCGAGGGTGTCCGACGAGGGCCCGGAGACCCGGCCCCCCACCCGAAGCGTCCTGGTGGCCGCGCTGGCCGTCGCCGCGATGGCGGTGGCCGGCGTGTCCGCCGCGGCACTGCTGATGGACCGCGGCGACGGGGGCGTCACGCCGAGCAGTACGGCACCGGAGACCCCCGCGAGTCCCTCTCACTCCCCGTCACCCACCGCCTCCCGGACGCCCAGCTCCCCCCAGAGCGCAGATAAATGGGAGATAAGCCCCAATGAGCGTCACGGGTCTGTGACCGCTTCCGGTTCGTAGTGGATCCGCGACCGTGAGGCGCGATATGGATGAACCATGAGCAACAACGGGGGAGCCCGCCACGGGGCCGACGAGCCGACGAGTTTCGGTCTGCAACCGCCCAACCCCAACCCGCCCGCGGCCGTGCCGCACCCCGGCAACCCGTACGCCGCGCCGACGCAGGTGGTGCAGCCCCAGCAGCCACAGCAGCAGCCCCAGTCGCAGCCGCCGCAGTCGCAGTCGCAGCCGCAGCACCAGGCGTCGCCCGAACCCGGCACCGGACGCCTCATCGCGGGCCGCTACCGGCTGCTCGCCAAGCTCGGGCACGGCGGCATGGGCACGGTGTGGCGGGCCAAGGACGAGACGGTGGACCGCGAGGTCGCCGTCAAGGAGCCCCGCGTCCCCGAGCACCTTCCGGAGCGCGAGCGGGCCAACGTGTTCGAGCGGATGCGCCGTGAGGCCCGCGCCGCGGCCCGGCTCGACCACCCGGCGGTGGTCGACGTCCATGACGTGGCCGTCGTGGACGGTCAGCCGTGGATCGTGATGGAGCTGGTCAACGGCCGTTCGCTCGGCGCCGTCCTCCAGGAGGAGGGCACGCTCTCCGCGCGCGAGGCGGCCCGCGTCGGCCTCGAAGTGCTCGGCGCGCTGGAGGCGGCCCACGCGGCGGGCGTGCTGCACCGGGACGTGAAGCCGGACAACGTCCTGCTCGGCCGGTACGACCGCGTCGTCCTCACCGACTTCGGCATCGCCCAGATCGAGGGCGAGACCAATCTGACCGACACCGGCGGCTTCGTCGGCTCGCCCGAGTACATCGCCCCGGAGCGGGTGCTGGGCCAGCGTCCCGGTCCCGCCTCCGACCTGTGGTCGCTCGGTGTGGTGCTGTACACGGCGACGGAGGGCGTCTCGCCGTTCCGCCGCAGCAACACCCCCGCCACCCTGCAGTCCGTCCTCAACGCCACGCCCGCGCCGCCCGCTTCCGCGCAGGGACCGCTGGCCGAGGCCATCACCGGTCTGCTGCAGAAGGACCCGGCGCGCCGGCCCAACGCCGCCCAGGTCCGCACCCTGCTGGAGGCCGCCGCCAACCCGCCCGCGCCGCAGCCGACGCAGGTCGTCCAGATGCCCCTCCCCGGCTCCGGGGGCCAGGGCATCCGGATCGGCCGCAAGACCTTCATCGGGCTGGGCGCCGCGATCGTCGCGGCAGCGGTGGCGGCGTATCTGGTGCTCGCGGACCCCTTCGCGGGGCCGCTGCCGGACGGCTGGGAGACGCACGAGGAGAAGGGCGTCGCCGCGACGCTGGCGGTGCCGGAGGGTTACAAGCGGTCGGTGCCCGAGGAGACCGACCAGGGGCACTGGGTCAAGTTCACCGACCTGAGCGGCGCCATCGTGATCGGCCTGAGCCTCGAGAAGGCGGCCGAGGACACCGGCAACATCGCGGGCTCCGCCGACGCCGAGATGTACGAGGACGACGCCAACTTCAAGGACGGCGACTACAACTACGGCATCCCGGACGACCCGAGCACGAAGACGATCCCGAAGCCGAACCTGACCTACAAGGGCAAGAAGTCCGCCGAGATCACTGTCGTCCACATGACCACCGACAGCCAGAACCCGCTGCCGCGTGAGCTGAGGATCTTCTACTACAAGACCTCCGAGGGGGACATGTACAAGCTCACCATCGGCTACCCCGGCAAGGGCGACTTCACTGAGCGGGGCCGCGAGGTGGCGCAGACGGCGATCGGGAACCTGGACATCAAAAAACTCTGAGCGCCTGGCAACGCCCTGATCAGCGCCTTTGTTGCCAGCGTTCACTGGCGGCATGTGTGAGCGATCGGTGAATCTGTTACCGACGGGTACACAAAGCGTTCGCCCGGGCATACCCTGCGGCTCATGACGGACGCGCAGACCCGGGAAACGACCGGCACCAACCCCCTCGCCCCCGCCCCGGCGGGCGCCCGCACCGCCGCCGACGTGGTCACGCCCGAGCTGATCGCCCAGCTCACCAAGGGCATCACCGGCTCCGGCCGGACGGCCAACCACACCCCGTTCACGGGGGAGAAGCTGGCCGACCTGCCGGAGTCCACGCCCGAGGACGTGGAGAAGGCCTTCACCGCCGCCCGCGCCGCCCAGTCCGTCTGGGCGCAGACCCCGCTGCGGCAGCGCGCCGCCGTCCTGCTCCGCTTCCACGACATCCTGCTGGAGCGTCAGGCCGAGGTCCTCGACCTGATCCAGCTGGAGACCGGCAAGGCCCGGCTGCACGCCCACGAGGAGGTGCAGGCCGTCGCCGTCGCCGCCCGTCACTACGGCCGCCGCGCCACCGCGTACCTCAAGCCGAAGCGCCACACGGGCGCCATCCCGACCCTCACCAAGGTCACCGAACTGCGCCACCCGCGCGGCGTCGTCGGCCAGATCGCGCCCTGGAACTACCCCCTCGAACTCTCCGTCGGCGACGCGCTCCCCGCCTTCGTCGCGGGCAACGCGGTCGTGATGAAGCCCGACACCGAGACCTGCCTCACCGCGCTGTGGGCCCGTGACCTGCTGATCGAGGCCGGGCTGCCCGCCGACGTCTTCCAGGTCGTCCTCGGCGAGGGCCCCGTCGTCGGCCCCGAGGTCGTCAAGCACGCCGACTACGTCTCCTTCACCGGCTCCACCGCCACCGGCCGCCAGGTCGCCCAGGGCGCCGCGGCCCGCCTGGTCGGCGTCTCCCTCGAACTCGGCGGCAAGAACGCCATGCTGGTCCTCGACGACGCCGACCTCGACAAGGCCGCCGCCGGCGCCGTCCGCGCCTGCTTCTCCTCCGCGGGCCAGCTGTGCATCTCCATCGAGCGGCTCTACGTCCACGAAGCGGTCGCCGACGCCTTCCTGGAGCGCTTCGTCGCCCGCACCAAGGCCCTGCGCCTCGGCACCTCCCTCGCCTACGGCGCCGACATGGGCTCCCTGGTCGGCGAACGCCAGCTGACCGCCGTCACCCGGCACGTCGAGGACGCGGTCGCCAAGGGCGCCAAGGTGCTCGCGGGCGGCCAGGCCCGCCCGGACATCGGCCCCTACTTCTACGAACCGACGATCCTCGACGGCGTCGAGGCCCCCATGGCCGTCTGCACCGAGGAGACCTTCGGCCCGGTCGTGTCGATCTACCGCTTCACCAGCGACGACGACGCGATCGAGCGCGCCAACTCCACTCCGTACGGCCTGAATTCCTCGGTCTGGACGAAGAACGCCCGCCGCGGCCGCGAGATCGCCGCCCGCCTGCGCACCGGCACGGTCAACATCAACGAGGGCTACGCGCCCGCCTACGGCAGCGTCCAGTCCCCGATGGGCGGCATGAAGGACTCGGGCCTCGGCCGCCGCCACGGCTCCGAGGGCATCCTCAAGTACACGGAGGCTCAGACGGTCGCCCACCAGCGCCTGCTGCCGATGGCCCCGTCCCTGGGCATGGACGACGAGAAGTACGCGGCCTTCATGAGCCGCAGCCTCCGCCTGATGAAGGCATTCCGGTTCAGGTAACCGACTCAGGGGCGCGGGGCTGTATCAATGTGCGGCTCCGCCGCGCGAGCGCGATAAACCACGGACGACCCGCACGCGAAACTCAAAGAGGAGCACACGTGCCCCAGGACACCTACGACTACGACGTCATCGTCGTCGGATCCGGCTTCGGCGGCTCGGTCTCGGCACTCCGGCTGACCGAAAAGGGCTACACCGTCGGCGTCCTGGAGGCCGGCCGCCGCTGGACCCGCGAGTCCCTCCCCAAGAACTCCTGGGACATCAAGAACTACCTCTGGGCCCCGAAACTCGGCATGTACGGCATCCAGCGCATCCATCTGCTGGGCAACGTCATGGTCCTGGCCGGCGCGGGCGTCGGCGGAGGTTCCCTCAACTACGCCAACACCCTCTACGTACCGCCCAAGCCGTTCTTCGAGGACCCCCAGTGGGGTCACATCACGGACTGGCAGGAGGAGCTGAAGCCGTACTACGACCAGGCCCGCCGCATGCTCGGCGTGCGGCTCAACCCGACGATGACGCCCTCGGACGTCCACTTGAAGGCGGCCGCCGAGCGGATGGGCTGCGGCGACACCTTCCACATGGCCCCCGTCGGCGTCTTCTTCGGCGACGGCGATGACGCCGACGGCAAGGTGAAGGCCAAGCCCGGTCAGGAGGTGCCGGACCCGTACTTCGGCGGGGTCGGCCCGTCGCGGCGCGCCTGTGCCGAGTGCGGCGAGTGCATGACCGGCTGCCGGCACGGCGCGAAGAACACCCTCAACGAGAACTACCTCCATCTCGCCGAGAAGGCGGGCGCGGTCGTCCACCCCATGACGACGGTCGTGTCGGTGACGGAGGACTCGCAGGGCGGCTTCGCCGTCGCCACGCTGCCCACCGACAACCGCCGCAAGGGCAAGGGCCGTACGTTCAGGGCCCGGAGGGTCGTCCTGGCCGCCGGCACCTACGGCACCCAGACGCTGCTGCACCGCATGAAGGCCAACGGGCAGCTGCCGCACCTCTCTGACAAGCTGGGCGAGCTGACCCGCACCAACTCCGAGGCGCTGGTGGGCGCCCAGACCGACGACCGCCGCTACCGCAAGGCGACCGGCGCCCCGAAGGTCGACTTCACCCGCGGTGTGGCCATCACGTCCTCGATCCACCCCGACGCCAACACCCATATCGAGCCGGTCCGCTACGGCCGCGGCTCCAACTCGATGGGCGGCCTGTCCATCCTCCAGGTCCCCTACGCGAGCAATGGTTCGGGCACGGCCCGCGTCCTCGGCTGGCTGGCCAACGTGGCCCGGCACCCCTGGCTGCTGCTGCGGTCGCTGTCCAACCGGCGCTGGTCGGAGCGGACCATCATCGGCCTGGTGATGCAGTCCGTGGACAACTCACTGACGACCTATCTGAAGCCGTCCGGTGTGGGCCGCGGACTGCTCACCGCCCGGCAGGGGCACGGCGCCCCCAACCCCAAGCAGATCAAGGCGGCCACGGACGGCGCGACCGCCCTCGCCGAAGAGATCAACGGCTTCGCGGGCTCCAACGTCGGTGAGCTGACCGGCATGCCGCTCACCGCGCACTTCCTCGGCGGCTGCCCGATCGGCCCCTCCAGCGACACGGGCGTCATCGACCCGTACCACCGGCTGTACGGCCACCCCGGCATCTCCGTCGTGGACGGCGCGGCGGTCTCCGCGAACCTCGGCGTGAACCCCTCCCTGACGATCACTGCGCAGGCCGAGCGGGCGATGTCGTACTGGCCCAACAAGGGCGAGGCCGACCCGCGCCCCGAGCAGGGCGAGGCCTACCGGCGGCTGCAGCCGGTCGAGCCGAAGTCCCCGGTGGTCCCGGCGGACGCGTTCGGCGCGCTGAAGCTGCCGTTCCTGGGGATGCCCGCGGTGCCGCCGAAGAAGTAGCGGCCCCGAGCACGTACGCAAAAGGTGAGGACCTGCGCCCCCCTCCGAGCGCAGGTCCTCACCTCGTTGCTGGTGTTCCTGATGGTTCAGGCGTGCTTACGCCTCCGCACCGGCCTTGCGCCGACGCACCACGAACACGGCCCCGGCACCGGCGACGACGGTGAGACCACCGACGAGGCCGATCATCGGAAGCGCGGAGCTGGAACCGGTCTCGGCGAGGCTGCCGGTGACCTCCGGCGTGTTGCCGCTCGGCTTCTCGTCCGTGACGGGCGCCTTGCCGCCTTCCTGCGGCTTGGTGCCGTCGGTGTCCGTGCCCGCGGCCACGATCTGGAAGCGGTACGACACGTCACCGAAGCCGGTGCACTCGCCGTCCGTGTCGCCGTAGATCGTCGCGCCGAGCGAGAACCCGGCGCCGACCGGGGCCGACGCCTGCACGTTCAGGCGCATCGGGATGTTGACCTCGTAGTCCGGCTGGAGCTCGTCGGTGTAACCGACGTAGCCGACCGCGTAGCCGTCCTGGCTGAGGTCTTCCCAGGCCTTGGCGTCGGGGTTCCACGCCTGGAGCCGGACCTGCTTGCTGGCGAAGAGGTCCTCGCCGTTCGCGTCGGCGGACGCACCGGCGAAGAAGTCCAGGTCCTGCAGGGTGGACTCGGAGTTGTTCAGCACGTTCAGCGAGAACTTGTGCCAGCCGCTGCCCGCGGCGATCTTGCCGGGCAGGCCGGAGATGCTGACGTCGACCTTGGTGTCCTCGCACACGGACGGCTCGGGGTCCGGGGACTCCGACTCCTCCGGCGCGGACGTGCTCGGCGCGGGGCTGGTCACCGAGGAGCTCGGGGACGGGGCCGCGTCGGTCGGGGACGAGCTGGGGGACTCGGTGTCCTCCGGCTTGGTCGTGTCCTCGGGCTTGGTGGTGTCCGTGGAGCCGGTCGACTCGCTCTCGGACGGCGACGGCGACGTCTCGCTCGTCTCCTCGTCGGTCGTCCCGCCGTCGGCGGCGGACTCGCTGGCGCTGACGGACGGAGCCGGGTCGGTCGCGTACGCGGCCGGTGCCGCGAGGAGGGCAACCGGGGCTATCACTGCCGTTGCGGCCGCTGCTGCCATGGCGCGGCGAAGCTTCATGAAGACCTCGGGATGTCCGGTGCGCCGCGGGTTGCGGCGCGTGTTGGGGGAGGCCTTCCGCGTGTGGGGCGCGGTTGGGGCCCGTGTTTCCGGTGGTTTGATCGTCGAGCCGTGTGAATGGTTGTTCGGAAACTCACGGAATTCTTATGTGAGGTGGATCACTGGGCGGGTGATCAACAGCGGCGTACGCTCACGACCGACGTCCCCTACAGAAAGCCGTTGCTGTGGCCGAGCAGTCGTCCGAGGAACCGAGACCGGAGTCGTCCGCGATACCCGACGACGTATGGGAGAAGTTCGTCCGGGACAGCGAGCGCGACATCCGCGCCTCCGCGCCCAAGGAGCCGTCCGCGAGGGCGCGGATGGTGACCGAGCGGCTGCGGGCGATGGACGAGCAGCAGGCGAGGCCGCACCCGTCGAACGGGGCCCGCAAGGGACGCTGGGGGCGGAAGAAGGGGCCTGCCCGGCCGGCACAACCGGAGGGCTGGCGCACCGGGCCCGCCCTGCTGGACCTGCACGACCGCCGGGTCACCCGCCGGCGCAAGCTCTGGAGCGTCGTCGGCGTGCTGCTCGCCGCTGCGCTGGTCCTGGTCGCGCTGAATCCGTCGGGCATCCTGTCCCACCTGCCCGGCGGTCTCGGTGACCACTTCGGCGGTGCGGACGAGGCGGATGCCGCGGCCCCGCTCCCCCCGGAGACCGCCCCGCCCACCGGCCCGCCCTCCGCAGGATCCGCCGGCGTGGCCACCCGCGAGAAACCGTTCGCCGGATCGCCGGCCGCCCGCTGGGAGTCCGGGGCGGACGCCATCCGGCTGCCCGAGGCGAAGGCGATGGGCGGAGTCTCCGCCGCGCGCATCGAGCAGGCCCTGCGGCAGACGAAGGAGTTCCTGGTCGCCGCCAACCTCGATCCCGAGGTGCTGAAGGGCGGCGAGCCGAAGAAGGCGCTGGCCCTCGTGGACCCGCTGGAGAAGACGTACCTCGCCCAGCTGCGCGCCGCGCTGCGCGAGCCCTCCGTGAACAACGACCCGGTGTGGACCTTCACCCGCTTCGACCCCGAAGAGGTCGACGTCCTGGACGACGTGCGCGTGCGCGGCCGGGTGACCGTGGAGCCCGGTCCCAAGGGTGCGGACAAGGCCCTGATCAAGGCGGACTACACCTTCGTGTACGCGGCGACCCGCGTCGGCGGCGGTGACGAGGTGGCCCGCACCATCGTGCGCCGCGTGGTCGAGGTCGACGTCCTGGACCTCACCGAGTACCAGGGGACCGAGGGGTACCTCTGGATCTCTGACGTACGGGGCGAGATATCCAACGACGACTGCCGGGACGGTGACGGGGTGATCCGTCCGCAGTTCCGCACGGACGGGGAGGCCGGCCCCGAGACGACCGGCGAGCCGAGCGATCCGTACGACCGCAGCGGGGACGTGCCGGAGGCGGAGGCCGACGGGTGCGGGGTGGTCAGCCGGACGTGACGCCTGCGGCGGTGCTCGGGGCGCAGTGGCGGTGCTCGGTGCGTGGTGACAGTGCTCGAAGGGTGTGCGAAGGGCCCCGCGGGGCGGAGCCGCGGGGCCCTTCCTCGTCAGCACCGGTGTCAGGGCAGCACCGGTGCCTGGGGGAGCGGCGCCGGGGGGTAGCGCCGCTGGTCTGGAGCTCTGGCAGTCACCGCCGGTCCGTCTGCGGGTCCGTCTGCCGGTCCGTCTGCCGGTCCGTCTGCCGGTCCGTGTGTGGGTCCGGCTCTCCGGTCCGCCTTCCGGTGTGTCTGCGCAGGGCAATGCAGTTGTCTGCGGTGGGGGACTTGGGCTCGTACGCATCGTGCTCGATGGGTGCGGCCTCCGCAATCGTTCGACCCGGACAAGGGACATTCCCGCCGGCCGGCCCCGGGCGTCCCCGGAGCCGGCCGTTCTCTTGGGTGACCGGGCTGCTGTCCCCTGCCGTCCGGTCACTTCCCGGAGCGAGGTCCCACGACGCACGGCACGATCCGCACGTCTCATCGCTCCGGCGAGCCACGCGTGGTTCTCTCGGGCCCGCCCCTGGCTGGCACGGACACCGGTACCAACGAAGCGTTTCGTCCGCCGGTCACGCGCCGTACGGGTGAGAAGGATGCGTACGTCTGTGCCCGGAACGTGAATTCAGTTCCGGTCAGATCTTTCCGCGGCACAGCTCCAGGAGCGTCATGGCGAGGGTCGTGCCCGGCTTGCCCAGCGCGTCCCTGTAGTGGGCGAGGACCTCCATCTCGCGGGACAGGTTCACGCGTCGTCCGCCGGAGGCGATGCGCTCCTTCTGGATGACGGCGGAGACGGCCATCCGTTCCTGGATGAGGCCGATGATCCGGTCGTCCAGCGCGTCGATGCGCTCCCGCGCGCCGGTGATCACGCCGGCGGCCTCGGGGGTGCGGGCGCCGGTCTTCTCCGTGGCGGTCTTCGGCGTCGCGGTCTGCTCGGTCGCTGTGGCGGTCATGTCGGGGCTCCTCGCTGGTGATCTCGGGTCGCCCCGGAGCGGCAAGGTCCGGATACACCAGGCGCCCCGGACCTTGTCGGCCCGGGGCGCCTGGGAAGTCGCTTGTCAGTTGCTCAAGCAGCACGACCATGGCAGCCGGCGGGCCGGGTGCCATAGGTAAAGACGAAGGTCGGGTGCGTGAGCATGAGGGCAAGTATGCCGCGCCGCCCCCGGCTGTCCAATCCGGGCCGGATGGTGAGACGGGTGGGCCCCGGCCGCAGCGGAGGGGCTTCGCGGACACCCCGGTAGAATCGGGAGGCACAAGACCCCCGCCCCACCGCCGGAAGGCACCCCGTGTCATCAGCGACTCCCGCTGCCAACGCGCCCGACACCGTCCTGGTCGTCGACTTCGGCGCGCAGTACGCCCAGCTCATCGCCCGTCGCGTCCGCGAGGCGCGGGTCTACAGCGAGATCGTGCCGAGCACCATGCCGGTCGAGGAGATCCTCGCCAAGAACCCCGCGGCGATCATCCTGTCCGGCGGCCCCTCGTCCGTGTACGAGGAGGGCGCCCCCCGGCTCGACCGCCAGATCTTCGAGGCCGGCGTCCCCGTCTTCGGCATGTGCTACGGCTTCCAGCTCATGGCCCAGGCCCTGGGCGGCACGGTCGACAACACCGGCGCCCGCGAGTACGGCCGGACGGACCTGCATGTCTCCAAGACGTCCTCCACCCTCTTCGAGGGCACCCCGGAGGAGCAGACCGTGTGGATGTCGCACGGCGACGCCTGCTCCGCCGCCCCCGAGGGCTTCGCCGTCACCGCGTCCACGGACGTCGTACCGGTCGCCGCCTTCGAGAACGACGAGAAGAAGCTCTACGGCGTCCAGTACCACCCCGAGGTGATGCACTCCACGCACGGGCAGCAGGTGCTGGAGCACTTCCTGTACCGGGGCGCGGGCCTGTCCCCGACCTGGACCACGGGCAATGTGATCGAGGAGCAGGTCGAGGCGATCCGTGAGCTGGTCGGTGACAAGCGGGCCATCTGCGGTCTGTCCGGCGGCGTGGACTCCGCCGTCGCCGCCGCCCTCGTGCAGAAGGCCATCGGTTCCCAGCTGACCTGCGTCTACGTCGACCACGGCCTGATGCGCAAGGGCGAGACCGAGCAGGTCGAGAAGGACTTCGTGGCCGCGACCGGCGTCCAGCTGAAGGTCGTGGACGCCGAGGAGCGGTTCCTGACCGCCCTGAAGGGTGTCTCCGACCCCGAGGAGAAGCGGAAGATCATCGGCCGCGAGTTCATCCGGGTCTTCGAGCAGGCCCAGGCCGAGATCATCGCCGACGAGGGCCCCGCCGTGGAGTTCCTCGTCCAGGGCACGCTCTACCCGGACGTCGTCGAGTCCGGCGGCGGCACCGGCACCGCCAACATCAAGTCCCACCACAACGTCGGCGGGCTGCCCGAGGATCTCGAGTTCAAGCTGATCGAGCCGCTGCGCAAGTTGTTCAAGGACGAGGTCCGGATGGTCGGCCAGGAGCTCGGCCTTCCCGACGAGATCGTCCACCGCCAGCCGTTCCCCGGCCCCGGCCTCGGCATCCGCATCGTCGGCGAGGTCACCAAGGAGCGGCTCGACCTGCTCCGCGAGGCCGACGCCATCGCCCGCGAGGAGCTGACGGCGGCCGGCCTCGACCGCGACATCTGGCAGTGCCCGGTGGTGCTGCTCGCCGACGTGCGCTCGGTCGGCGTCCAGGGCGACGGGCGGACCTACGGCCACCCGATCGTGCTGCGCCCGGTCTCCAGCGAGGACGCCATGACCGCCGACTGGTCACGGCTGCCGTACGACGTCCTCGCGAAGATCTCGACGCGGATCACCAACGAGGTGCGCGACGTCAACCGGGTCGTACTGGATGTGACCTCGAAGCCGCCGGGGACCATCGAGTGGGAGTGAGCCGCACGGTTCGCTGCCGGAAGGCTCAGGTCCGTTTGAGCGTGCGCACCGGCGCTCCGGGCTTCCAGACCTGGATGACCAGGTACTTCTCGTCCTCGACGTAGGTCCGTACGACCTCCGTCAACTCGGTGCGGAAGAGGTGGAACGGCTCCGGCGGTTCCACCTCTTTCGTGTACCTGCTCCGAATCTCCGCGTCCACGACCTCGATCGCCCGGCCGCTGATCCGGACGTCGCCGCCGCCCATGGTGGTGCCCTCCCCGGGGTTCGCCTGGAGCGCGAAGCGCGGGTCACGGCGCAGGTCGAGCGCCTTGCGCGAGTCCGGCATCATGCCGAGCCACAGCTCGCCGTTCAGGAAGCGCACCTCCAGACCGGTGGTGCGGGGCGAGCCGTCCTTGCGGAGCGTCGCGAGGACGTGGTGCGTGTGGGCGCCGAAGCGCTCCTCGACGGTGCGGGCGAGATCCGGCTCGGCGGTGACGAAAGCCTCCCAGTTGGTGTTCATAGAGGGAGTGTTCCGCGAATACCGGACATCTGCTGTCGGGTAGGAGCGGTGGTGTGACGCGCGTCCTGCGCGTCTTTGTCGAACCGGTCTGTCGTACCGGGCTTCCCGACGGTAACTTCCGCCCCATACGCAAACCCCCCGCGGGAGGACTTATGCACGGGCCCGGGCCCACCCCGCCCCCGCCGCTGCCCACCGACAAGCTGCGGTTCGCCATGCCGCCGATGCACGAGTCGGTCGACGACGAGCGCCGGCACCGCAAGGAGCGGCTCGCGGGCGCGCTGCGGCTGTTCGGGCGGCTCGGCTTCGAGGACGGCGTCTCGGGGCACATCACCGCACGCGACCCCGAATACTCCGACTGCTTCTGGGTCAACCCCTTCGGCATGCCCTTCCGGCACGTCACCGTGAGCGACCTGGTGCTCGCCAACCGGGACGGCCAGGTCATCGAGGGCGCCTACCACGTCAACCAGGCCGCGTTCACCGTGCACGCCCAGGTGCACGCCGCCCGGCCCGACGTCGTCGCCGTCGCCCACTGCCACTCTGTGCACGGGCGGGCGCTCGCCGCGCTGGGCGAGCTGCTGGAGCCGATCACGCAGGAGAGCTGCGCGTTCTATGAGGACCACGCGCTGTACGACGCCTACAGCGGCGTCACCGTCGACGCGGAGGAGGGCCGGCGCATCGCCGCGGTGCTCGGCACGCACAAGGCGCTGGTGCTGCGCAATCACGGGCTGCTCACGGTGGGGGACTCCGTCGACGCGGCGGCGTGGTGGTTCGCGTCGATGGAGCGGTCGTGTCAGGTGCAGCTGGCAGCGAAGGCGGCGGGGCGGCCGGTGCTGATCGATCACCGGCAGGCGGTGGCGACGCGGGAGCAGCTGGGTGGGGATCTGGTGGCGTGGATCAACTATCAGCCGATGTGGCGGGACATCAGCCGGAGTGAGCCGGATTTGTTCGGGTGAGGGTCGCTTGGTCTCGGGTGAGGTCTGCTCTGGTTGTTCTTGGGTGGGGTGCGCGTCAACGTGGTGTTCGGGGGTTCACTCCCGTTGACCGGGGCCGACCCGGGGTGGCGGCCGGGGGTGGCGTGGGGTGG
>NZ_JAOCQE010000164.1 GCF_025290915.1 Streptomyces sp. 15-116A | reverse complement strand
CCCGGCCGCGCAGGGCGGCGGCACCGCGCCGGAACCGCAGGGACACCAGGGGCGCCCCTCGGCGTCCCTGCACCCGGACAACCCGGTCCCGCACCAGTCCCGGCGCACGGCGAGCGCCGGGGCGCTGGGCCTGACGGCCGCGGGCGGTGTCCCGAGCCAGCGCAGCGCACCGTGAGCTGACGGCGACGACGAGCGACGAACGGGCCCGGGCCTCGATGCCCCGGCCCGTTCGCCTTGCCCGGGCACGGGAAGGGGGCGCAGGGGCGGCACTGACCGGGAGGGTCACGCCGTAGGGTGAGACATATGAACGATCGCATGGTGTGGATCGACTGCGAGATGACCGGCCTCTCGCTGTCGGACGACGCGCTCATCGAGGTGGCCGCCCTCGTCACCGACTCCGAGCTGAACGTGCTCGGCGAGGGCGTGGACATCGTCATCCGCCCGCCGGAGCGGGCGCTGGAGACGATGCCGGAGGTGGTACGTCAGATGCACACCGCGTCCGGGCTGCTCGCCGAGCTTGAGGGCGGCACGACGCTCGAGGACGCCGAGCAGCAGGTCCTCGCGTATGTGAAGGAGCACGTCAAGGAGCCGGGCAAGGCCCCGCTGTGCGGCAACTCCGTCGGCACGGACCGCGGCTTCCTGCTCCGCGACATGCCGACCCTGGAGGACTACCTCCACTACCGCATCGTCGACGTCTCGTCGATCAAGGAGCTGGCCCGCCGCTGGTACCCGAGGGCGTACTTCAACAGCCCCGAGAAGAACGGCAACCACCGCGCCCTCGCCGACATCCGCGAGTCGATCGCGGAGCTGCGCTACTACCGCGAGGCCGTCTTCGTACCGCAGCCCGGGCCCGACTCCGACACGGCGAAGAAGATCGCGGCCAAGCACGTCCTGCCTGCTCAGTGACCGGGTGAGGGGAGCGAAGGGGGCCCGGAGCGCGGCGCCGGGAAAGCCGGGCGCGAGCACCCCTTCGGACCCTGTACACTTTTTCTCGGCCGGTCGGGGAGAAGAACTTCTCCCAGGAACCGGTCATGGTGGGTGTAGCTCAGCTGGTAGAGCACCTGGTTGTGGTCCAGGATGTCGCGGGTTCAAGTCCCGTCACTCACCCTTAACGATCAAGGGCTGACCTGCAGATGCGGGTCAGCCCTTCGTCGTTCCTCACTTCCCGGGAACGTTTTGGGAACAGGCCTGCGCCGACGTCACGACGACGTCCGCGCCACCAGCTCCGTCGCCAGTACCACCTGCCGCCGCTCAAGCCCGCGGGACGCGGCCGGGCGGCGGTCGGCGACCTCCGACAACAGGAGGTCGATCATGCGGCGCCCCATCTCCTCGATGGGCTGGCGCACGCTGGTCAGGGGCGGGTCCATGTGGCGGGCTATGGCCGAGTCGTCGTAGCCGACGAGGGCCACGTCGTCGGGGATGCTGCGGCCCGCCTCGCGCAGGACCTGCCGGGCGCCGGCCGCCGTCACGTCGGAGGCGGCGAAGACCGCGTCCAGGTCGGGGCGGCGCTCGAGCAGCGCGGCCATCGCGCGCCGGCCGCCGTCCTCGGAGAAGTCGCCCGGCTCGATGAGCAGTTCGTCCACCTCGTGGCCCGCCTCGCGCAGCGCGTCGCGGTAGCCGTCGATGCGCCGCTGGGCGCCGTACACGTCGAGGCGGCCGGTGATGTGGGCGATGCGGCGGCGGCCCCGGCCGATGAGGTGCTCCACGGCCTGCCGGGCGCCGCCGTAGTTGTCGGAGTCCACCGAGGTGAGCGTCTCCGCGGCGGACCTCGGGCCGCTGATCACCGCCGGGATCTCCAGCTGGGCCAGCATGTCGGGCAGCGGGTCGTCGGCGTGCACGGAGACCAGCAGCACCCCGTCCACCCGGTGCGCGGCGAGGTACTGGGCGAGCCGCTGCCGCTCCCGGTCGCTGCCCGCGAAGATCAGCAGCAGCTGCATCTCGGTGTCGGACAGCGCCGACCCGACGCCGCGCAGCATGTCGGAGAAGTAGGGCTCGGTGAAGAAGCGGGTCTCCGGCTCGGGGACGACGAGGGCGATCGCGTCGGTGCGGTTGGCGGCCAGGGCACGGGCCGCGGTGTTCGGCACGTACCCGAGTTCGGCGACGGCCGCCTCCACGGCGGCGCGGGTGGCGTCGCTGACCCTGGGCGAGCCGTTGATCACGCGGGAGACCGTGCCGCGGCCCACGCCGGCGCGCGCCGCCACCTCTTCGAGGGTGGGCCGGCCGCCGCTGCGGCCCCGCGCTCCGTGGCTTGCCATCGAAGCCCCGCCTTCCGTCGTAGTCACCGGCCTGGAATCTAACAGGGCGGTGAGCTGCCGTGACCGCCAGTGCGGGGATACCGTTCGGCTCCCGGCCGCCTCCTCCGCTTCCCCCATCGTCCAGTTAACGGCCCGATAACTGAACGCGGTTTGCGGCGTCTGCTCCCTTGACACCCCCGCCCGGACCCGCGACTCTTCAACACATCACCAGTGGGAGCGCTCCCACGGTACCTGACACATACACAACCCGCACGTTCCCCGCCCGAGCCGCAGCGAGCACCATACGGGCCCAACCATGCCGTTGGCCGGGGGGTCGGCACGTCAGGGCAACAGGAGGACGCAATGCGAGCACGTACCCTCCCCCAGTCTCGATCGCGCTCGAACAGGGGGAAGCCCTTCGCCCGCAAGGCGCTGGCCATAGCGGCCGTGGTGTCGCTGGGCACGGGGCTGCTGGCCGGATGTGCCGACGACGGCAAGGACGACGGTTCCGGCTCCTCGTCCGGCGGCGAGGGCAAGACCACCATCACGCTCGGCCTGTTCGGCGCCTTCGGCTTCAAGGAGGCCGGTCTCTACGCCGAGTACGAGAAGCTCAACCCGGACATCAAGATCGCCGAGAACGTTGTCGAGCGCAACGAGAACTACTACCCGGCGCTGCTGAACCACCTCACCACCAACAGCGGTCTGCAGGACATCCAGGCCGTCGAAGTGGGCAACATCGCCGAGATCGTGGGCACCCAGGCCGCCAAGCTCGAGGACCTCTCCAAGGCCCCCGGCGTGAACAAGAGCGACTGGCTGGGCTGGAAGTGGGAGCAGGCCACCACCAAGGACGGCCAGACGATCGGTCTCGGCACCGACATCGGCCCGATGGCGATCTGCTACCGCAAGGACATGTTCGAGAAGGCGGGCCTGCCGACCGACCGCGCGGAGGTCGGCAAGCTGTGGGCGGGCGACTGGGCGAAGCTCGTCGACGTCGGCGAGCAGTACAAGAAGAAGGCGCCCAAGGGCACCACCTTCTGGGACTCCCCCGGCGGCCTGATCAACGCGATCCTCAGCAGTGAGAAGGAGAAGTTCTACGACTCCAGCGGCGAGGTCATCTACAAGACGAACCCCGCCGTGAAGGCCGCCTTCGACCTGACCGCCGAGGCCGCCGAGAAGGATCTGGTCGGCGCCCAGACGCAGTTCCAGCCGGCCTGGGACCAGACGATCGCCAACAACAAGTTCGCCGCGATGGCCTGCCCGCCGTGGATGCTCGGCTACATCAAGGGCAAGTCGAAGCCCGACGCGGCCGGCAAGTGGGACGTGGCCGTGGCGCCCAAGTCCGGCAACTGGGGCGGCTCCTTCCTGACCGTGCCCAAGAGCGGCAAGAACGTCGAGGAGGCCAAGAAGCTGGTCGCCTGGCTGACCGCGCCCGAGCAGCAGGCCAAGCTGTTCAAGGTCCAGGGCAGCTTCCCGAGCGCGCAGGCCGCGTACTCCAGCCCGGAAGTCACGGGTGCCAAGAACGACATGACCGGTGACGCCCCGATCGGCGAGATCTTCTCCGAGGCCGCCCAGCAGATCCCCGACCAGGTGATCGGCCCGAAGGACCAGATCATCCAGCAGGGTCTGACGGACAACGGCGTCATCCTCGTGACCAAGGGCAAGTCGCCCGAGGAGGCCTGGGAGACCGCCACCAAGACCATCGACAACAACCTGGACAAGTGACCCGCATGGCCACTCGCCACGACACCGCCGCGCTCCCCGTCAAGGGGGGCGCGGCCCCGGGCCGCCCGCCCGAGGACGCGGTGCCCACGGACAAGGACGAGCGGCGCCGGGCGAAGCTGTCGCGCCGCTGGCAGCGGGACGTGCGCTGGAGCCCGTACGCCTTCGTCTCGCCGTTCTTCCTGCTGTTCGTCGCCTTCGGTCTGTTCCCGCTGATCTACACGGGCTGGGCGTCGCTGCACCAGGTGGAGCTGACCGCCCCGACCGACATGAACTGGGTGGGGCTGAAGAACTACACGCGGATCTTCGACGACGACTTCTTCTGGAACGCGGCGAAGAACACCCTGACCATCGGCATCATCTCGACCGTCCCGCAGCTGCTGATGGCCATGGGCATCGCCCACATCCTCAACTACAAGCTGCGCGCCTCGACCTTCTACCGGGTCGCGATGCTCGCCCCGTACGCCACCTCGATCGCCGCCGCCTCCCTGGTGTTCGTGCTGCTCTTCGGGCGTGACTACGGCATGATCAACTGGGGTCTCGACCTCGTCGGGATCGACCCGGTCGACTGGCAGGGCGACAAGTGGCCCTCGCAGATCGCCGTCTCGACGATCATCATCTGGCGCTGGACCGGCTACAACGCGCTGATCTACCTGGCCGCGATGCAGGCGATCCCGCAGGACCTGTACGAGTCGGCGGCGCTGGACGGCGCCAGCCGCTGGCAGCAGTTCCTCCACGTCACCCTGCCGTCGCTGCGCCCGACGATCCTGTTCACGGCGGTCGTCTCCACGATCGGAGCCAGCCAGGTCTTCGGTGAGCCGCTGCTGTTCGACGCCAACAAGGGCGCGTCCGGCGGCGCGGAGCACCAGTTCCAGACGCTCGGCCTGTACCTGTACGAGCAGGGCTGGGTGAACCAGCACCTGGGCCGTGCCTCGGCGATCGCCTGGACGATGTTCGCGATCCTGATCGTCATCGGCATCGTCAACTACGTCATCTCGCGCCGGCTGCGCGCCAGTAGTTAAGGAGTTCCGGCCGTGACGACGACTGAGACACCCCCCGCCGCCCCGACCGCAGCGAAGGAGCAGAAGCGTTCGCGTCTGCCGAAGTCGGCGCGGGCCGGCGGGACGCTGCACGGCGGTCCGATCGCGTACGCGATCCTGATCCTGTTCACGATCGTGTCGCTGTTCCCGCTGGTGTGGACCGCGATCGCCGCCTCCCGGGACAACGCGCGCCTGGCGCAGACGCCACCGCCGTTCTGGTTCGGCTCCAACCTGTTCAAGAACCTGGAGATCGCCTGGAAGGACGCCAACCTCGGGGAGGCGTTCCTCAACACCACGATCGTGGCGGGCATCTCGGCGGTGACCATCGTGGTGCTGTCGACGATCGCCGGGTTCGCCTTCGCCAAGCTGCGCTTCCGTGGCCGTAACGCGCTGATGCTGCTGGTGATCGGCACGATGATGGTGCCGCCGCAGCTGAGCGTGATCCCGCTGTACATGATGGTGGCCAAGCTGGACTGGACCGACCAGTTGCAGGCGGTCATCTTCCCCTCGCTGGTGAGCGCGTTCGGTGTGTTCTTCATGCGGCAGTACCTGATCCAGGCGCTGCCGGACGAGATCATCGAGGCCGCGCGGGTCGACGGCGCGAGCAGCTGGCGTGTGGTGTGGCACGTGGTGTTCCCGGCCGCGCGTCCCGCGATGGCCGTGCTGGGCATGCTGATGTTCGTGCAGACCTGGAACGACTTCCTGTGGCCGTTCCTGGTGCTGACCCAGACCGGCAACCCCACCGTGCAGGTCGCGGTCGCGGGCCTCGGCCGCGGCTACACCCCGGACCAGTCCCTGATCATGGCCGGTGCCCTGCTGGGCACGCTGCCGCTGCTGCTGGTCTTCGCGATCTTCGGCAAGCAGATCGTGGGCGGCATCATGCAGGGCGCGGTGAAGGGCTGACACCCGCGGCGCCCCTTCCGGGGCCGGGTCACCGCCGCCTCGGCCCCGTTTCCCTTCCCCTCCGTCTTCTTCTCCCTTCTCCCTCTCTGTTTCTCGTACTCGTCGGTCTTCACGACCTCCTCTGGGAGCGCTTTCATGTCTGACTCCGCCACGCCGGCGAACCCGGCGACCTTTCCTCCCGCCTTCCTCTGGGGCGCCGCGACCTCCGCGTACCAGATCGAGGGGGCGGTGCGGGAGGACGGACGGACCCCGTCCATCTGGGACACCTTCAGCCATACGCCGGGCAAGACGGCCGGCGGCGAGACCGGTGACATCGCTGTCGACCACTACCACCGCTACCGCGAGGACGTGGCCCTGATGGCGGAGCTGGGCCTGAGCGCCTACCGCTTCTCCGTCTCCTGGTCGCGAGTGCAGCCGACGGGCCGGGGCCCCGCCGTGCAGCGTGGCCTCGACTTCTACCGGCGGCTGGTCGACGAGCTGCTCTCGCACGGCATCAAGCCGGCCGTCACCCTCTACCACTGGGACCTGCCGCAGGAGCTGGAGGACGCGGGCGGCTGGCCCGAGCGCGACACCGCCTACCGGTTCGCCGAGTACGCGCAGCTCGTCGGCGAGGCCCTCGGCGACCGGGTGGAGCAGTGGATCACGCTCAACGAGCCCTGGTGCAGCGCCTTCTTGGGTTACGCCTCCGGGGTGCACGCACCCGGCCGCACCGATCAGCCGGCCTCGCTGCGGGCCGCCCACCACCTGAACCTGGCGCACGGTCTGGGCAGCGCCGCCCTGCGCTCGGTGATGCCGGCCCGCAACTCGGTCGCCATCAGCCTCAACTCCTCGGTGGTCCGCCCGCTCTCACCGGGTGACCCGGCGGACCTGGCGGCGGTGCGCAAGATCGACGACCTGGCCAACGGGATCTTCCACGGCCCGATCCTGCACGGCGCCTACCCCGAGACGCTGCTGGAGGCGACCTCGGCGCTCACCGACTGGTCGTACGTCCACGACGGCGACCTGGGCCTGATCCACCAGCCGCTGGACGCGCTGGGCCTCAACTACTACACGCCCACCGTCGTCTCGGCGGCCGACCCCGGCGCCGAGGTGCCGCGGGCGGACGGGCACGGGGCGAGCGACTACTCGCCCTGGCCGGGCGCGGACGACGTGGCCTTCCACCAACTGCCGGGCGAGCGCACGGAGATGGGCTGGTCCATCGACCCGACCGGACTGCACGAGCTGATCATGCGCTACACCCGGGAGGCGCCGGGCCTGCCGCTGTACATCACCGAGAACGGCGCGGCCTACGACGACAAGCCCGACGCCGACGGCCGCGTGCACGACCCGGAGCGCATCGCCTACCTGCACGGCCATCTGTCCGAGGTGCGCCGGGCCATCGCGGACGGCGCGGACGTGCGCGGCTACTTCCTGTGGTCCCTGCTGGACAACTTCGAGTGGGCGTACGGCTACGACAAGCGCTTCGGCGCGGTGTACGTCGACTACGCGTCTCTTGAGCGCACACCGAAGTCCAGCGCCCTGTGGTACAGCCGGGCGGCCAAGTCGGGCGCACTGCCCGAGCCGGAGCGCATCTGACCTGACCGGCTCCGGTTGAAGACGGGGGGCGGGGCGCGGTGCCCTAGGGGAGTGCCGCGCCCCGTACTTCTGCCCGGGCTCCGGTTTGGCGCGCGGACGCCCCGGCCGGGGCTGGGGGAAGCCGGCCGGGGCGTGCGCTCCCCGTTTTCCTCAGTGGCCCAACTGCGGGTGGCCTACTGGTAGGCCGCGAACGCCTTGGTGAAGGCGAACTTCTCCTGGTCGATGGAGCTGCACGTGGCGTCGGCGGCCGGCTTCGGGCCGCCGGGGCAGGCCTTGTCGCGGGTGCCGGACCACATCGACAGCCAGCCGATGCCCTTGGACTTGGCGAAGTTCACCAGCTGGGTGGCGTCGTCGACCTTGAAGATCTCGGTGACGACGTCGTTGACGCCGATCATCGGGGTGACGGCGACCGTCTTCCACGCCTCGCTGTCGCTCAGCCCGAGGACGCCCTTGAGCTGCGCCTGGGTGGCGGTGGCGGCCTGCTCGGCGTAGGTGCCCATGTCGCCGCTGTACGCGGGGCCGTAGTCCATCGCCATGATGTTGACCGCGTCGATCCTCACGCCGTTCTTCTTGGCGTCCGCGAGGAGGTTGACTCCGTCCTGGGTCAGGCCCTCCGGCATCACCGGGAGGGTGAAGGAGACGTCCAGGCCGGGGTGGTTCTTCTGCAGCTTGGCTATCGCCTGGGCGCGGCGGGTATTGGCGGCGGCGTTGGGCAGCGCGCCGCCCTCGACGTCGAAGTCGACCTTGGTGAGCTGGTAGGCGTTCACGACCTTCTCGTACGCCGCCGCCAGCGCGTCCGCCGAGGTGCAGGTGGTGCCGAGTTCGGAGCCGGCCGCGCCGCCGAAGGAGACGCGTACGTCGCCGCCCTTGGCGCGCAGCGCGCCGATCTGCCCGGCCACGGCGTCGCTACCGAGGTCGGTCACGCCGCCCCATTTGGGGGTGCAGCCGCCGCCGTCGGTGACGAAGGCGAGGTTGTAGTTCTTCACGCCGGTGGCCTCGGCGCTCGCTACCAGGTCGAAGGCCGGGTAGAGGGAGGTGTCGACGTAGGGGGCGAAGGCGGCGCTCGTGGGGGTGCCGCTGCCGGTGCTCTCCGTCGGCTTCGGCGTGGCGGTCCCGGTCGGCTTCTCGGTCGGCTTCTCGGTGGGCGTCGGTGACTGCGAGGGCGCGGGGGTCTCGGTGGGGCGTCCGCTGGGCTCCGGGGTGGGGCCGCCGTCCGCCGAGCAGCCGGCGCCGTCGACGCGGCAACCGGTCGGATCGCCGGTGCCGTTGACCACGAAGCCGACGGTGACCGACTCGCCGGCGGCGAGCCCGTCGGTGTCCCACTTCGGCGGGGTGACGGTGACGTGCTGCCCGCTGACCCGGGACTCGGCGTTCCACAGCGAGCCGAGCTTGCTGCCGGCCGGCAGGTCGAACTCCAGCTTCCAGTCGGTGTCCCGCTCGCCGCTGTCGTTGGTCACGACGTACTGGGCGGTGTAGCCGGTCGACCACTCACTGGTCCTCGTGTACGCGGCGCCGGCGCCGGCCGCCTGGGCGGTGCTGGTGAACACCAACGCGCCACCGCCGGCCACGGCCGCGGCGACCACGGTTCCGATCGCCTTGTTCCTGCCACTGATCCTGCGCCGGTGGGTGCTCATCGCGTGCCTGCCTTCGCTGCTGCTCATGGGGGGGGTTCACAAGCGCCCGCGGGGGGGAGGGCGCGGCAGCACGCTAGCGAGCCGGATTCGGACAAATGACCTGATTCGGCTGGCCGTTGAGGATCTTAGGGTGGGCTTAAGGAAGGGATCGGGGACGGTTAAAGGTCGAGACCACTCGGTGGGAGAGCGAGCGCCGCCCGGGCCGGCGACGGCGTACGGCACCCCGGTGGCCGCGCCGCCCCGGTGTCCGTTCGCGTCCGTCCAGCTGGATCCAGATGCGCACCTCGGTGCCGCCCAGCACGGACGAGCCGATCCGCACGTCCCCGCCGGTCGACTCCGCGAGCCGGCGCACGATGTCCAGGCCGAGCCCGGTCGAGCCGTCGCTGCCCGAGCCCCGGCCGCGCGCCATCGCCGCCTCGGGGTCGGGTATGCCGGGGCCCGCGTCGGAGACCAGCACGATCACCGCGTCCTCGCCGTTGTGCAGGTCGACCGCGAAGGCCGTGCCCTCCGGGGTGTGCCGGAAGACGTTGCCGAGCAGGGCGTCGAGGGCGGCGGCCAGATCGGCGCGGGCCACGGGTATGCGCACCGGCCGGTCCGCTCCGGCCACCCGCCACTTGCGGCCCTCGTCCTCGGCGAGCGCCGACCAGAACGCCATCCGCTCGCGCACCACCTCGGCGGCGTCACAGCCGGCGCCGGGTCCGGCGGCGGCCGTCTGCGGTTTGGCGTCCCGGGCGGTGCGGATGATGGTGTCGACCTCGCGTTCCAGTTGCTCGACCGCGGCGCGGGTCTGCTCGGCGGCAGGTCCCTCGCCGAGCGAGGCCGCGTTGAGCCGCAGCACGGTCAGCGGGGTGCGCAGCCGGTGGGACAGGTCGGCGGCCAGCTCCCGCTCGTTGGCGAGCAGTTGGACCACCTGGTCGGCCATGGAGTTGAACGCCACCGCCGCCAGCCGCAGTTCGGTGGGCCCCTCCTCGGGCACCCGCGCGCCCAGCTTCCCCTCCCCCAGTTCGTGCGCACCCTCCACCAGCCGCTGGGCGGGCCGCACCATCCGTACGCCCAGCCGGTCGGCGACGGCCACCGAGCCGAGGATCAGCGCGACCCCGACCGCCGCGAGCACCGCCCAGGCTGTGCCGACTCCGTTGGTGACCTCGGACCCGGGGACGTACACCTCGACGACCGCGATCTCGCCGGTGCTGAGCGCGACCGGCTGGAGGAGCGCGGAGCCGTCGGAGACCGTGGAGGTGGAGGCGCGGCCGAGTCTGCGCACGGCCGCGATGTCCTCGGCGGCGGCGCGCTGCCGCCCGATGCGGAGGGCCTCCTCGCCGTCCGCGGCCGGTATGTGCACGGCCATCCCGTCGTCCGTGCCGGCCGAGACGACGACCCGTTCGAGCTGGTCGCGGTCGGTGGTGATGGACAGCGCGGGAGCGACCGCCGCGGCCTCCCGCTCGGCGTTGGAGAAGGCCCGGTCGCGGGCCATCTCCTTGATGACCAGACCGAGCGGCACCGCGAAGGCGAGCACGACCATCGCCGTCACCGCCAGCGACACCTTCACCAGCGCCCACCTCATGGCCGCGGCTCCGCCCCGGGCGCCTGCCCGGCGGGCGGCTCCAGCTTCACGCCGACGCCCCGCAGGGTGTGCAGATAGCGCGGCCGGGCCGCGGTCTCCCCCAGCTTCCGCCGCAGCCAGGACAGATGGACGTCGATGGTCTGGTCGTCGCCGTACGACTGCTGCCACACCTCGGCGAGCAGCTCCTTGCGCGGCACGACCACACCGGGCCGCCCGGCGAGGAAGGCGAGCAGGTCGAACTCGCGCCGGGTCAGGTCGAGCCGCACACCGTCCAGTTCGGCCTGGCGGCGCAGCGGGTCGACGGTCAGCCCGCCGACCCGCAGCACGGGGGACGGCGCCGCCTCCGCTCCGCCGGAGCGGGCCCGGCGCAGCACGGCCGCCATCCGGGCCGACAGATGCTCCACGGAGAAGGGCTTGGTCAGATAGTCGTCCGCGCCGGCGTTCAGCAGCCGCACGATCTCCGTCTCGTCGTCCCGGGCGGTGGCCACGATGACCGGTACGTCCGTGATCCCGCGCAGCATCTTCAGCGCCTCGGAACCGTCCAGATCGGGCAGTCCGAGGTCCAGGACGACCACGTCGAAGCGGAAATGGGCGACCTCGCGCAGGGCCTCCAGTGCCGTCCCCACGCTGCGCACGGTGTGCGAGGCGTCGGTGAGGTGCCGGATGAGCGCCGAGCGTACGAACTGGTCGTCCTCGACCACGAGAACACTTGCCATGGGCCGCACCGTACGCCATGCGAGTGGCGCCGGTGCGAGCCTGTGGACAACTCCGGATCGCCTCCGGGCCGCCTGCCGGTTCCCGTCCTGGGTTGTCCACAGGGCGCGACACTGCTGGGGCTGGTGAGGCAGTATGGGCCGACGATGCGCAGAGGACTCATACACGTACTGGCCTGGCTGCTCGCCACGGGCGCGGCGGTCACGCTGTCGTGGTGGGGCGTCCACACGGTGATGGCCGCCACGGCCTACACCCCGCCCCGCGCGCTGTCCGTCTCGGCGGCCGACGCGGAGACGAAGGAGTCGAGACCGGTGTCGTCCTCGACCCGGCGCCCGTCCCGGACGCCGGACGCGAAGAAGACGAAGGACGCGAAGGACCCGGCGGACCCGGACACGCCGTCGGCCACACCCGGCGAGAAGTCCCCCGCCCCGGCCACTTCCGCCCCGGACCGGACGCAGCCCCCCGCGCCCACGCCCTCCGGCCAGGTCAAGAGCTACGACACCAAGGGCGGCCGGGCGGTGTTCGACCTAGGCGAGACCTCCGCGTCGCTGGTGTCGGCGACGCCGGGCGCGGGCTGGTCGATGCAGGTGTGGAAGACGGAGACGTGGATCCGGGTGGAGTTCACCTCGGGCGCGGACCGGGTGTCGGTCTTCTGCACCTGGCACGACGGCCCGCCGCGCGTGGAGATCGGAACGTACTGACGCGGGCCCACCGCCGGGGCGTTCAGCGGAACACGGACGGCGGCGGCGCGGGTGAGGCGACCGCCGCGAGATCGGTCACCGGCACAGCCCCGCCGGTGAAGTCCGTCAGCTCCCTGCCGTGCTGCACCCGCCCGGGATGCGGGTCGGAGGCGGCACGCCGGGTCAGCTCGGCGATCGGCAGGGGCGCGTCGGAGGCGACCAGCACGGCGTTGCCGAAGCGTTTGCCGCGCAGCACCGCGGGGTCGGCGATCAGGGCGAGTTCGGCGAACCGGGCGGCGGCGGTGGCGATCTGGCCGCGCAGATGGGGCAGCGGCGGCCCGTCAGCGATGTTGGCGGCGTAGACCCCGCCGGGTGCGAGCGCCCTGCGGACGTCGTCGAGGAACTCGGTCGAGGTCAGATGGGCGGGTGTCCGTGCCCCGCTGAACACATCGGCGACGACGATTCCGGCCCACCCGTCCGGCACCTTGGCGAGCCCGTCCCGGGCATCCGCGGCCCGCACGCGGATCCGGTCCCTGGGCTCCAACGGCAGCTCCCGCCGCACCAGTTCCACGAGCTTCGCGTCACGCTCGACGACCTGCTGGGTGGAGCGGGGCCGGGTGGCGGCGACATACCGGGCGAGCGTGAAGGCACCCCCACCGAGGTGCACGGCGTGCAGGGGTTTGCCGGCCGGCGCACACAGATCGACGACATGCCCGAGCCGCCGCTGGTACTCGAACGAGAGATACGCCGGATCATCAAGATCCACGTACGACTGCGGAGCCCCGTCGATCAACAGGGTCCAGGCCCGAGCCCGCTCCCGATCGGGGAGCAGCTGAGCAAGCCCCCCGTCGACCTGCACGGCAACGGCCTCATCCTCGGCCTGCCGCCGACCGCTTCTCCTGGCCTTTCCCATGGGTGCATTGTCGCAAGGTGGCAGAGGGGCGCGGGGGTGACTTCTCCGAGGACCACAGCGAGCGAGAGAGGCCGGGCGGCGCGCCGCTGCCGCAGCCGCCGAGGGCGCTCAGCCCCCGCGGGGGCCACCCGCACCCGGCCACGAAACCCGCACGGGCCGTGCGGTGGGAAACAAAAGGCGGCCGAAGGCGAAGCCGAGGCCGACCTCACCGGCAACTGTCGGCAGCGTCGATCATCCGCTGTGCCTCCCCCAATGCCTCCCGCAGCACGGCGGGATCCGTCGCCAACTCCGCATCCCCCGGCGGCAGCAGCCACTCCCCCGTCTCCCCCGCAGGCTCCGTCTCCGTACAGACACTCCCCGGCACGTCCCACCCCGCCGCCGTCCCCGACGGCACCAGGAACCCGAGCGTGTCCCCACCGTCGTCGTGCAGCACGGGCCCCACCGCCTCGCCACCGGCCCCCCGCCGCAGAATGTCCACCGCCTCGAGCCCCTGCCGGGCCGGCACCGTCACGACATCACACGACGCACTCACCGAACCCGCCGAACTGGTCACCATCCCGGCCTCCACCACACACTCCGCGCACGGAACCCTGCCCACAGTTCAACGCCGCAAAGCGTCAACGGCTACGCCGGAAGTCCGCCGCAAAGGATGGCAGTTCATGGCAGATCACGGATGAGATATCCGGTTTGTAGCCAAACCCCGCGTGGCGGCTCCGTCACAGCAGGTACGTTCTTGCCCGCCGGAAACAGGGCGTCACACGGACAAACCGCCCTGGACTCCCCCTGATTCCGGCATGGTTCGACGGTTCGCAGAGAGGACCCGGCCATGGCGTCGTCAACGGTGCCCTCGCCCCAGCCATCCCAGCCCCACCGGCCACCGCGGCCGAATCTCGTCTTCCGGCAGCTGCGCGGACCGCGCTCCCCTGCCGAGTTCGCCGCGGCGGTCCGCAGGGCCGCCCGCGAGATCGGCGAGCGGGTCAGCTGTGACGCGCGGTACGTGCACCGGGTGGAGACGGGCGAGATCCGCTGTCCCAACTACGCCTACGAACGGGTCTTCCTGCACATGTTCCCCGGCCGCACGCTGACCGACCTGGGCTTCGCGCCCCGCTCGTCGGTACGCGGACGCCGGGCGCGGGACGACGGGGCCACGCCCCCCACGTACGGGGCCACGCCCCCGGCGCACTCCGCGGACCCGGCGAACGCGACGAGTGAGACCAGCGAGGCGTACGAGCCGTATGACACCTACGACACGTCGGACCCGTACAACCCGTACGACCCGTACGACACGCACGACAACGAGGAGAGCGACGTGCTGCGTCGCGCATTCATGACCGGCGGCGGTGCCACGGTGGCCGCCGCCTCACTGGCCCCGCTGGGGTTCGCCGCGGACGCCTCGGCGGCACAGCGCGCCGTGCGTCGCGCCGGCGCGAGCGACGCGGGCGCCCTGGAAGAAGCCGTACGCCGGATCCGGCTGCTGGACGACCGGCACGGGGCCGACGGGCTCTACCGGCGCGCGGCCGCCCCGCTGC
>NZ_JAOCQE010000163.1 GCF_025290915.1 Streptomyces sp. 15-116A | reverse complement strand
GTAGGCGAGCACGCGGGCGCCGTGCCGGGCGCGGAGCTCCTGGAGGGCCGCGTACGCCTCCGAGGTGCCGCCGCGCAGCGACTCGGTCAGCCGGACGTCGGACGCGTCCCGGTACGCCCCCGACGACACCTCCCCGATCCCGTCACCCTCGACGGCCCCGTCGCCCCCGGTCATCCACCGCCTCCTCGCCCCTGGCTCCCGGCCGCCGGACCTCGACGTCCTGACCTACCGGCCAGTTTGGGCGACCCATAGTGGTGGAAGAGGCCCCGCGGGGAAAGGGGTGACCCTGGGTAACGCGTCGCGCCCCGCGCCCGGCGGGCGCCCGGTGCCCCTGGGGTCGTCACGACCCGTGGGACATCCGGCGCCGACAGGGCGCGGGGCGCAAACCGTCACGTACGACGCCCGGCCACCCGCGAGCTGCCGCGGCCGCCGCTCACTCCTCGACGGTCAGCGCCTTGCGCAGCCGTACCAGCGTGCGGGACAGCAGCCGGGAGACGTGCATCTGGGAGATGCCCAGCTCCTCGCCGATCTCCGACTGGGTCATCCCGGCCACGAAACGCAGCGACAGGATCTTCCGGTCCCTCGGCGGCAGTTCGGCGATCAGCGGCTTCAACGACTCGACGTACTCGATGCCTTCGAGCCCGTGGTCCTCGTAGCCGATCCGGTCCGCCAGCGCGCCCTCGGCGTCGTCCTCCTCCGGCTGGGCGTCCAGCGAGGAGGCGGTGTACGCGTTCGACGCGGCCATGCCCTCGACGACCTCGTCGTTGGAGATGCCGAGCCGCTCGGCCAGCTCGGCCACCGTCGGCGCGCGGTCGAGCTTCTGCGCCAGTTCGTCACCGGCCTTGGCCAGGTCGAGCCGGAGTTCCTGCAGCCGGCGCGGTACGCGCACGGACCAGGAGGTGTCGCGGAAGAAGCGCTTGATCTCGCCGATGATGGTCGGCATCGCGAACGTGGGGAATTCCACACCGCGCGACAGTTCGAAGCGGTCGATCGCCTTGATCAGGCCGATGGTGCCGACCTGGATGATGTCCTCCATCGGCTCGCTGCGCGAGCGGAAGCGGGAGGCGGCGAACTTGACCAGGGCGAGGTTGAGTTCGACGAGCGTGTTGCGGACGTAGGAGTACTCGTGGGTGCCTTCCTCGAGCGACTCCAGGCGCTCGAAGAGGGTCCTGGACAACGCCCGTGCGTCGACCGGTCCCACCTCGTCGTACGGGGGGATCTCCGGCAGTCCGGCGAGTAGATCGTCCTGGACGACACTCATGTCGTCCTGCTCGATGGGAGCCAGATGTTCCTCAGGGAGTGTCGACGTCGCTTTCTGGGTACGCGATGCGTCGAGCCGGGGTGACATGATGTCCTCCATCGTTCTCGGCATATGGCTGCCGAAGCCAGTACGTGCACTGCGGTGTGCGGCGCCTCCAAAGCCGGCCGTGTCGGTTACGTGTCCTTACTAGCCCTACCCGGTCCGGCAAGCCCGCCGCAAGTGCATTCTGTTCGGGTATGTCCGTTTGTGCGCGATTGTTCGGGTGCCGAAGGCTGTCAGGAAGGCGTAGTGTTCGAGGGCGTCAGCAAGCAGCCACGAGGTCGGGAGAGAGAGACGGCATGGACCGCGGGACGGTCGGCAGCGCACAGTCGGGCCGGCTTCTGGTCGAGGTGCGAGAAGAGGGCCCCAGTGCCGTCGTGACTCCGGCGGGTGAGTTGGATCACCACACCGCCGATCTGTTGCGTGAGCCACTGGAGGACTGCCTCGCCAAGGGATTGAACCGGCTCGTCATCGACTGCTCCCGGCTGGAGTTCTGCGACTCCACCGGGCTCAACGTCCTGCTCGGCGCCCGGCTCAAGGCCGAGGCCGCCGGGGGCGGGGTGCACCTCGCCGGAATGCAGCCGGTGGTCGCGCGGGTCTTCGAGATCACGGGAGCGGACGCCGTCTTCACTGTCCATGACACCCTCGAGGCGGCCCTGGCCGACGACTCCGGGTGACGTCCACGGCCGGGGCGGCCCGCCGCCCCGGACCCCGTGATCCGGCGTTCCCCGGTCGTCCCGCCTTTTCGCGCGAATACGGGGGTGTTTCGCCGGGTCCCCCGGGCAGGAGACATCCTGAACGTGTCGGCTGCCGTGGTCGCTGGGGTGAAGTGAACCGAACGTGCCGCGCGCTGCGTGACTGACTGAGTACGGAATTTTTTGAATCGTGAACCGGTGAATCGGTGAGGTGAAGCGCTGATGAGCACCACCCGGCCCTACTCGCCGGGCGACCGCGGTCCGGAGCCCAGCGGCGCTTCCGGAGCGTCCGGGGGCGGCGCGTCGGGGGCGGGCGCCGCCGACGAGGGCGTGGCCGTGCCCTCCGGGGCGGCGGGGTCGCCGGGCTCCCCGGCGGGCCGCCAGGTCCGCCGGCTGAGCTTCGACGACCAGAGCGGTGTCGTGCCGCTCGCCCGCGATTTCACCCGCCAGGCGCTGTACGCGTGGGGCTGGCTGCCGGCGGCCACCGCCGATCAGCGGGCCGCCGCCGAGGACGTCCTGCTCGTCGTCTCCGAACTGGTCACGAACGCCTGCCTGCATGCCGAGGGGCCGGACCAGCTCACCCTCACCTGCGACAACAAGGTGATCCGGCTCGAGGTCACCGACCGCGGCACCGGCCAGCCGGCCCCCCGCACCCCGCACCGCGCGGGCCGCCCCGGCGGTCACGGCATGTTCATCGTCCAGCGCCTCTGCCTGGACTGGGGCGTCGTCCGCACGCCCGGCGTCGCCGGCAAGACGGTCTGGGCGGAACTGGGCGCCCCCGCGTAGGGCGAGGCGCTCCTCCTCACCGGATCGCCGATCCGGCACGTCATGTGTCTTCCCTCCTCGAGGTCCCGGGCGTACCTTGACGGCCCATCTGATGAGGCGTCAGGAACCAGGAGAGCAGGGGCCCGTGTCGTACCGGAAACGAACCGCCACGCTCGCGTCCGCCGCCGTCCTGGCCGGCACCGCGGTGCTGCTGGCCGCGCCCACCGCACAGGCCGAGGTCGTCGACGTCGACTACCAGTGCAAGACGCCGATCGGCGACAAGAGCGCCGTCTCGCCCATCGACATCGAAGGGGAGCGCAGCGGCGGCGGTTACCGGATCACCATGTCCTGGCAGAAGGGCGTCTCGTCCAGCCCGGTGGAGCTCGGCAAGGGCGCCATGAGTCCCAGCGCCACGATCGAACTGGGCGGCGCCGACACCGGCACCCTGACCGTGACCGGCCCCGCCAACGACGCGCCGATCCCGCCCAACACCCCCATCAAGATCAGCGACTTGAGCGCCACGTACACCCCGAAGAAGACCGGAAAGGTCACCTTCACGGCGGACGTCCTCACCATCAAGGCCCTCGGCACGACCACGACCTGCACCCCGACGAACGACCCGGGCCCGTCCCTGACCCTGGACGTGACGGCGGCGAGCGGCGCCCCCGCGCCCGGCGGCGGCGCGACCGACTCCACCGACGGCACCCTCCCGCGCACCGGCCCCGAGGACTCGGCCATAGCCCTCGCCACCCTCGGCGGCACGGTGCTCCTCACGGGCACAGCCGGCACCCTGTGGCTGACGCGCAGGCGCCGAGCACCGAGGACCGTCCGGTGACGCACGGCGGGTGAGCTCGGGGGAGCGGCGCGATGAACCACAGGGCACGGCTCACGGCTCCGGCGCTCACACTGATGTTCCTGGGCCTCGCGACGCCCCCGGAACCCACCACGGCGGACGGCCCGCCCCAGGCACCCCTGCCGGCCCCCGCGGCGCGCACCGCGCCACCCACCGGTGCACCCGGCGGCGACGGGCGGCCCGGCGTGGAGGTCTCCCGGGACGAGGCCGGAACCGGCGGTTCGATCACCGTCACCGGTACCGGATGGCGCCCCCGTACCCTCCTCATGCTGCTGATCTGCGGCCAGGCAACCCCAGCCGGCGGCGTCACCGGCGGCACGGCGTCCTGCGCCAACGCCGACGGCCGCACGGTCACCACCGACCCCGACGGCCGCTTCCGCCGCACGCTCCCGGTGGTGGAGCCCCCGGTCCCCTGCCCCTGCGTGGTGCACGCGGAAACGGTGACCGGCGCGACAGCAGACGCGGACGCGGCGTTCCAGGTGGCAGGCCACTCGATCGAACCGCTCCCGGCAGAAGCCACCGGTGGCCGCCTGTCCCCCACGACGGACGCCCGCCTGGAAGGCACCAGCACGCTGCTCACCCGCTTCGGCTCCCCACCCGCCCGCACCCTCACCCTCACGGTCGCCAACGTCGGCACGTCCCCCGTCCGCGACCCGGTCTTCCAGATCGGCACGTCCCACGGCGTCTACGCCCCGAGCTGGCAGCCCCACCCCTGGCGAGGCACGGTCCCACCCGGCGGCAGGGCCCGCATAGAACTCCCCGTCCAGCTGCCCGCCGGCGCCCACGGCGACTACACGATCTCCCTGAAGTACGCAGGAAAGCTCCTAGCCGAACACCCCTGGACCGAACCCCACCCGTGGGGCGTCACCCTCTTCTGGACCCTGACCTTCCTCACCGTCCCAGCGGCGGCATACCGCGCAGCCATGGCCCTGCTGGACCGGACACCACCCCGCCCCACGACGAAGGGCCCCCGCACCCACCAGGGGGTACGAGGGCCCTACGACGAGACGAGCGGAGACGTCAGCGAACGTCGCCCATCATCGCCTTCACCTTCTTGCGGTACATCCACACCGCGACACCGGCGATCACAGCCAGCGTCGCCTCCATCGCGACGATGCCCGTCTTGTTCAGGTCGACCCCGGCGATGGACAGCAGCCCGGTCGTGGCGTCACCGGCGGTGACCGCCAGGAACCAGACGCCCATCATCTGCGAGGCGTACTTCACCGGCGCCATCTTCGTGGTGACCGACAGACCGACCGGGGAGAGCATCAGCTCACCGCAGGTCTGGACGAAGTAGATCGCCACCAGCCACAGCGCCGCGGCCTTGTGGCCGCCCTCGGCGATGGACAGCGGAGCCAGGAAGAGGAAGAAGGACACACCGACCAGCACCAGGCCGGAGGAGAACTTCACGATCGTGCTCGGCTCCTTGCCGCGCCGGTTCAGCGCCAGCCAGAACCAGGCGAAGACCGGAGCCAGCGCCATGATCAGGACCGGGTTGACCGACTGGTACCAGGAGACCGGGAACTCCCAGCCGAGGACGGTGTTGTCCGCCGACGACTCGGCGAAGATCGACAGGGTCGAACCACCCTGGTCGTAGATCATCCAGAAGACGGCCGCGGCGACGAAGAACCAGATGTACGCGGACATCTTCGACTGCTCGGCCCGGTCCAGCGACTTGTCGCGCTTGATCCGGGTCAGCACCAGCACCGGCACGATCACACCGAGCAGCGTCAGCGGAACCAGGATCCAGTTCAGCGTGTAGTGGCCGGTGAAGCCGACGATCGCGTAGAACACCACGGCCAGCGCGGCCCAGAACGCGGCCTTGCGCAGCGTGGAGGTCTTCTCCTCCACCGACAGCGGCTTCGGCACGACGCTGGAGTGCGCGGCCAGGTGACGGCTGCCGAGCAGGAACTGGGCGACACCCAGCGCCATGCCGAGCGCGGCCAGCGCGAAGCCCAGGTGCCAGTTCACGTTCTCACCGATGGTGCCGATGATCAGCGGCGCGGCGAAGGCACCCAGGTTGATGCCCATGTAGAACACGGTGAAGCCACCGTCGCGGCGTGGGTCGTCCGGGCCGTCGTAGAGCTGGCCGACCATCGTGGAGATGTTGGCCTTCAGCAGACCCGAGCCGATGGCGACCAGGCCGAGACCGGCGTAGAACGTGCCGGACGTGGGCAGCGCCAGCGTGAGGTGGCCGAGCATAATGATGCCGCCGGCGACGGCGACGGTCTTGCGCGGGCCCCAGACACGGTCGCCGAACCAGCCGCCCGGCATCGTGAGCAGGTACACCAGCGACAGGTACACCGAGTAGATCGCGGTCGCGGTGCCGGCGCTGAGGCCGAGGCCACCCGGAGCGACGAGGTACAGCGGGAGCAGAGCCCTCATGCCGTAGTAGGAGAAACGCTCCCACATCTCGGTCATGAAGAGAGTGGCCAGTCCGCGGGGGTGGCCGAAGAAGGTCTTCTCGGAGCCGGGGGTGCCCGGGGTGACCGAGTCCTTCGTCAGGCTGGACGCCATGGTCGATCCTTGCTGGTCGGGACGCGTCGCGCGAGCGGGTACGCGCCCGGTGGGGGGCGGCCGGCACCGGCGGGCCCGACCGTCCCGCCCCACGCCCGAGGGGAGGTCCGCTCCGGGTCACGGAGCGGCGGACGGCGCCACCGGGATCCACGCCTTCCCGCGCTGCGATGCGCGGCCAGGCCCGGCCACAGGTCATTGCTTCCGAGGCCGGCGAGGGAGCCGGCCCGCACACAAAAGAGACCTTCAGCGTCAAGTCCGCCAAAGGTCCCCGCGGTGCAACAGGCGTTGAATCACCATACGTCAGGACACCGCCTGATATGGAAGACCTTGAGACGCGGATCACAGGCCACGGCGGAACCGTGATCGCCGATTCGAAGGTCCTTTACAGGATCGCACCCCACACCCGCAGGCCCCTCACAGGGGTCTAGACCGGTGCCCCGAACCGGCCGGGAAGGTGAGAAACCCGTGTGCACCAGGTAAGAAGCAACGCCCGCGATCACACCCCGGCGCCCCGCACGGCGGGACTACCATCACTCCATGACCCGTGTACTGCTCGCCGAGGACGACGCCTCCATCTCGGAACCGCTGGCCCGCGCCCTGCGCCGCGAGGGCTACGAGGTCGAGGTGCGTGAGGACGGACCCAGCGCGCTCGACGCCGGACTGCAGGGGGGTGTCGACCTGGTCGTACTGGACCTCGGACTGCCCGGCATGGACGGCCTGGAGGTCGCCCGCCGGCTGCGTTCCGACGGGCACACGGTTCCCATCCTGATCCTGACCGCCCGCGCCGACGAGGTGGACACCGTCGTCGGCCTGGACGCCGGCGCGGACGACTACGTCACCAAGCCGTTCCGCCTCGCCGAGCTGCTCGCCCGGGTACGGGCCCTGCTGCGGCGCGGCGCCGCCGAGCCGCAGCAGCCGCCCGCCACGCACGGCGTGCGCATCGACGTCGAGTCGCACCGGGCGTGGATGGGAGAGGAGGAGCTGCAGCTCACCGCCAAGGAGTTCGACCTGCTGCGCGTCCTGGTGCGCGACGCGGGCCGGGTCGTCACCCGCGACCAGCTGATGCGCGAGGTCTGGGACACCACCTGGTGGTCGTCCACCAAGACCCTCGACATGCACATCTCCTGGCTGCGCAAGAAGCTCGGCGACGACGCGGCCAACCCCCGCTACATCGCCACCGTGCGCGGTGTGGGCTTCCGCTTCGAGAAGAGCTGAACCCCGCGAGGGTTCGCCGTGGGTAAGAGAACATGCGCCGCCGTCTGATCCAGTCCACGCTCGCCGTGGTGCTCATCGTGATCGCCGTCTTCGGGGTCTCCCTGGTGATCGTCGAGACGCGCACCATCAGCGACAGCGCCCGCGAGCGGGTGCGCTCCGAGGCGGTCCGGCTCGCCAGCATCGTCGACAGCCGGCTGATCGTCGAGGAACAGGTCACCGCGGAGATCCTCTCCGACCAGATCACCGAGGACCGCTACGCCGTCATCCGCATCCCCGGCAAGCCGCCCATAGAGGTCGGCGACAAACCCGACGGCGACGTCATCAGCGCCACCGCGCCCGGCGAGGAGGGCGAGACGGTCACCGTGCAGGAGCCGCGCTCCTCCGTGACCCGCGAGGTCGCCCGTACGCTGCTGATCATCGGCCTGGTGGCGCTGCTCGCGGTGATCGCCGCGGTGCTCCTCGCCATCCGCCAGGCCAACCGGCTCGCCTCCCCGCTGACCGACCTCGCCGAGACCGCCGAACGCCTCGGCTCCGGCGACCCGCGCCCCCGCCACCGCCGCTACGGGGTGCCCGAGCTGGACCGGGTCGCCGACGTGCTGGACTCCTCCGCCGAGCGCATCGCCCGCATGCTCACCGCCGAGCGGCGCCTGGCCGCCGACGCCTCCCACCAGCTGCGCACCCCGCTGACCGCGCTGTCCATGCGCTTGGAGGAGATCACCCTCACCGACGACCCGGACACGGTGAAGGAGGAGGCGACGATCGCGCTGACGCAGGTGGAGCGGCTGACGGACGTGGTGCAGCGGCTGCTGACGAACTCCCGCGACCCCCGCACCGGCTCCGCGGTCACCTTCGAACTCGACGAGGTCATCCAGCAGCAGCTCGCCGAGTGGCGCCCCGCCTACCGCAGCGCGGGCCGCGCGATCGTCAGCTCGGGCAAGCGGAACCTGCGGGCGGTCGGCACACCGGGCGCGGTCGCCCAGGTGCTGGCCGCGCTGATCGAGAACTCGCTGATGCACGGCGGCGGCACGGTCGCCCTGCGTACCCGCGTCACCGGTAACCAGGTCGTCGTCGAGGTCACCGACGAGGGCGCAGGCGTCCCCGCCGACCTGGGCGCGCGGATCTTCGAACGGGCGATCAGCGGCCGCAACTCCACCGGCATCGGCCTGGCGGTCGCCCGGGACCTCGCGGAGGCGGACGGCGGCCGGCTGGAGATGCTCCAGGCCAAGCCCCCGGTCTTCGGCCTGTTCCTCTCCCGCACCCCGCCGCAGACGGCACGCGAGGACACGGGCCGGCAGACGGTCCGCTGACCCCCTACGGGACCCGCTGCTTCGTACGAGGCCGCCCGTCCCCCTTCGCGACCGGCCCCGTCACGGGTTCGCGCACCGGCAGCGCACGGAACACCCACGTGCGGTAGGACCAGAAGCGGAACAGGGTGGCGACGCCGATGCCGAGGAACTTGAAGATGTTGCTCTGCAGCGGGCTGTCCCAGCCGAACCCGTACGTCGCCGTGTACAGCACACCGTTCTCGATCACCAGGCCGACCACGCTGAACACCAGGAACAGCGACATCTCCCGGGTGCGCCCGGACTTGTCACGGTCGCGGTAGGTGAAGTAGCGGAAGCCGATGTAGTTGAAGATGATCGCGACGATCGTGGCGATGACACTCGCCCGCACCACCGGGAGGTCGGTCACCGCTCGGACCAGGTTGAACACGCCGAGATTGACCAGCAGGCCCGCCCCGCCCACCGCGCCGAACTTGGCGACCTCCTGGAAGAGCCGCCGGAGCCCCGAGGAACCGCGTTCCATCGCCTGCAGGCTCCCGTCCGTCGGTGTGCGTCAACCCAGCCATGCTAACCACCCTCCCGCGCGATCTTCCTGCGGACGGAGCCGGCGACCGAAAGCCGTCCCGTCGCAGGGGCGGGAAATCGGCCACTGTGGCGCGGCCGATACCCTAGGAACGTGACGTTCCCGGTAGTCGGCATGGTCGGCGGTGGCCAGCTCGCTCGTATGACACACGAGGCGGGCATCCCGCTCGGCATCAGGTTCAAGCTCCTCAGTGACACCCCGCAGGATTCCGCGGCGCAGGTCGTCGGCGATGTCGTCGTCGGCGACTACCGCGACCTGGACACCCTGCGCGAGTTCGCACGCGGCTGTGACGTGATCACCTTCGATCACGAGCACGTGCCCACCGAGCACCTCAGGGCCCTGGAGGCGGACGGCATCCCCGTCCGCCCCGGCCCCGACGCGCTCGTGCACGCCCAGGACAAGGGCGTGATGCGCGCGAAGCTCGACGCGATCGGCGTGCCCTGCCCGCGGCACCGCATCGTCTCCGATCCGCAGGACGTGGCGGCGTTCGCCGCGGAGGGCGACGGCTTCCCCGTCGTCCTCAAGACCGTCCGCGGCGGCTACGACGGCAAGGGCGTGTGGGTCGTCGGCTCCGTCGAGGAGGCCGCCGACCCGTTCAAGGCCGGTGTGCCCGTCCTCGCCGAGGAGAAGGTCGACTTCGTACGCGAGCTGGCGGCCAACGTCGTCCGCTCCCCGCACGGCCAGGCCGTCGCCTACCCGGTCGTGGAGTCCCGCCAGGTGGGCGGCGTCTGCGACACGGTGATCGCCCCCGCCCCGGACCTCGACCAGGCGCTCGCGCTCCAGGCCGAGCAGATGGCGCTGAACATCGCCAAGGAGCTCGGTGTCGTCGGCCATCTCGCGGTGGAGCTGTTCCAGACCCGCGACGGCCGCATCCTCGTCAACGAGCTGGCGATGCGCCCGCACAACTCCGGCCACTGGTCGATGGACGGCGCGATCACCAGCCAGTTCGCCAACCACGTCCGCGCGGTCCTCGACCTCCCGCTCGGCGACCCGCGCCCGCGCGCCAAGTGGACCGTGATGGTCAACGTCCTCGGCGGCGACTTCCCGGACATGTACTCCGCGTACCTGCACTGCATGGCCCGCGACCCCCAGCTGAAGATCCACATGTACGGCAAGGACGTGAAGCCCGGCCGCAAGGTGGGCCACGTCAACACCTACGGCGACGACCTGGACGACGTGCTGGAGCGCGCCCGTCACGCAGCCGGTTACCTGAGAGGGACGATCACCGAATGAGCCCCGTTGTCGGCATCGTCATGGGGTCGGACTCCGACTGGCCCGTCATGGAAGCAGCCGCCCAGGCCCTCGACGAGTTCGAGATCGACTACGAGGTCGACGTCGTCTCCGCGCACCGCATGCCCCGCGAGATGATCGCGTACGGCGAGCAGGCCGCGGACCGCGGACTGAAGGTGATCATCGCCGGTGCGGGCGGCGCCGCCCATCTGCCCGGCATGCTCGCCTCCGTCACCCCGCTGCCGGTCATCGGCGTGCCCGTGCCGCTGAAGTACCTCGACGGCATGGACTCCCTGCTGTCCATCGTGCAGATGCCGGCCGGTGTCCCCGTCGCCACCGTCTCCGTGGCCGGCGCCCGCAACGCCGGCCTGCTCGCGGCCCGCATCCTCGCCGCCCACGACGAGGAACTCCTCGGCCGCATGAAGGAGTTCCAGCAGGAACTCAACGACCAGGCCACCGAGAAGGGCAAGCGGCTGCGCGCCAAGGTCGACGGCGCCGCGGGCGGCTTCGGCTTCGGGAAGTGAGCCCCGTGACCCGCCTCGACGACGCCCGCGCCCTCCTCGCCGAGTTCCCCGTCGTCGACGGGCACAACGACCTGCCCTGGGCGCTGCGCCAGACCGGCTACGACCTCGACGCCCGGGACATCGCCGGTGACCAGTCCGCCCATCTGCACACCGACATCCCCCGGCTGCGGGCGGGCGGCGTCGGTGCGCAGTTCTGGTCGGTGTACGTCCGCTCGGACCTGCCCGACCCAGTGCCGGCCACGCTGGAACAGATCGACTGCGTACGGCAGTTGATCGACCGTCACCCTAGGGACCTGGCGCCCGCGCTGACCGCCGCCGACATGGAGACGGCGCGCGGCGAGGGCCGTATCGCCTCCCTCATGGGCGCGGAGGGCGGGCACTCCATCGCCAACTCCCTGGGCACTCTGCGCGGGTTGTACGCGCTCGGCGTCCGCTACCTGACGCTCACCCACAACGACAACGTGGACTGGGCGGACTCCGCGACCGACGAGCCCCGCGTGGGCGGCCTGTCGGCGTTCGGGCGGGAGGTCGTGCGGGAGATGAACCGGCTCGGCATGCTGGTCGACCTCTCCCACGTCGCCGCGACGACCATGCGCGACGCCCTCGACGCGAGCTCCGCGCCGGTGATCTTCTCGCACTCCTCGGCCCGCGCCGTCTGCGACCACCCGCGCAACATCCCCGACGACGTACTGGAGCGGCTGCCCGCCAACGGCGGTGTCGCCATGGTGACGTTCGTGCCGAAGTTCGTGCTCCAGGCGGCCGTCGACTGGACCGCCGCGGCCGACGAGAACATGCGCGCCCACGGCTTCCACCACCTCGACACGTCCCCCGAGGCGATGAAGGTGCACGCCGCCTTCGAGGAGCGCCACCCGCGCCCCGTCGCCACGGCCGCCACGGTCGCCGACCACCTGGACCACATGCGCGAGGTGGCCGGCATCGACCACCTCGGCATCGGCGGCGACTACGACGGCACCGCCTTCACCCCGGACGGCCTCAGCGACGTCGCCGGCTACCCGAACCTCCTCGCCGAACTTCTGGAGCGCGGCTGGTCGAAGGCCGACCTCGCCAAGCTGACCTGGAAGAACGCGGTGCGGGTGCTGGGCGCGGCGGAGGACGTGGCCCGTTCGCTGCGGACGACCCGAGCACCGTCCAACGCCACCATCGAGGCGCTCGACGGCACGGCCTGAGACCCGAGGCGCCGGGGTCGTACCGCCGTACCCCGAACGCGCCGTTCACCAGGAAGCCTTCCGGGCTCCGTGCGACGGTGACCCTACTTCGATCACCACCGAGGTCACCACCGAGGTCACCACGTACGGAGCCCGCCATGGCCGATCTCCAGGACGACCTGTATCCCGCCGGCGAGGTCGGCCGCGTCGACGACCTGACCGAGCCGTACCCGGCCGAGGCCGTCGTCGTCACGGCCGAGCCCTACCAGCCCGTCTCCGACCCCGACGACGCGCCCGTCACCCGCGCCCGCGCCATCCTCGCCGCGCACCCGGTCGCCGACGGCTACAGCGGACTGCCCTGGGCGCTGCGCCACCTGCCCTACTACGACCTCGACCTCGGCGAGAGCGCCGTCGACGCGGACGTGCCCCGGCTGCGCAGGGGCCATGTCGGCGCGGTCTTCTGGGCACTGCACCTGCCCGAGGGCCTCGACGGCGACCGCGCGGTCGGCGCCACCCTGGACCAGCTGGACCTGGCGAAGGAAGTCGTCGCCGCCCACCCGGAGGGCCTGCGCCCGGCCCGCACCGCCGGCCAGATCACCGACGCCCGCAACTGCGGCCGGGTCGCCGTGCTGTTCGGGCCCGCCGGGGCCGCCGCGCTCGGCGACTCGCTGGGCGTCCTGCGCTCCCTGCACGTCCTCGGCCTGCGCGTGCTCACCCTGACCGGCACGTCCTGGGCGAGCGCGGCCGGACTGACCCGGTTCGGCGAGGAGGTCGTCCGCGAGATGAACCGCGTCGGCATGATCGCCGACCTGTCGTACGCCTCGCCCGAGACCGTCCAGCGCGTTCTCGCCGTCTCCAAGGCGCCCGCGCTGTTCAGCCGCTCCGCCGCCCGCGCCCTGCGCCCCCACCCCGCCAACCTGCCCGACGAACTGCTCACCGAGGTCGGGGAGGCGAGGGGCCTGGTCCTGGTGCCGCTGACCGCCGAGCAGACCGGGCCGACGGTCCGGGACGTCGCCGACCACCTCGACCACGTCCGCTCCCTCGCCGGCCCCGACTGCGTCGGCCTCTCCGGCACCTACGACACCGGCACGGCCCACCCCCAGGAGCTCGGCGACACCTCCTGCTACCCGAAGCTGATCGCCGAACTGCTCCGCCGCGGCTGGGAGGAGTCCGAGGTGGCTCTCCTGACCTGGGGCAACATCCAACGCGTCCTGCGCGGCGCCGACTTCACCGCCCGCGCGGCGCAGCAACGCAGGCCGCCGTCGACGGCGACGATCGCGGACCTGGACGGGTGAGCGGCCGACAGGGCTTCAGGCCTCCTCGATCCGGCACAAGCAGAACGGGTGCCCCGCCGGATCGGCGTAGACCCTGAAGTCCTTGCGTTCGTAGTCCTCCCGGTCCAGCACCCGCGCCCCCAGGGCCAGCACCTGCTTCTCGGCCGCGTCGACCTCCTCCCAGGTGGCCCCGGCGTCGAAGTCGAGATGGAACTGCTGCGAGTCGTGGTCCGCGCTCGGCCAGTCCGGCGGGGCGTACCCCTCCGCCCGCTGGAAGGCCAGCCGAGGCCCGTCCGGGATCCGCAGCACCACCCAGTCCGGGTCCTCCTCCACCGGTGTGCCGCCGCCGACGGCCGCGTAGAAGCGGGCCAGCTCGAGCGGCTCGGGGCAGTCGAGGACGACGGAACGCAGCCGGGCGACGGCAGCCATGGGACCTCCCGGGGTCGGTGTACGGGTCAGCAGGCGCAGAGGCAGAACGGGTGCCCGGCCGGGTCGGCGTAAACCCGCCAACTCCGCGACCGGTCCTCGGTGTCCAGCGCCTCCGCCCCGAGCGCCAGCACCTGCTTCTCGGCCGCGTCCATGTCCTCGACGGTCAGATCCAGATGGAACTGCTGCGAGCGCTCGGGCGACGGCCACTGCGGCGGCACGTACCCCGGCGCCGCCTGGAACGCCAGCGTCGGACCACCGGGCACCTTGAGATCCACCCAGTCGCCCTCGGCCTCCGGGGTTCCCCCGACCACCTCGGCGTAGAAGCGGGCCAGCGCGTGCGGGTCGGGACAGTCCAGGACGACGGCACCCACCTTGGCTACGGACATGGCTCCTCCTGTTCCTTGGTTACCCACAGAAGCGAGTAACAGGTAACGGTTACCTCATGCTCCCCCATGAGCGGTAACGTCGCAAGCATGAGTGAGAGATCGCCCGCACCCGGGGGCCTGACCCTCGTCCAGTCCCTGGTCAACACAGTGGACCTGGAGAGCGGTGCCGACTCGCTCGGCACGGCGGAGGGACGGGCGCGCTTCGGGCTGACGGAGGAGGCGCTGCCCGCCGCCCGCGAGCTTCGGGAGTCGTTGCGCGCCACCCTGCTCGCCCACGCCGGGCACCCGC
>NZ_JAOCQE010000162.1 GCF_025290915.1 Streptomyces sp. 15-116A | reverse complement strand
AGGCTCCGGGTGGGCTGATGCCTTCCTTGCAGGGTGAGCTTTGTCGGTGCTGAGCTGTCAGCCGGCTGTGTGGGGGCGGTTGCGGCGTTCTCGGGTGGGCGCGGGGGACGGGCCGCGCTGGCAGGTGGGGCACCAGTAGGTGGGGCGTTCCCGGGAGCCGTCGCCCTGGTCGGCGACGCGGATACGGGTGCCGCAGCGCAGGCAGGGGCGGGGTGCGCGGCCATAGACGAAGAGGTCGGGGGCGCGGCGGCCGGCGCTGGCCGTGGCGCGCGTGGTGTCTGCATGGGTGACCGTCGTTCTGCGGATCGGCCGGTCGCGGTTGTCTTCGAGGAGCCTCTTGGCGAGTTCGGGCAGGTGTGCGGCACGGTCGGCGGGCAGGTGGCCCACCGGGAGCCAGGGGGTGACGCCGAGCAGGAAGCAGAGCTCGCTCTTGAACACGTTGCCGATGCCGGCGAGGTTGCGCTGGTCCAGCAGGGCCTCACCGAGCGGGCGCTCCGGGTCCTTGAGGAGATTGGCCAGCGCCACGCCGGGATCCCAGTCGGGGCCCAGCAGATCGGGGCCCAGGTGGCCGACCGCGCGGTCCTCGTCGGAGGTGCGCAGGAGTTCCAGCACGGGCAGGCGGTAGCCGACGGCCGTGTGCGCGGCGTTGCCGAGGATCGCCCGGATCTGGTGGGCGGGTCCGCCGGCCCAGCGCTGACCGTGCGCGAACACCTTCCAGGACCCGTCCATCCTCAGATGCGAGTGCAGGGTCAGATTGCCCTCGATCCGCGTGAGGAGGTGCTTCCCGCGCGGGGTGACGTCCAGGACGGTGCGGCCGGTGAGGTCGGCCGTGGCGAGCCTGGGCACCCGGAGGTCGCTGCGGATCAGCACCTTGCCCGCGAGGGCACTGTGCAGCCGTCGCGCGGCCTGCCAGACGGTGTCTCCTTCGGGCATGGGTCAAGGGTGGCACGTCGGCGGCCGGTGCGTCCGGGGCGGGCGCTGGGACGAGCTGGGTCCGGTGCAGGTGCAGGTGCAGGTGCAGGTGTCGGGGCCGAGGGCCGGGTGCGGTCGGTCAGGCACGCAGGCGCAGACCCCGGGGTGTGGCGATGAAGCCCGCGGTCTCCAGGAGCGCACCGAGCGGGGAGGTCAGGGCGGAGGTGCCGTTGATCCGCTCCACCGTGACCGTGCCGAGGGAGCCCGCGCTGGCAGCCGCGGCGAGGGCTTCCGCGGCGACCGGGAGACGGTTGTCGTCGGCGGGCTCGGCGTCCGGGTCGGCGGGCCAGGCCAGCAGGGTCTTGCCGCCGCGCTCCATGTAGAGCGTCAGCTCGCCGTCGACGAGCACCACCAGGGAGCCCGCCTTGCGCCCCGGCTTGTGCCCCGCACCGGTCGGCGGCTCCGGCCAGCCGAGAGCGGCGCCGTACGCGTTCGCCGGGTCGGCCGCGGCGAGGACGACGGCCCGGGAGGACCGGTCCGGCCCCGTGCGACGGCCCGCGAACGGGTCGTACGACGCCCGCCCGCCGTTCTGCCAGGGCGATGGGCCCTCGTGCGCGAGGTCACGGGGCGAGACCCATTCGCTCGGTGTCAGGCGGGGATCCGAGGCGTCGGTGGGTGCGTCGCCCAGGTCGGGGAAAGCAGGACCGGAGAAGCCAGGCTCCGCGAATCCGGGATCGCCCGGAAAGCCGTCGTGGCCGGGGGCGGGCCCGGAGGCACCGTCGGCCGGTGCGGCGAAGCCGTGCATGGCGAAGGGGTCGGAGTCCGCGTAGGGATTTCCGGCGGCGCCCGGGGCGGCGGCGGGGCCTGGGCCCGGCAGGCTGTCGCCGCGCTCGCGGGCGTTGGCCACCGCACGGAGCCGGTCGACCGCGCCGTCCATCGCGAACTGGGCGGCGCCCAGCCCCTCCACGACATAGCCGCGGCGGGCCTGCCCCGTCTCCTCGAAGGCGGACAGCACGCGGTACGTCGCCGAGAAGCCGCCTTCGACGCCCTCCGCCGAGACTGCGCCCCGGGTCACGACGCCGTGCCGGTCGAGGAGGGTGCGTGCCAGCGCGTGGGCGCGGACCGTGGTGTCGGGCTCCCGCTCCGGGAGCAGCGACCAGCGGCCTGCGACGGTCGGCGGGCCGGTACGGGAGGCGCTGCGGGCGGCCGCGGTGAGTGAGCCGTAGCGTCCGCGCGGGACCGTGCGCTTCGCGCGGTGGGCCGTCGAGCCCGCGGTGCGGCCGGAGCCGAGCAGCGAGCGCATGGGACTGAGCGTGTCGTTGGTCAGCCGGCCCGACCAGGCCAGGTCCCACAGGGCGTCGGCCAGTTGCGGATCGGTGGTTTCCGGGTGGGTGGTGGCGCGGACGCGGTCGGCGATCTGACGGAAGAACAGTCCGTAGCCGCCGGACAGGGCGTCGAGGACCGATTGGTGGAGGGCGGTCAGTTCCAGGGGGTGGGGCGGGGGCAGGAGCAGCGGGGCCGCGTCCGCCAGGTAGAGCGAGACCCAGCCGTCCTTCCCGGGCAGGGAACCCGCGCCCGCCCACACCACCTCGCCGGACGCGGTGAGCTCGTCCAGCATCGCGGGCGTGTAGTTCACCACGCGGGACGGCAGGACCAGTTTCTCCAGGGCGGAGGCGGGCACGGACGCGCCCTGCAACTGTTCGATGGCGCGCACCAGTCCGTCGGTGCCGCGCAGGGCGTGGCCCTTGCCGATGTGCTGCCACTGGGGCAGGAACTGCGCGAGGGCGGGCGGTGGCACCGGTTCCAGTTCGTGCCGCAGGGCGGCCAGGGAGCGGCGGCGCAGGCGGCGCAGTACGGCGGCGTCGCACCACTCCTGGCCGATCCCGGCCGGGTGGAACTCGCCCTGGACGATCCTGCCCGCCGCCGAGAGCCGCTGGAGGGCGCCTTCGGTGACGGCCACGCCCAGGCCGAAGCGGGCGGCCGCGGTGGCCGATGTGAACGGGCCGTGGGTGCGCGCGTACCGGGCGAGGAGGTCGCCGAGGGGGTCCTTCACCGGCTCGGTGAACGCCTCCGGCACTCCGACCGGCAGTGCCGTGCCCAGCGCGTCACGCAGTCGTCCCGCGTCCTCGATGGCCGCCCAGTGGTCGGCGCCGGCGATGCGGACCCGGATGGCGCGCCGCGCGGAGGCCAGCTCCCCGGCCCACTGCGGCTCTGCGCCCCGCTCGGTCAGCTCGGCCTCGGTGAGCGGGCCGAGCATCCGCAGCAGGTCGGCGACACCCTCCGTGTCCTTCACACGCCGGTCCTCGGTCAGCCACTGCAGCTCGCGCTCCAGCTCGGTCAGCACGTCCGCGTCGAGCAGCTCGCGCAGTTCGGCCTGGCCGAGCAGCTCGGCGAGCAGCCGCGAGTCCAGCGACAGCGCGGCCGCCCGGCGCTCGGCGAGCGGGGAGTCGCCCTCGTACAGGAACTGGGCGACGTAGCCGAAGAGGAGGGAGCGGGCGAAGGGGGACGGCTCCGGCGTGGTGACCTCGACCAGCCGCACCTTGCGGGACTCCAGGTCGCCCATCAGCTCGACCAGGCCGGGGACGTCGAACACGTCCTGGAGACATTCGCGGACCGCCTCCAGGACGATCGGGAAGGAGCCGAACTCGCCCGCGACCTGGAGCAGCTGGGAGGCGCGCTGACGCTGCTGCCACAGCGGGGTGCGCTTGCCGGGATTGCGGCGCGGCAGCAGCAGCGCGCGGGCGGCGCACTCGCGGAACCGGGAGGCGAACAGGGCCGAGCCGCCCACCTGGTCGGTGACGACCTGGTCGACCTCGCCCTTGTCGAAGACGACGTCCGCCGCGCCCACCGGCGCCTGATCGGCGTCGTACTCCGTGCCGGCCCGGGCCGGTTCCTGGTCGAGCAGGTCCAGGCCCATCAGGTCGGCGTCGGGCAGGCGCAGCACGATGCCGTCGTCGGCGTGCATCACCTGGGCGTCCATGCCGTACCGCTCGGAGAGGCGGGCGCCGAGCGCCAGCGCCCACGGCGCGTGCACCTGGGCGCCGAACGGGGAGTGCACGACGACCCGCCAGTCGCCGAGCTCGTCGCGGAAGCGCTCCACGACGATCGTGCGGTCGTCCGGGACGTGGCCGCAGGCCTCGCGCTGTTCGGTGAGGTACGAGAGCACGTTGTCCGCGGCCCAGGCGTCCAGCCCGGCCGCCAGCAGCCGCAGCCGGGCGTCCTCCTCGGACAGCGAGCCGACCTCGCGCAGGAACGCGCCCACCGCACGGCCCAGTTCCAGCGGGCGGCCCAACTGGTCGCCCTTCCAGAAGGGCAGCCGGCCGGGCACGCCCGGTGCCGGGGAGACCAGCACCCGGTCGCGGGTGATGTCCTCGATGCGCCACGAGCTGGTGCCCAGCGTGAACACATCGCCCACGCGTGACTCGTAGACCATCTCCTCGTCGAGCTCGCCGACTCGTCCGCCGCCCTTCTTGGGGTCGGCGCCCGCGAGGAACACCCCGAACAGGCCCCGGTCGGGGATCGTGCCGCCGGAGGTGACGGCCAGGCGCTGTGCTCCCGGGCGGCCGGTGATCTCGCCCGTGATCCGGTCCCACACCACGCGCGGGCGCAGCTCCGCGAAGGCGTCGGACGGGTAGCGGCCGGCCAGCATGTCGAGGACACCGGTGAAGGCGGACTCGGGGAGCGAGGCGAAGGGCGCGGCCCGGCGCACCAAGGCGAGCAGGTCGTCGTACTGCCAGGTGTCCATGGCCGTCATGGCGACGAGCTGCTGGGCCAGCACGTCCAGGGGGTTGGCGGGGACCCTCAGGGACTCGATGGCGCCCGTGCGCATCCGCTCGGTGACGACCGCCGCCTGCACCAGGTCGCCGCGGTACTTGGGGAACACCACGCCCGTGGACACCGCGCCCACCTGGTGCCCCGCGCGGCCGACGCGCTGGAGCCCGGAGGCGACGGACGGCGGCGACTCCACCTGGACCACCAGATCGACGGCACCCATGTCGATGCCCAGCTCCAGGCTGGAGGTGGCCACCACCGCGGGCAGCCGGCCCGCCTTCAGGTCCTCCTCGACCAGCGCGCGCTGCTCCTTGGACACCGAGCCGTGATGCGCGCGGGCGATGACGGCCGGGGCGCCATGGGCCGCTCCGGAGCCGCCCATCAGCTCCGCGGGGGAGTGGTGCTCGTCCAGGGACTCGCCGGTGGCCCGCTCGTAGGCGATCTCGTTGAGCCGGTTGCACAGGCGCTCGGCGAGGCGGCGGGAGTTGGCGAACACGATCGTCGAGCGATGGGACTGGACGAGATCAGCGATCCGCTCCTCGACATGCGGCCAGATCGACGGGCGCTCGCCCCCCTCCGAGCCCTCGGCGACCGGGGAGCCGCCCAGCTCGCCCAGATCCTCCACCGGGACCACGACGGACAGGTCGAACTCCTTGCCCGACTCCGGCTGGACGATCTCCACCTTGCGGCGCGGGGACAGGAAGCGCGCGACCTCGTCGACCGGGCGGACCGTCGCCGACAGGCCGATGCGGCGGGCGGGCTTCGGCAGCAGCTCGTCCAGCCGCTCCAGGGACAGCGCGAGATGGGCGCCGCGCTTGGTGCCCGCGACCGCGTGCACCTCGTCCAGAATCACCGTCTCCACGCCGGTCAGCGCGTCGCGCGTGGCCGACGTCAGCATCAGGAACAGGGACTCCGGGGTGGTGATCAGGATGTCCGGCGGACGCGTGGACAGGGCGCGGCGCTCGGCCGCCGGGGTGTCCCCGGAGCGGATCCCGACCTTGACCTCGGGCTCGGGCAGGCCGAGCCGCACGGACTCCTGGCGGATGCCCGTCAGAGGGCTGCGGAGATTGCGCTCGACGTCGACGGCGAGCGCCTTGAGCGGGGAAACGTACAGGACACGGCAGCGCTTCCTCGGATCGGCGGGCGGGGGCGTGGAGGCCAGCTGGTCCAGCGCCGCGAGGAACGCGGCCAGCGTCTTGCCGGAGCCGGTGGGCGCGACCACCAGCACGTCCGACCCCTCGCCGATGGCCTGCCACGCCCCGGCCTGGGCGGCGGTGGGCGCGGAGAACGCCCCCGTGAACCAGCCGCGGGTCGCGGGGGAGAAGCCGTCAAGGGCTCGGCGCGGATTGCTGACCATGCGTCCATCCTGCACCCGGCCACTGACAATGGGCCTGAGCTGGGCGGATGGCGAGGGCCGGAACCGGGGGCATGAGGGGTGGGGCCGCTCGGCGGCCGAGGTCGCGGACAATGGGCGTATGGCGGGAACGGGCCGTGGGGCGGGGTCGGGCAGGGAACGGGCGCGGCACTGGCAGTACGCCGAGCTGCCCGGCGTCGACCTGCTGCGCGCCCGGTACATCCGCAAGGAGTTCGTCCGGCACACCCACGAGCACTTCGTGATCGCGGCCATCGCCGACGGCGTCGAGGTCTTCCACCACGGCGGAGGCGACCAGTACGCGGGAGCGGGTGCCCTGGCGCTGGTGAATCCGGACACCCCGCACACCGGGCGGGCCGGCGTGCCCGAGGGCTGGCGGTACGGCGCTGTGTACCCGTCGCCCGAGGTGGTGGCCGCCATCGCCGCCGAGACCACCACCCTGCGCGGCACACCCGGGTTCGTGTCACCGGTGCTCGACGACCCCTACACCGTCCGCCTGGTGCACCAGGTGCTGCGGGCCACCGACGAGGGCAACGCGCTCGCCGCCGACACCCTGCTGCGGGTCGCCGTGACCCGGCTGCTGCGGCTCAACGGCGGGACACTGCCACGGCGGGAGGTCAGGACGGCGGGGACGCGGATCGCCGCACGCGCGCGTGCCGCACTCGAGGAGCGGATGGCCGGACCGCCGACGCTCGAGCAACTGGCCGCGGAGCTGGGCACCAGCCCGTTCGCCCTGCTGCGCGCGTTCCGTGACGCCTATGGGATGCCGCCGCACACCTGGCTCACCGACGCGCGCGTACGGCGGGCCCGGAAGCTCCTGGACGCCGGGACGACGCCGTCCGAGGCCGCGGTCGCCGTCGGCTTCAGCGACCAGCCGCATCTGAACAGGCACTTCAGCCGCATCGTCGGTGTGCCTCCGGGCGCCTACCAGCGCGAGCGCAAGAACGTACAAGACGCGCGGCGCGCGCTGACCGTACCGTCCGGTGCGTGGCAGCAGAACGCACAGCGACACTCGCAGACATATCAGGCAGCGCAGGAGAAAAACCCGACCGTGCCGTGGTACGGGACGCCCTCGGGGTCGGGATCGCCGTCGGACTCTCCGGATTCGCCTTCGGCGTGACATCGGCCGGCAGCGGGCTCACGCTGCTGCAGACCTGTGCGCTGAGCCTGCTGGTGTTCACCGGCGCGTCCCAGTTCGCGCTGGTGGGGGCACTGGCGGCGGGCGGCAGTCCGTTCACGGCGGCCGCGGGGGCGTTCTTCCTCGGCGTGCGCAACGCGTTCTACGGGCTCCGCCTGTCGCAGTTGCTGGCCCTCCCGCGCGCGGTGCGGCCGTTCGCCGCCCAGTGGGTCATCGACGAGACGGCCGCCGTCTCGCTCGCCCAGCCCACCCGGCGCAGCGCGCGCATCGGCTTCGTGGTGACCGGGCTCAGCCTGTACCTGCTGTGGAACCTCACCACGCTGCTCGGCGCACTCGGCGCCGAAGCCATCGGGGACACCGACGCGTGGGGGCTGGACGCGGCCGGTCCGGCGGTCTTCCTGGCACTGCTCGCGCCGATGCTGAGCACCACCACCGAGCGGGCCGTCGCCGGGCTCGCCGTACTGCTCGGTCTCGGCCTGCTGCCGGTGCTACCCGCGGGCGTGCCCGTTCTGGTGGCCGCCCTCGCGGCGCCGGTGGTGCTGTGGGCGCGGGGCCGCCGAAGCAGCGTCCCGCGCGGAGACGCATCCACCTCATCCACCTCATCCCACGCATCCGACGATTCCAAGGCAGCCGAGGAGGACCGTTGAACATCTGGATCGCCATCGGTGTGACCGCCGTCGGCTGCTACGCCGTCAAGCTCGTCGGCCTCCTGGTGCCCGCCGGTGTCCTCGAGCGGCCCGTCGTCAGGCGCCTCGCCGCGCTGCTACCCGTCGCCCTGCTCGCCGCCCTCACCGCCCAGCAGACCTTCGCCGACGGCCAGTCCCTGCTGCTGGACGCGCGTGCGGCGGGTCTCGGAGCCGCCGCCGTGGCTCTCGTCCTGCGGGCCCCGTTCCTGGTCGTCGTGGGAGCGGCCGTGGTGGTGACGGCGGGGGTGCGGGCACTGGGCGGGTGAGCGCCGCATGACTGCGCGGACGGGCAGTGCGCGCCGGACCGCTGGACCCGGACTGCGCCCGCCGGGCGCTGACAGCCGCCACGCGCGTGCGTGCCGGGGGCGCACGGACCGGTGCCTGCCGACGCCAGTGTGCGGGGGCTCGGTCAGCTGATGGGGCGGGCGTATGCCTGAAGCGTGCGCAGGGCCGTGATCGTCACCATGGAGCGGGCCTCCAGTGCGGGGGCGGGAGCCCACCGGCGCCAGCGGATGGGCCAGCCGCCGTCCTTACGCTGCTCGGCGGCGAGGTGATCCAGGGAGCGTGCCATCTCCTCGTCCGTGAACCACGCGCGCGCAAGGGAGCACGGGGTCCTCGCGTAGTCGTGCGGGAAGTGGTGCTCACCCGGGGCGTAGCCGGGCGCGACCGGGTAGGACTCGAGGTCGCCGGGGTCGAGCACCGCGAGGCGCTGCTCGCGCACCAGGCGCCCCAGCCGGTCCGCGGCGGCCTGTGCGCGCGGACGGTCAGGGGCTGAGTCCAGGAAGGCGAGGGCGGCCTGGATCTCGTAAGGATGGGACTTCTCCAGCGACTCCACGGCCTGCCAGCAGAAGTCCGTGGCCCGGAACAGCCAGGCGTGCCACACCTCGTTGCGGTGCAGCAGGCCCACGACGGGGCCGGTGGCCAGCAGCTCGCTCGGTGGGTCGTCGACGACCGGCACGAAGGGTGCCGCCGGGTAACCGCGCTGGCTGGGGTGGATGGCCGGCAGCGCACCCTCCGCGGTGGAGACCGACGTCAGATAGCGGCACACCTGCTCCGCCCGCCGAACGGTGCAGCGGCCCACGGAATCCAGCACGCGCAGTGCGTGGGCGGTGTGCAGAGGCTGGCTGACCGGGCCCCGCAGATCGGGTTCCAGCCCGTGACCGTAGCCGCCGTCCTCGTTGCGGTAGGCATCCAGAGCCGTCTCCACCGGCTCCGCTCCACCGCCCCGGAAGTGATGGGCGAACAGGCGCTGCTCGAGCACCCGCGCGGTGAGCCAGACGAACCGCTCCGCCCGCGCGAGCGGGGTGGACGCCTGGGAGGTCGGGTCGAGGGGGGAAGCTCCGGTTTCGGCCATGGGGCAGACCGTAGGGCGGAAAGCGGTCTCGGCAGGCGGTCCCGGCGGGGCCCACCCCCGCAGGCGGGATACTGGAGGCATGCGGTTGACGGTCTTCTGGCAGCGGATGGCGGAGCACTTCGGTCCTGGCTACGCCGACACCTTCGCACGTGACCATGTCATGTCGGAGCTGGGCGGGCGCACCGTCCACCAGGCGCTGGCGGCCGGTTGGGACGCCAAGGACGTCTGGCAGGTGGTCTGCACGGTGATGGACGTCCCCCGCGAGAAGCGCTGATCGTCACAAAGATCGCCCGCGGGCAGACGACTGTCACAGGCGTGGGCGAGACTTGGCTCCGTGGCAGCCACTGACGAGACAGGGCAGACGGCCCAGACCCCCTCCGCCCCCGGCACGCCCCCGCCCGCCGGGCCTCCGGTGGGCCCCGGGGCCGGTCAGGGATCCCGCATGCCGCGCTGGCTGCCGCGCGCCCTGGTGCTCGCGCTCACCCTGTACGGCCTGTTCCAGCTGGGCAGCTGGGCCTTCCACCAGCTCACCGGCCTACTGATCAACATCGTCATCGCGTTCTTCCTGGCGCTCGCCGTGGAGCCCGCGGTGAGCTGGATGGCCGCGCGGGGTGTGCGCAGAGGGCTCGGCACCTTCGTGGTCTTCCTGGGCGTGCTGATCGTGGCGGCGGGTTTCGTCACGCTGCTCGGCTCCATGCTGGCGGGCCAGATCATCAAGATCGTCGAGGATTTCCCGAACTATCTCGACTCGGTCATCAACTGGATCAACACCCACTTCGACACCGAACTGCGCCGCGTGGACATCCAGGAGGGCCTGCTGCGCTCCGACTGGCTGCGCAACTACGTCCAGAACAGCGCCACCGGCGTGCTGGACGTCTCCGCGCAGGTCCTCGGCGGGCTGTTCCAGCTGCTGACCGTCGCCCTGTTCTCGTTCTACTTCGCCGCCGACGGCCCCCGGCTGCGGCGCACCATCTGCTCCGTCCTGCCGCCCGCCCGCCAGGCCGAGGTGCTGCGCGCGTGGGAGATCGCCGTGAACAAGACCGGCGGCTACCTGTACTCGCGCGGACTGATGGCGCTGATCTCCGGCCTGTCGCATTACGTGCTGCTGGAGTTCCTCGACGTGCCCTACGCGCCCGTGCTCGCCGTCTGGGTGGGCCTGGTGTCGCAGTTCATCCCCACCATCGGCACGTACCTGGCGGGCGCCCTGCCGATGCTGATCGCCTTCACGGTCAACCCCTGGTACGCCCTGTGGGTGCTGATCTTCGTGGTGATCTACCAGCAGTTCGAGAACTACGTGCTGCAGCCCAAGCTGACCTCCAAGACCGTCGACATCCACCCGGCGGTCGCCTTCGGCTCGGTCGTCGCGGGCACCGCACTGCTCGGCGCGGTCGGCGCGCTGATCGCCATCCCGGCCGTCGCCACGCTCCAGGCGTTCCTGGGTGCCTATGTGAAGCGCTACGACGTCACCGACGACCCCCGCGTCCACGGCCACCGCGGCAACGGACCGCGCCTCCTCGCACGCGGCCGACGCCTGTGGAGCCGCAGACCGGGCCCGGCGCACCCCCGGGACGGGGACGCCGGGACCTCCTGACGACCGCAGGGGCTGAGAGGCGGCGACCTTGATCCCGAAACCGATCAGGACCACGCCCGTGACGCGGTCCATGGCACGTCGCACGGCAGGCTTCTCGAAGAAGGCGCGGGCCGTGGCGAGGACCAGGACGTAGCTGTCGAGCCAGACCGGGGTGAGGGCCGCGTGGGCGAGGACCAGCAGCGTCATCCCCAGGTGCGGTGACAGACCGGACGGTGCGAGCGTCGGCAGCAGGCCCGTGTAGAAGACGGCGATCTTCGGGTGGAAGACGTTGCTGAGCAGCCCGGTGCGCCACGGGTTGCCGGCCGGGGCCGGCGCGCCGGCCGCCGGGGTCGCGGACTCACGGCGCCGGCTCTGCACGAGCGCCTGGACGCCCAGGACGGCGAGATGGACGGCACCGGCGAGCTTGACGACCGTATAGGCCGTGGCGGATGCCGCCAGGACGGCGGCAGGCCCACCACGGGGAGCGCGCCCAAGAACGAGCAGGCCCGCCGCGACACAAGCATGGGCTCAGTCTCGCGCCGGCCTCACCTGCCTCGCGTGTGCCGCGTGGTGCGCTTGACACGAAAATCGAACATCCATTCTTATGGAGGCGCCGGCGCGACTCAACGGCGGGTGTTCTGACCCGGTTTGGGTAAGGAAGCCCCCGAGTTATCCACAGGCCGGACGGGCGTCGGGGCGCATTGTCAGTGGCAGGCGTTAGCGTCTTTGACGTGAAGCGATCGACTCAAGCAAACCGGGTGGAACCCATGGCAGGAACCGACCGCGAGAAGGCGCTCGACGCCGCGCTCGCACAGATTGAACGGCAATTCGGCAAGGGCGCGGTCATGCGCATGGGCGAGCGGTCGAAGGAGCCCATCGAGGTCATCCCGACCGGGTCGACCGCGCTCGACGTCGCCCTCGGCGTCGGGGGCCTGCCGCGTGGCCGCGTGGTGGAGATCTACGGACCGGAGTCCTCCGGTAAGACGACCCTGACCCTGCACGCGGTGGCGAACGCCCAGAAGGCCGGCGGCCAGGTCGCCTTCGTGGACGCGGAGCACGCCCTCGACCCCGAGTACGCCAAGAAGCTCGGCGTCGACATCGACAACCTGATCCTGTCCCAGCCGGACAACGGCGAGCAGGCCCTGGAGATCGTGGACATGCTGGTCCGCTCCGGCGCCCTCGACCTCATCGTCATCGACTCCGTCGCCGCGCTCGTCCCCCGCGCGGAGATCGAGGGCGAGATGGGCGACAGCCACGTCGGTCTGCAGGCCCGCCTGATGAGCCAGGCGCTGCGGAAGATCACCAGCGCGCTCAACCAGTCCAAGACCACCGCCATCTTCATCAACCAGCTCCGCGAGAAGATCGGCGTCATGTTCGGCTCCCCCGAGACCACGACCGGTGGCCGGGCGCTGAAGTTCTACGCCTCGGTGCGCATCGACATCCGCCGCATCGAGACCCTGAAGGACGGCACGGAGGCGGTCGGCAACCGCACCCGCTGCAAGGTCGTCAAGAACAAGGTCGCGCCGCCCTTCAAGCAGGCCGAGTTCGACATCCTCTACGGCCAGGGCATCAGCCGCGAGGGTGGCCTGATCGACATGGGCGTGGAGCACGGCTTCGTCCGCAAGGCCGGCGCCTGGTACACGTACGAGGGCGACCAACTCGGCCAGGGCAAGGAGAACGCCCGCAACTTCCTCAAGGACAACCCCGACCTCGCCAACGAGATCGAGAAGAAGATCAAGGAGAAGCTGGGCGTCGGCGTGCGTCCCGAGGAGCCCGCCACCGAGCCGGGCACGGCCGCCGCGGCCGCCGCCCCGGCCGAGACGCCCGCGGTGCCGGCCCCGGCGGCCAAGGCCGCCAAGTCGAAGGCCGCGGCGGCCAAGAGCTGACCCGTGACCCGACGAACCGACTGGGCCGAGTACGAGTTCGCCGGTGCCCCACGGGGGAGGGGCACCGGCGAGGGCTCAGCCCTGGGCACGGACGAGACGTACGGGGACATCGGCGAGGCCGCCGCAGGAGTGGACGGCTTCTCGGACGAGGAGCCGGACGGCGTCCCGCCCGGGAACACCAGAAGGACGCGCCGCTCCGGCGGCACAAGGGACGGCGGCTCGCGTGACGGCGGGCCGCGCGGTGGACGCGGACGCAGACGCCGCACCTTCGGCGACGCGACCGCGGCGGACGGGGGCGCCTCGACCTCGTCGAGGGCCGAGCGGGAGGAGCCCCCGGGGGACCCGGTCGAGCGGGCGCGGGCGATCTGCCTGCGCCTGCTCACCGGGACCCCGCGCACGCGGAAACAGCTCGCCGACGCGCTGCGCAAGCGGGAGATCCCGGACGAGGCGGCCGAGGAGGTGCTGTCCCGATTCGAAGAGGTCGGCCTGATCAACGACAGTGCCTTCGCAGACGCCTGGGTGGAGTCCCGGCACCACGGCCGCGGACTGGCCCGGCGCGCACTCGCCCAGGAACTGCGCACCAAGGGCGTGGACGCCTCGCTGATCGACGCGGCCGTCTCCCAGCTCGACTCCGAGCAGGAGGAGACGACCGCGCGTGAACTCGTCGCCCGCAAACTGAGAGCCACGCGCGGCCTCGACCGCGACAAGCGCATACGCCGCCTCGCCGGCATGCTCGCCCGCAAGGGCTACCCCGAAGGCCTCGCCCTGCGCGTGGTCCGCCAGGCCCTGGAGGAGGAGGGCGAGGACACGGAGTTCCTCGGGGACGACGGGGTCTGAGACCACCACGCCGACGCATCAGGTGCCGGTCGGTTCGCCGATCCGGGGGAGACCGGCACGGTTCCGCTACGGTGTCACCGGCAGCCCAGCCGCACGCCAGGCCTGGAAGCCGCCGATCAGGTCCGTGGCCCGGTGCAGCCCCAGCCGGTGCAGGGACTCCGCCGCCAGACTGGAGGCGTATCCCTCGTTACAGATCACGACGACCCGCAGGTCATGGCTCGTGGCCTCGGGAAGACGGTGGCTGCCGTGCGGGTCGAGACGCCACTCCAGCTCGTTGCGCTCGACGATCAGGGCGCCGGGGATGAGCCCGTCCCGCTCGCGCAGAGCGGCGTAGCGGATGTCGACCAGCAGGGCCTCGCCGGCGTGGGCGGCGGCGTAGGCGTCCCGGGGTTCGATGCGCTCGTATCCCGACCGCACCCGTTCCAGCAGCGCGTCGATACCGAGGGCGCTCCCGGTCGGTTCGTCGGTCCCGCTCACTGCCAGTCCTCCGGGCGCTCGACCTGCTCCAGGCGGAGAACAGGGCCGCTGCGGCTGTAGCGGCGGATCTGCGGCAGGGGCGGATAGTAGGCGTGCACGGAGATCGCGTGCCGGTCCGGGGACTCGTTGAGCACCTCGTGCACGTGATGCCGGCCGAAGGCACGGCCCTGACCGGCCGGAAGCCGGCGTGCACGGTCCACGCCGTCCGTGAGCTCCAGGGTCTTCCAGCCGTCGGTGGGCAGACGCGCGGCGAGCGAGTTCTCCTTGAGCTCGCCCGAGGCCGTCACGAAGGCGCCGACGGACTCGGCGTGATCGTGCCAGCCGGTCCCGCTGCCGGGCGGCCAGCCGATCAGCCACGCCTCACTGCCACCGGGCCCGTCGAGCCGCACCCAGGTGCGGCCCTCGGGGTCGAGTGGAAGCGAGGCGATGAGGTCGGCGTCGGCAGCGGCTCGGCGAGCGAAGTCGAGCAGATCGGCCTGCGTCGGCGCGGCGGCGGGGCGAGCCGGGGAAGCGGAGGTGGAGGTGGAGGCGGAGGGGGCGGG
>NZ_JAOCQE010000161.1 GCF_025290915.1 Streptomyces sp. 15-116A | reverse complement strand
TGGGGGCCTCGGGGGTGCCCTTGTCCGCGTGCCTCGGTGGGGAGGTGTGCGCTCCTCGATGGGCCCCGGGAGATGCGCTTCGTGCGCTCTCAGTCGAGATCGTCGAAGGCGTCCGCGAAGCCGAGGCCGGGTATCTCGGAGACCGCGGGGGCGGTGACCCGGGCGGCGAAGTCGTCGCGCCGGTGGCCCATGGCCCCGTCGTACAGCGCGGCGTGGACGACGACCCACACCGTGACCTCGCCGGGCACCTCGTCGCGTACGCCCCAGTCGTCGGCCAGGGCGGCGATGATGTTCAGCCCGCGGCCGCCGTGCGCCGTGACCGACGGGGTGGACGGTGCGGGACGGGTCGGGCCGCCGCCGTCCGTGACCTCGACGACGAGCCGGCCCTGCTGGTCCACGCGCCAGGCGGCGCGCACGTCACCGTCCCCGGCCGGCGCGTCGCCCAGTGGGCGACCGTGTTTGCACGCATTGCTCAGAAGCTCGGAAAGGATCAGTACGGCGTCGTCGATGACCGAATCCGGCACCCCGCCGGCACGCAGCTGCGCGCGCATCCGGTGCCGCGCCTGCCCCACGCCCGCAGGGCCATGGGGTACGGCCATGCTCGACGACGTGGGCACCTCCTGTGCCACCACCAACGCCACCCCCGAGACCTCCTTCGCCCCACGCCACGGAGTGGATGCCCCATTGGCCTGAACCGGAAACCGGCCAATCCCAGTGTGGTGACGCATTCGATACGACCGAACACGCACCGAACGCGCCGGAGCACTCCCCGTAATCGTGTGGCTGGATTTCGTCGGTGTGGCCGAGACGTGAGGATGCTCCGGGGCGAGGTGCGCGGTCAAGAGGCATGCGGGGCCGGTGTCGCGGCTGTGCTCAGCGGCCGAGCTGGTCGAGCACCGCGCGGGGGCGGTTGGTGATGATGGCGTCCACGCCCAGCCCGACGCACAGGTCCACGTCCCGGGGGTCGTTCACGGTCCACACATGCACCTGGTGACCGTTCTGCTTGAGGCGCTCGATGTACGCGGGATGACTGCGTACGATCCGGATCGAGGGGCCCGCGATCCGCACCCCCGTGGGCAGGCGTCCGTCGCGCAGCCGGGGTGAGACGAACTGCATGAGGTAGACCGTCGGCAGGGTCGGTGACGCGGCGCGCACGCGGTGCAGGGAGCGCGCGGAGAAGCTCATCACGCGCACCGGCGACTCCTCCGCGCGCGCGGGCGCGTCCAGTCCGAAGCGCTTGAGCAGGAGCAGCAGTCGCTCCTCCACCTGCCCCGCCCACCGCGTGGGGTGCTTGGTCTCGATCGCCAGCTCCACCCGGCGCCCGGCGTCGGCGACGAGTTCCAGCAGCCGTTCGAGAGTGAGGACGGAGGTGGCCTCCCGGTCCTCGGGCCGGTGCTCCCAGTCGGGCTCCTCGAGCCGGCCGCCCACCGAGTCACGGGCCTTCCAGGAGCCGAAGTCCAGCGCCGCCAGGTCGGAGAGCTCCAGCGCGGAGACCGCGCCGCGGCCGTTGGACGTACGGTTGACGCGACGGTCGTGGACGCACACCAAGTGACCGTCGGCGGTCAGGCGCACATCGCATTCGAGCGCGTCCGCGCCGTCCTCGATCGCCTTGCGGTACGCGGCCAGGGTGTGCTCCGGGGCGTCCTCGGAGGCTCCCCGGTGAGCGACGACTTGGGTCAGGTGCTGTCGTGCGTGGGTCACCGCGTCATGGTGCCACCGCGCGGGGGTAGACGTGCGGTCGGACGGGCTTCGGCGGCGGGGACGCGGTGGACGTCCGGTCGGAGGCATAGGGGTGGCGCACCTTTGGTGAGTAATGCCCTATATAAAGAATGGCCCCGGACCCACAGGAACGGCTTATGGTGCCCTGACAGCGTGTGGGAAATGCTGACGTCATACAAAGAGGCACACGACAGACATGCACAGCTGTAGCGCGCCGGACTCGTCGACCAGCGTGAACGAGCGTGACCGAGTGCGAACGACTACACCAGCCGTGGATCGAGGAGAAGAGCTGTGAGCACCGAGAACGAGGGCACCGCGGTACCCCCGGCCCCGTCCGCACCGCCCACGCCGGTGGATGCTCCCGCTGCTCCGGCGTACCAGGGGCACCCGGCTCCGGACGGGGGCAACCCGACGACACCCCTGCCTCCCGTCCCACCGGGCGCCCCCGGGGCCCACGGTGACCAGGGCGCACCCGGCATGCACAGCGGGCAGGGCGACCCCGGTTCCGCCCACGGCGCACAGGGCGGGCCCACGGCATCCGGACCGGCCTCCGGCTCCCCGTCCGCTCCCGACCCCTCCTGGCCGCCGCCTCCGCCGCCGGGCAGCGGTGCGCATGCGGACGGTGGTTCCGGGCAGGGCGGAGGCGGCTGGGGCTCCTCGTACCAGCAGCCGGCACCGGCGCCCGCGCCCAAGAAGGGCGGCCGCGGCGGTCTGCTCGCGGCGGTCCTGGTGGCCGCGCTGGTCGCGGGCGGCCTGGGCGGCGGCCTCGGCTACACGCTGGCCAGGAACAACGACGACACCTCCTCGACGACCGTCTCGGCCTCCACCAGCGGCGGCAACGTCAAGCGCGACCCCGGCACGGTCGCCGCGGTGGCCGCCAAGGCGCTGCCGAGCACGGTGACCATCGAGGCCGAGAGCAGCAGCGGCGAGGGCGGCACCGGCACGGGCTTCGTCTTCGACAAGCAGGGCCACATCGTCACCAACAACCACGTGGTGGCGGACGCGGTCGACGGTGGCAAGCTGTCGGCGACGTTCCCGGACGGCAAGAAGTACGCGGCCGAGGTCGTCGGCAACGCACAGGGCTACGACGTCGCGGTCATCAAGCTCAAGAACGCCCCGTCGGACCTGAAGCCGCTCACCCTGGGCAACTCCGACGAGGTGGCGGTCGGCGACTCGACCATCGCGATCGGTGCGCCCTTCGGCCTGTCCAACACGGTGACGACCGGCATCATCAGCGCCAAGAACCGCCCGGTCGCCTCCAGCGACGGCACCGGCAGCCAGGCGTCGTACATGAGCGCCCTGCAGACCGACGCGTCCATCAACCCGGGCAACTCCGGCGGACCACTGCTGGACGCCCAGGGCAACGTGATCGGCATCAACTCCGCCATCCAGTCCACCAGCAACGGCGGCTTCGGCACGGGCCAGGCCGGCTCGATCGGCCTCGGCTTCGCCATCCCGATCAACCAGGCCAAGTACGTCGCCCAGGAACTGATCAAGACGGGCAAGCCGGTGTACGCCAAGATCGGCGCGTCGGTCTCCCTGGAGGAGACGTCGGGCGGCGCGAAGATCACCGAGCAGGGCGCCGGCGGCTCCGAGCCGGTCGACCCGGGCGGCCCCGCCGACAAGGCCGGTCTGCAGCCCGGTGATGTGATCACCAAGCTCGACGACCGGGTGATCGACTCCGGCCCCACCCTGATCGGCGAGATCTGGACCCACAAGCCGGGCGACGAGGTCACGATCACCTACGAACGCGACGGCAAGGAGCGCACCACCGAACTCACCCTGGGCGCCCGCGTCGGCGACAACTGACGACCCCGCGCCTCGGCGAACCCGTTACTCTTGACCCCGCGCCGCCGATCACGGCCTGGCGCGGGGAGGCGTGCCCGAGCGGCCGAAGGGAACGGTCTTGAAAACCGTCGTGGCAGCGATGTCACCGTGGGTTCAAATCCCACCGCCTCCGCGGTGAAGCAGCGTGAACGGCCCCTGACCTGAGTGTGTGGTCGGGGGCCGTTGTGATGGACGGCAGGTTCAGCGGGCGGGGCAGTTCCTGGCGGAGAACTCACGATGCGGGTACGGCCCGAAGTGCATGGTGCCGTTCAACCAGTCGGTCAGCCACCCGGCCAATGACTGCCCCAGCGGGGCCAGAGCATGCTCCGTGCAGCAGAGGTTGGGGTCCCAGTCCCACATCTGCCCGTCCGCCGTCTTGAAGTCGATGAGTGCCCACATCGCGCAGCCTCGGTCCATGAGCGGCACGATCCCCGGTGGGATCCCCCGCTCGGGATCGGCGAGCTCCTGGTACGCCATCGTGATGTCCTCGCAGTCACTGAACCAGTCGCCCGTGTCCGTGAGGGACACGACCTCTGCGGTCCGAAGCCGCCGTTGGCGACTTCGACGTAGAGCCTTCTCAGCAGTTCGGGCATCGGGTGTCCCACGAGCCGCTCGAACGCGGCGGCGTCCTCCGAAGAGGCCGGGCCAGGCAGGCGCTGGTCAGCCGCGTACGCGCGGACGGCCGCCACGAGATCGTCATCCGTCATGGGCAGATACTCGGCGGCGCTCCGTCGTTTGTCGATGCATCGGCTGTCGGGCCGTCGGTCGGGGCCGTTCGCTTGGTCTAAGTGTCTCGGGTTGCCAGGCGGCGGGCTGTTTCGCCGGTGAAGGGCCAGGCCTCGTGGGAGCCGGGCTGGGTGAGGGGGTGGTGGCCGAGGGGGACTTCCAGGCGGCGGGTGAAGGTGAGGATCTCGGTGCCGTGCTGGTTGACGCCGCGGGTCTCGACCTCCACCGTGCCCCGGCCCGGCTTGTCGGACGGTTTCTCCTTGGCCAGGATCTTCGACTCGGCGTAGAGGGTGTCGCCGTGGAAGAGAGGGGCCTCGTGTCTGATCTCGCCGAAGCCCCGGTGGGCCAGGGCCGCTCCGGCGATGTCGGGCTCGGACAGGCCGAGCAGCAGGGAGAAGACGTAGGAGCTGATGACCAGAGGGCGGCCGTGTTCCGTGGCGGTCTCGGCGAACCGGTGGTCCATGTGGATCGGGTGGCGGACCATGGTCAGCAGGCAGAACAGATGGTGGTCGTACTCCGTGACGGTCTTGCCCGGCCAGTGCTGGTAGACCGCGCCCAGCTCGAAGTCGTCGTAGAACCTGCCGTGCGTCATGCGCTCCGCTCGCTTTCCCCGGCGAAGGCTTCTTCGGCGCGGTGCCATGTGCCGAAGAACATCTCCATCGTGATGCCCGGGCCGAAACCGGCCGCGAGGACCGTCGCCCCGTCCGGCGGGTCCGAGTCGAAGGTGCGGATCAGCGCGTCCAGCAGGGCCGCCGAGCCGATGTTCCCGTGGTCGGCCAGCGTCTCGACGGAGTCGCGCAGGGCGGTGTCCGTGACGCCCGCCTGAGTGCGCAGCGCCTCCAGCACGCGCGGCCCGCCGCTGTGGAAGGCGTAGCGGTCGAGGGAGGCCAGATCGTGTCCCTGTTCCTTCACGAACGTCTGAAGCGGCGGCACCATGCCGGCCATCGCGGACGGGACCCCCTTGTCCAGGCGGAAGTGCAGGCCCTGGTCGGTCACTTCGTACGAGATCCACGACTCCGTACCCGGGAGCACATGCGAACCCTGCGCGGTCACGTGCAGCCCGGAGACCGCGGGCTCCGCACGTTCCCCGCCGCCCGCCTCAGCAGCGGACACCTCATCCGTTCGGTCCGCGCGCACCACCGCCGCCCCGACCGCATCACCGAAGAGCCCGTTGCTCAGCAGGCTGCCCAGGTCGTGGTCCCCCGGCTGATACAGCAGGGAACAGAACTCGCAGGACGCCACGAGGACATGCCCCTGGTGCGCCCGGGCGAAGTCACAGGCCCGGTTGATCGCGGCGGCCCCGGCGGCGCAGCCCAGCTGGGCGATGGGGATCTGGGCCGTGGACCAGGAGAAGCCCAGCTCGTTGATCATCCAGGCGGTGGGCGACGGCATGGCGAGTCCCGTGCAGGAGACGAAGACGATCGCGTCGATGTCCGCGCTGGACAGACGCGCGTGGCCCAGCGCCTCCATCACGACCTGCGGCAGCATCTCCCTCACGGCCGCGTCGTACACCTTCTGCCTGCGCCCGAGTCCGACCTCGGCGAGCGTCTCCTCCACCGGGCGGATCACATGCCGCTTCTCCACACCGGTGTTGCGGATCATCCGCAGCACCGCGTCCAGCTGTGGATGACCGGCATAGACCCGCTCCGCCATCCGCAGCGTCTCCGCCTGGGAGACCACATGCTCGGGCAGGAGCAACGAGGGCTTGCACAGTACCGGCATCCACACCACCTCTTCTGAAGGACGCATACACGCAGGACGCAGCCGATGACGTCCCCGTCGCCCACGCCGTGTGGATCAACGAGCCGCCGAGGGGGCGGACACGGAGCGTACGTACGACAGTGGGCCGCTCGGGTCCCTGGAACTCCTCGTCACAGCTCCTCGTCCGCGGGCAGCCGCTCCCAGGGCACGTCCCGCAGGATGGCCGCCGCGGCGGACTTAGACGGTGCGCAGAGGGTCGGCTGGAACCAGGCCACGGTCAGACGTGAGCGGTACAGGGCGTGATCGCGCGCGGGGGCGGGACCAGGTGCACCGGGGCCCCGGGCAGGCCTGTTCGGCCGAGCGGAGCAGCCACCGGATCTTGTGATCGTTGAGCGGCTTGCAGGGGTAGCTCTCGAGCGGCCCGCCGTAGGCCGAGGACATGCACAGCTCGGCGAGGTGCACCGCGCGGCCGGAGGCGAGGACGAGACGGGCGAGTGACATGGCCGGCACTCGGGGGCGGTGGTGCATCGGGCTCTTTCGGCGTTTCGAGCGGCGCGTGTTTCCGGCGCGTGTTTCCGGTTCGTGCTGCCGGCGGGCGAACGGTGTCACTCAGGGGCGATGCCCCGTCATCCGTGCCGCCGAGGCGATCGTCGCGCGGGCCTCGCGTTCGGACAGGCCCGTGTCGAGGGCCGCCTCGACGAGGGCGTCCGCCAGGGCGGGGCCGATGCCGTCCTCGTAGGCACGGCAGGCCGCCCAGAACAGACGGGTGTTGCGCTGCCCCTCGTGCGCGGCGAGGACGAACTGGACGAGGCCCTGGCCGTGTCCGCCGGCCGATGCGGGCGTCGGGTGGTGGGCGCGCGGCGGCGGCAGGAGGAGGCGCAGAAGGGCGGGCGGGCAGGCGGCGGGGGCGAGGTGGGCGGTGCCCGGTGCGGCGGTGTACGTGCCGTGTTCGGTACGGGACCCGGGGCCGACGAGGTAGCCGCCGGCGCCCCGGATGTCGATGCCGGGCGCGAGGCGGCCCGCGGAGTTGGGGACGACGACGTCCGGCGGGCCGCTGAGCCACAGGTGGCGGCCGCCGCTCGGGGTCAGGACGACGACCGTGGCGGGGATCGTGAACAGGTGCCGCAGGGCCAGTTCGCGCAGTGCCGCGGAGGAATCCGTTCCGTTCTTGGTGTCCAGGTCGATGCCGATGAGGTGGTGCGGGGGAAGGCCGCAGGCGATGCCGTAGCCGGTGGCCCTGGGGGCGGCGGCGAACATCGCGCGGATGCGGGCGGGGTCGGGGGAGGCGTCGTAGACACCGTGGCCGAAGCGGCCGCACTCGCCGTGGCAGGGCGGTCGCACCGGGTCGGGGTCGTCGCGATGGGGGGAGCGCAGGGCCGGGAGTTTCGTCCGGGACAGGGGGATGACGGCCAGTCCGCGTTCGGCGGCTGACAGGGCGTGTGCGAGGGCCAGCGTCGTGGCCTGCCGGTCGGTGGTGGCCATGCCTCTATGTTCGTACGTACGTTCGAAAAAGGAAAGGGGGAGCCGGGGCGACACGCCAGGCGGTTGCGGGCCCGGCGTCCTGTGCCGTAACGCTTCGTCCCTTGCGCGGCTTGGCGGTCGGGGTGTCCGTCACACGTGATCTGTGACTCAAGAGGCGTGAAGGGGTTTATCGACTAGTCGTCACGCTTGCGTGCGAAGAGCGGCTTCCGGGGTGGTTCGCCGGGGATTCGGTGGGCAACTCTGATCACGCGACGTCGTGCACAGCACCGGGGCGGTCGGCCAACCTCCCTGGTGAGAGCCGTACTTCACGCAATTCACGCACACACGGCCAAGAGCCGGTGCGTCCTTGGTTCTGGAGGGAACACAACATGGCAAGCATCCGTACCGCCCGCGTCATCGCCGCCGTCTCCGCGCTTCCGCTCGCGGCCGCCCTGTTCACCGGCGTCGCGACGGCGGACAACGGGGCCTTCGCGGACGACGGATCCAACGCGACGGCGGCGACCGCCGACGCGGGTGTCCTCGGCAGCGGCGTCGGCGGCGACAACTTCGGCAACTCGTCGACCACCAACCAGCAGGCCGTCGGCTCCGGCGCCTCGAACCAGAGCAACACCGCCCAGGTCAACGGCTCGGCGTTCACGGCCGTCAGCCAGGGCAACGACAACGTGGCCGTCAGCTTCTCCCCGCTGTGGTGGTGAGGTGAGAGGGCTTCGGCCCTCTGACGGTCTGTGGGTGTGCTTCGTGGGGTGCAAGGCGTCTGCGCGGCGGTGCTTCGGTGCCGCCGCGCAGGCCTTTCGGGGGCGGTCACCTTGACAGTTCGGGGGCGGGGATGGAATCTGACGAGCAGTCAGATACGTGCGGGTGCTGCGGCGAGTGTGCTCGGAAAATTGCCGCCGCGGATGTGGGAACCCGACGGGCGGGTGCGGTGTACCAGAAGTGTCAGGACGGACACGGGCGTCGCGATGAGGCGACGGTGGTACGACGAGGGGGTCCGCGTGAGCGGGAAAGCGGTGGCGCGTGAGGAGCGGAACCGGGGTACGGGCGAGGACCTCGGGGCCCGGCTGAAGGCGTACGAGGGACGGCCGGCCGTGCGGGGCGGCAGGGGCCTGGATCCCGTCAACGAGCCGATGATCCGGCACTGGTGCGAGGCGATGGGCGACACCAACCCGGCGTACGCAGGGCCGGAGGCGATCGCGCCGCCCGCCATGCTCCAGGTGTGGACCATGGGCGGCCTCACCGGGCACGCGGGGCGCACGGAGGCCTTCGACGAACTGCTCTCCCTGCTCGACGAAGCGGGCTGCACGGCGGTCGTGGCCACCGACTGCGAGCAGGAGTACGTCCGCCCCCTGCGCCCGGGGGACGAGGTCACCTTCGACGCGGTGATCGAGTCGGTCTCCGACCGCAAGACCACCAAGCTCGGCACGGGCTATTTCGTCACGACGCGCATGGACGTCCGCGCCGACGGCGACCTCGTCGGCACGCATCGCTTCCGCATCCTCAAGTACGCGCCCGCACGCAGCAGTCCGCCGGACCGGCGGGGTCCGCCACCCGCTGAGGCCGAGCGGCGCCCGCGGCCGGTCGTGAACCGGGACAACGCCGGATTCTGGGAAGGCGTGGCCCGGCACCGGCTGCTGATCCAGCGCTGCACCGGCTGCGGAACCCTGCGCTTTCCCTGGCTGCCCGGGTGCAACGGGTGCGGCTCGATGGAGTGGGACACGGTGGAGGCGGCGGGCGAGGGCACGGTCTACTCCTACGTGGTCATGCACCACCCGCCCTTCGCGGCCTTCGACCCGCCGTACGCCGTGGGGCTGATCGAACTGGCGGAGGGCGTGCGGATCATCGGCAACGTGGTCGGGGTGCCGTACGACAAGGTGCGCATCGGGATGCCGGTGCGGCTGGAGTTCCGGCGGTACGACGAGGAGTTGGTGCTGCCCGTGTTCCGGGGGGTGAGGGAATGACCCACGCAGACAGCCGTCCCGTGCCTGGCGTAGGGGAGCGCCTCCCCCCGCTGGAGATCCCCGTCACCCGCACCCTGATCGTGGCCGGCGCGATCGCCTCCCGCGACTTCCAGGACGTGCACCACGATCCCGAGGCGGCCCGGCGGAAGGGCTCCCCCGACATCTTCATGAACATCCTGACCACCAACGGCCTGGTCGGCCGCTACATCACCGACCACTTCGGCCCGGCGGCGATGCTGCGCCGCGTCGCCATACGGCTGGGCGCACCCAACCACCCGGGCGACACGATGCTGCTGACGGGCACGATCGAAGAACGCGACGGAGACACCGTGACGGTCCGGGTCGTCGGGACGAACGGCATCGGCAGGCATGTCACCGGGACGGTGACGGTCGCGCTCACGGGCGAGAGCGGCCGGCCACCGGAGATGGAGGCGGCATGAGTCTCCGCGCACGGGACACCCTCGGCGGGCGCGCGGCGATCGTCGGTATCGGGGCCACGGAGTTCTCCAAGGACTCGGGGCGCAGCGAGTTGCGGCTGGCGGTGGAGGCGGTGCGGGCCGCGCTGGAGGACGCGGGGCTGACGCCGGCGGACGTGGACGGGATGGTCACGTTCACCATGGACACCAGCCCGGAGATCACGGTGGCCCAGGCGGCCGGCATCGGCGAGCTGTCCTTCTTCTCTCGCGTGCACTACGGCGGCGGCGCGGCCTGCGCCACGGTCCAGCAGGCGGCCCTCGCGGTGGCGACGGGGGTGGCGGAGGTGGTCGTCTGCTACCGGGCGTTCAACGAGCGGTCGGGCCGCCGCTTCGGTTCGGGGGTGTGGCACCGGGAGCCCTCGGCGGAGGGGGTGGCGCTCGGCTGGGTGCTGCCGGCCGGGTTGCTCACGCCGGCCTCGTGGGTGGCGATGGCGGCACAGCGGTACCTGCACACGTTCGGGCTGACACCGGAGGCGTTCGGTCAGGTGGCCGTGGTGGACCGGAAGTACGCGGCGACGAACCCGGCGGCGTACTTCCACGGCCGGCCCATCACGCTCGCCGACCACGCCGCCTCGCGCTGGATAGCCGAGCCGCTGCGGCTGCTGGACTGCTGCCAGGAGACCGACGGCGGTCAGGCGCTCGTGGTCACCTCGGTGGAGCGGGCCCGGGACCTGCCCCGTCCGCCGGCCGTCGTGGTGGCGGCGGCCCAGGGAGCGGGGCGGGCGCAGGAGCAGATGACGAGCTTCTACCGGGACGATCTCGCGGGGCTGCCGGAGATGGGAGTGGTGGCCGGGCAGCTGTGGCGGAGCTCGGGGCTGACCCCGGCGGAGGTGGATGTGGGGATCCTGTACGACCACTTCACTCCGTTCGTGCTGATGCAGCTGGAGGAGTTCGGTTTCTGCGCACCGGGGGAGGCGGCGGACTTCGTGGCCGAGGAGCGGTTGCCGCTCAACACCCATGGCGGACAGTTGGGGGAGGCGTATCTGCACGGGATGAACGGACTGGCGGAGGCGGTACGGCAGATACGCGGGACGGCGGCGAATCCGGTGCCGGGTGCGGAAAGGGTGCTGGTGACGGCGGGAACGGGGGTGCCGACCTCGGGGGTGATCCTCGCCGCGGACGGATGAGGATGCTGGCCGTGCACGGTGGGAGGGCTCCCGGAGGACGGACGGCAGGGACCCTGGGTCCGGCCCTTCCCCCAGGGGTGAACCCGCACGGCCCCTCCCCCTCCAGTCCACCCAGAGGAGGTGCAGCAGGCCCCACCCCTACAACCTGAGGGGGACGTGGCTTCGGGACCTGCGGGCGATCCGCCGGACCCGCCCTCGCTCATAGCGTTGAGCCATGACCACACCCGTCTGCACCAGCGCTTCGAACGCCGCTGCTCCAGCGACGCAGACCCTCCCGTACCCGTCGTTCGCGTCGTACATGAGGGCCCGCCAGCCGGTGCTTCTGCGTACCGCCCGGTCCCTGACCGGGAATCCGAGCGACGCGGAAGACCTGCTGCAGACCGCGCTCACCAAGACGTACGTCGCCTGGGAGCGGATACAGGACCACCGCGCGCTGGACGGCTATGTGCGCCGGGCGCTGGTGAACACGCGCACGTCGCAGTGGCGCAAGCGCAAGGTGGACGAGTTCGCCTGCGACGAGGTGCCCGAGCCGGAGCTGCTGCCGGGCGGCGACGATCCGGCCGAGCAGCAGGCGCTGCGCGACGCGATGTGGCGGGCGATCATGCGGCTGCCGGCGCGGCAGCGGGCGATGGTCGTGCTGCGGTACTACGAGGACCTCAGTGAGGTCCAGACGGCGGAGGTGCTCGGAGTGTCGGTGGGCACGGTGAAGTCGGCGGTGTCGCGGGCCCTGGGCAAGCTGCGCGAGGACCCTGAGCTGGGGATTGTTCGGTCCTGATGAGAAACGTCGTCCTGTGGGCGTGATCGATCATCCGCTCCCCTAGTGACATACCGAGCGGTATGTGCGCAGAATCAGCGCAACCGTTACCGCCGCGTAGGCAATGTCGCCCAGGAGGACGCCGTGCTGAGCACCATGCAGGACGTACCGCTGCTGATCTCGAGGATCCTGAACCATGGGTCGACGATCCACGGCACATCTCTGGTGACCACCTGGACCGGCGAGGGTGAACCGCACCGCCGCAGCTACGCGGAGATCGGCGCCCGCGCGGCCCAGCTTGCCCACGCCCTGCGCGACGACCTCCAGGTGGCCGGCGACGAGCGCGTGGCGACGCTCATGTGGAACAACGCGGAGCACGTGGAGGCGTACTTCGCGATCCCCTCCATGGGCGCCGTGCTGCACACGCTGAACCTGCGCCTTCCGCCCGAGCAGCTGGCGTGGATCGTCAACCACGCCGCCGACCGCGTGGTCATCGTCAACGGCTCGCTGATCCCGCTGCTGGCTCCCCTGCTGCCGCACCTGAAGACGGTCGAGCACGTCGTGGTCTCCGGCCCCGGCGACCGGTCCGCGCTCGCGGAGGCTCCCGTCCAGGTGCACGAGTACGAGGAGCTGCTCGCCGGAAAGCCGGTCGCCTACGACTGGCCCGAGCTGGACGAGCGGTCCGCCGCCGCGATGTGCTACACCTCCGGCACGACCGGCGACCCCAAGGGCGTGGTGTACAGCCACCGTTCGATCTACCTGCACTCGATGCAGGTCAACATGGCCCAGTCGATGGGCCTCACCGACGAGGACACGTCGCTGGTGGTGGTCCCGCAGTTCCACGTCAACGCGTGGGGCCTGCCGCACGCCACCTTCATGACCGGCGTCAACATGCTGATGCCGGACCGCTTCCTGCAGCCCGCGCCGCTCGCCGAGATGATCGAGGGCGAGAAGCCGACCCACGCCGCCGCCGTCCCCACCATCTGGCAGGGCCTGCTCGCCGAGCTCACCGCCCGCCCCCGGGACGTCTCCTCCCTCACCCAGGTCACGATCGGCGGCTCGGCCTGTCCGCCGTCGCTGATGGAGGCGTTCGACAAGCTCGGCATGCGGGTCTGCCACGCGTGGGGCATGACGGAGACCTCCCCGCTCGGCACCATCGCCCGCCCGCCGGCGCAGGCCGTCGGCACCGACGAGGAGTTCGCCTACCGGCTGACGCAGGGCCGCTTCCCGGCCGGCGTCGAGGCCCGGCTCACCGGCCCCGGCGGCGAGCGGCTGCCCTGGGACGGCGAGTCCGCGGGCGAGCTGGAGGTGCGCGGCCCGTGGATCGCCGGCGCCTACTACAACGGCCCCGACGCCGAACCGCTGCGCCCCGCCGACAAGTTCAGCGAGGACGGCTGGCTGAAGACCGGCGACGTGGGCACCATCAGCCCGGACGGTTTCCTCACCCTCACCGACCGCGCCAAGGACGTCATCAAGTCCGGCGGTGAGTGGATCTCCTCCGTCGAGCTGGAGAACGCGCTGATGGCCCACCCGGACGTGGCCGAGGCCGCCGTCGTCGCGGTCCCGGACGAGAAGTGGGGCGAGCGCCCGCTGGCCACGGTGGTCCTCAAGGAGGGCACCGGCGCCGACTTCACCACCCTGCGCGCCTTCCTCGCCGACGACCGCAAGATCGCAAAGTGGCAGCTGCCGGAGCGCTGGACGGTGATCGAGTCGGTGCCGAAGACGAGCGTGGGCAAGTTCGACAAGAAGGTCCTGCGCAGGCAGTACGCGGAAGGGGAGCTGGACGTCACCCAGCTCTGACGCCGGTACGGCGGTTACATCAGAACGCCGGTACGCCGGTTGATCGTTCACGTGCACGCCGGGCGCGGCGGCCGGGGCTCGTCCCCGTCCGGCGCCCGGCGTGCGCCGTCGTGGGCCGCCCGGCGGACCCCGGCGTCTTCATCGGCGTACGGTCACACCACACCACCCCGCACGCGCCGCGCCCACGCCCCCGCGCTCACCTCCCCCGTCGCCGCACCGCCGTGCTCCCCCACCCCAGCGCCAGCGACGCCGCCGCCACCGCGGAGACGCCCGTCCAGCCCGCGTGGGTGAAGGCGGTGCCCGCGAGGGCCGAGGCGGTGGCGCCGCCGGCGAAGCCGGAGACGACGTAGGCGGTGTTGGCGGTGGCGGGGCTGGAGGTGGTGGTCAGGGCGAGGGTCTGGTTGGCGACGTGCGAGGTGACGAGCGCCGCGTGGATCGCGACCGCGGCGACGAACAGCGCCCAGATGACCTGCCCGCCCAGCCAGAACAGCGGCACGGAGACCGCCGCGAGCAGAAAGGCGCCGCGTACGACCCTGGCGGCGCCGAAACGGTCCACCAGCCCGCCCGCCAGCGGTGCCACCGCGCTCGCCGCGAGCCCGAAGAGGCCGAAGAGCCCGGCGGTGGCGGTGGACAGGTCGTAGGCCGGACCGGTCAGCAGCAGGGTGAGTGTCGTCCACAGGGCGCTCCAGGCGCCGAACATCCCCGCCTGGCGCACGGACGCGCGCCACAGGTCGGGCGAGCGGCGCAGCAGTCCGGGCAGCGCGGCGATGCCGCCGAACAGCGAGCCGTCCCGGCGGCGCCGCTCCGACGGCAGGACGAGGGCCGTGGCCAGGCCGAGGACGAGGGTGAGGACGGCGGCGCCGGCGAACACCCACCGCCAGCCGTACGCCTGCCCGGCGAGGCCGCCGAGGACGCGGGCCGCGACGATGCCGGTGAACAGCCCGGCGACCACGGCCGCGACATGGCGGGCCCGGCGGGCGGCGGG
>NZ_JAOCQE010000160.1 GCF_025290915.1 Streptomyces sp. 15-116A | reverse complement strand
CGACGCCATGCACGCACTCTCGCCGCACCGGGCGCCGACCACGTACAACCAGTACGCCGGTCGACGCCCGGCACGCCGAGAGCACGCACCTGACGCCGCCAGGCCCGCCCTTCGGGCGGACGACGGGAATTTGACGACAGGGCCTAGTCCCGCGGCACTAGGCTGGCCGGATGCCGGTCACCGTTCTGCTCGTCGACGACGAACCCCTCGTACGCGCGGGTCTGCGGGCCGTGTTGGAGGCGCAGCCCGACATCGAGGTGGCCGGTGAGGCGGCCGACGGGGCGGCGGTGATTCCGCTGGTGCGGCAACTGCGGCCGGACGTGGTCGCCATGGACGTACGCATGCCGCTGATGGACGGGATCGAGGCCACGCGTGCGCTGCTGCGGACGGTCGAGGACCCGCCGAAGATCCTCGTGGTGACGACGTTCGAGAACGACGAATACGTCTACGAGGCGCTGCGCGCGGGCGCCGACGGGTTCCTGCTGAAGCGGGCGCGTCCGGCGGAGATCGTGCACGCGGTGCGGCTGGTCGCCGAGGGCGAGTCGCTGCTGTTCCCCGCCTCGGTGCGCCGGCTGGCCGCCGAGTACGGGGACGGGGGCGGCGGCGATCGCGCGGCCCGGGACGTGCTGGAGCGGGCGCGGCTGACCGAGCGGGAGGCGGAGGTGCTGCGGCTGATGGCGCGGGGCCTGTCGAACGCGGAGATCGCCGCGCGGCTGGTGGTCGGGACGGAGACGGTGAAGTCGCATGTGAGCGCCGTGCTGGCGAAACTGGGGGCGCGCGACCGCACCCAGGCGGTGATCACGGCGTACGAGTCGGGGTTCGTGGCACCCGGGTGAGCCGTGTGCGCCGGCGGTCCGCGTGCGGTCACCGTGCCCGGCGGTCGCCTGGGTTCCGGGCGCCGAGTACGATCCGGCCAACACGCGCACGAGCTGGGAGGACGGACGGTGGGTCGGCTGACCGGCGGGGATCCCTCGCTGCTGCGGAGGATCAACTCCGCGGTGGTGCTGCACGCGTTGCGGGCCACGGACTGCGCGACGCTCACCGAGGTCACCCGGGTGACGGGGCTGTCCCGGCCCACCGTGGAAGGCGTCGTCGAGGGGCTCATCGAGGCGGGGCTCGTGGTGGAGGCGGCGGCCGACGAGGGGGCGGCGCGGCGGCAGGGGCGGCCGGCGCGGAGGTTCCGCTTCCGTGCGGAGGCCGGGCATCTGCTGGGTCTGGAGATCGGGGCGCACCGGGTGGCGGCGCTGCTCGCCGACCTGGACGGCCGGGTGATCGGTGCCGAGGTGAAGGACGTCGACGAGACGGTCGAGGCGGACGACCGGGTGGAGCGGGCGCGCACCGCCGTGGCCGAGCTGCTGCGCCGGGCCGGTGTGCCGCGTGACTCCCTGCGTGCCGTAGGCGTGGGCACGCCCGGCATCGTGGAGGCGGACGGCACGGTGCGGCTGAGCACGGCGCTGCCCGGCTGGTCGGGGCTGGAGCTCGGCGAGCGGCTGAGCCGGTCCTTCAAGTGCCCGGTGCTGGTGGAGAACGACGCGAACGCGGCTGCCGTGGCCGAGCACTGGAAGGGCTCCGCGACGGAGACCGACGACGTGGTGTTCGTGCTGGCCGGGCTGAGTCCGGGGGCGGGGTCGCTGATCGGCGGGAGGCTGCACCGCGGGTACGGCGGGGCGGCCGGGGAGATCGGGGCGCTACATTTGCTGGGCCGCGAGGCCACGCCCGAGGCGCTGTTGTCCACCACGGACGAGCCGCTGCACCCGCTGGACGAGCAGGCGGTCGCCGCGGTCTTCGCGCAGGCGCGGGAGGGCGACAAGCGGGCGCTCGCGGCGGTCGACCGCTTCATCCAGCGGCTGGTCCACGACGTCGCCGCGCTGGTGCTCGCCCTCGACCCGGAACTCGTCGTGATCGGCGGCTGGGCGGCCGGCCTGGACGGCGTCCTGGACCCGCTGCGCCGCGAACTGGCCCGCTACTGCCTGCGCCCGCCGCAGGTCACCCTGTCCCTCCTCGGCGAGGCAGCGGTGGCAACGGGCGCGCTCCGCCTGGCCCTGGACCACGTCGAGGAACAACTCTTCGCAGTCGAGGGCACGGTGACGGCCCGCCGGTAGCCTGCGGCGGCTTGGCGGGATGCCCTGGCCGCGAGGCAGGTCGCGACCGGCACGATGCGGGAGCCGACGTCACCCGGCACAGGCACGCCCCAGAGCCAAGGACCCGGAAAAGCCCACCGGGCCTGTGCCGTCCGGCCGCCGGGCGCGCACGACGGGTGGGGCCGTGGCGCACCCGGTGCCAAAGGGGCGAGGTCCTGCCCGCCGGCCAGCGGCGTGAGCGAGCGGCGGCCTCGGGCAGGACGTAGCCGTGCCGGTTCGGCTCACGGCCTGTGGCGGGGCTGTGAGTCGAAGCCGGAGTGGAGTTCCGCGAGGGTGGTCAGGACGCGTGGCGTTCCGGGCCGTGGTGGATCTCTACCGCGCCTGTGTCGCCGAAGGTCAGGCGGCAGGTGTCGGCGCGGTACGTGGCGACGGAGAGCGCTGCGGTGCGGCCGCGGGTGATGTAGCGGGTGGTGACGACGAGGACGGGAGCGCCGGGGAGGCGGTCCAGTTCGCGGGCGTCGTCCGCGCGGGCCGAGCCGAGCTCCACGGCGTTCTCCTGGCGCTCCAGCTCAAGGCGCTGGAGTTCCCGCAGCACCGCACGCGCGCGTGCCGCGCCGGACGGCAGGTCGATGCCGGAGAGGTCGGGCACGGAGGCCGCCGGGACGTACAGGAGCTCGGCGGCGACGGGCTGGCCGTGCGAGACGCGGGAGCGGCGCAGGATGTGCACGGGCTCCTCGCGGCCGGTGACCAGGGTCTCGGCGACGGAGGCGGGCGGCACTTCGAGGGTGCAGTCGAGGGCCTGCCACGCGTCACCGGGGCCGCCCGGCCAGCCGTGCCGCGCGGGGCCGACGGAGACGCCCATGCGGGGCGGGGCGACGGTCGTGCCGACCCCGCGGCGGCGCTGCAGCCGGCCTTCCAGTTCGAGCTGCTCAAGAGCCTGCCGGAGCGTGGCGCGGGCGACGCCGAAACGGGCGGCGAGGTCACGCTCGTTGGGCAGGATCTCGCCCACGGAGAACTCGGTCTCCAGCGCTTCGCTGAGCACGGTCCTGAGGTGCCAGTACTTCGGTTCCGGCACCGTTTCCAGCTGCGTGGTCCCCACCCTGTCCTCCACGATCGCCGTGTCCGGCGGCGTTTTAGCGCCCTTGTTTATTAAAGGTTGTTTCACTTATCAGCGACCATAGGCGGGCCCCACCCCTTGGTCAATACCAATCCGTACGACGACGAGACCCCCGCCGTGTGACGGGGGTCTGTCGAGAAGGCGACCGCGGCTAGGGAAGTGCCGCCAGCGCGTGCAGCTTGTCCGGGTTGCGGACGATGTACACCGCCTGGATGCGCCCGTCGGCGACGTCCAGCTGGAAGACCGCGTCGGGCTTGCCGCCGGACAGGGCCAGCACGGCGGGCCCGCCGTTGACCTCGACGAAGCGGACGGAGAAGTCGGGCACGCCCTTGCGCGCGGCGCCGACGATGAAGCGGCCCACCTTGTCGGCGCTCTCCAGCACCCGCAGGGGTGCGCGCGCCTTGCCGCCGCTGTCGCCGACGAGCCGCACGTCGGGCGCGAGCAGTTCCAGCAGCCCCTCCAGGTCACCGCCGGCGGCCGCGGCCAGGAACCGCTCGGTGAGGTCACGGCGCTGGGCGGGGTCGACGTCGTAGCGCGGACGGCGTTCCTCGACGTGCTTGCGGGCCCGCCCCGCCAGCTGCCGCACCGCCGCCTCGCCGCGGTCGAGCATGGCGGCGATGTCGGCGTACGGGTAGCCGAACGCCTCGCGCAGGACGAACACCGCGCGCTCCAGCGGCGACAGGGACTCCATCACGACGAGGACGGCGAGGGAGACGGAGTCGGCGAGCACGGCCTGTTCGGCGGTGTCCGGGACACTGTCGCCGAAGTCGGTGACGTAGGGCTCGGGCAGCCAGGGGCCGACGTAGGTCTCGCCGCGGGCCTTGATCTGGCGCAGCCGGTCGATGGCGAGGCGAGTGGTGATCCGCACCAGATAGCCGCGCGGCTCGCGCACGTCGGAGCGGTCGGCGCCGGACCAGCGCAGCCAGGCCTCCTGGACGACGTCTTCGGCATCGGCCACCCTGCCCAGCATGCGGTAGGCCACCCCGAGGAGGACGGGGCGGTGCTCTTCGAAGACATCGGTCGCGGTGTCGGTGGTCACGGCACCATCCCAGCCGACGTATCCGGCGGTGTCCAGGCGGTTCGCCGAGGGGCTACCCGTCGGTAGTAATTGCTGACAAGCTGTCTACGGCGTCCGTGCCTGTCACGCCGTCCGTACCGTCCGTACCGTCCGTACCGCCCGCGAGTCCAAGACGAGGAGCACCTTCATGTCAGCGACCGTCTCCTTCGAGGTCACCTCACCCCTCGGCCCGCAGCACGTGACCCTCTCCTACACGCGCGTGGGCAGCGGCGAACCGCTGCTCCTGCTGCACGGCATCGGGCATCACCGCCAGGCCTGGGACCCGGTGGTCGACATCCTCGCCACCGAGCGCGAGGTGATCGCGGTGGACCTGCCCGGCTTCGGCGCGTCCCCCGCCCTGCCGGACGGACTCGCCCACGACCTGCCCACCATGAACGCGGCGCTCGGTGCGCTGTGCGAGGTGCTGGAACTGGACCGGCCGCATGTCGCGGGCAACTCGCTGGGCGGTCTGCTGGCCCTGGAGCTCGGCCGCGAGAAGCTCGTACGGTCCGTCACGGCGCTGTCCCCGGCGGGGTTCTGGACCGAGGCCGAGCGGCGGTACGCCTTCGGTGTGCTGCTCGGGATGCGGCGGATCGCGGAGCGGATGCCGCTGCCGGCGGTCGAGCGGCTGTCCCGTTCGGCGGCCGGCCGGTTCGCGCTGACCAGCACCATCTACGCCCGCCCTGCGCGGCGTTCCCCCGAGGCTGTGGTCGCCGAGACGCTCGCGCTGGCGCACGCCGAGGGGTTCTTCGAGACGCTGCGCGCGGGACGCACCGTCCAGTTCACCGATCCGGTGCCGGGCGTTCCCGTCACGGTGGCCTGGGGCAGCCGGGACCGGCTGCTGCTGCCCCGGCAGGGCGTCCGCGCCAAGCGCACCATCCCGCACGCCCGGCTGATCCGCCTCCCCGGCTGCGGCCATGTCCCGATGAACGACGACCCGGCCCTGGTCGCCCGCGTCATCCTCGACACCAGCCGCCCCCGCCCGTCCGAGCCCGCCGGCACTCCGCTCGACACGGCAGCGCTGTAGCGCGCGGCGGGCTGGGAGCTGCTCCTGCCCGCCGCATCGGCGCCGGCTCTCCGAACAGGGGGCGGGCCTCGCGGAAGGCGGGGGCGGCTCGTCGCGGGGACGCGGCTGCCGTCGAGCCAGGGGCCGGCTGCCGTGCTCGGGGACGGCAGAACCATGAGGGCGGCGCCCTTCAACGCCTCCGTGCCCGCGATCGGTTGTTCACTTCGTCTTCGCGTGCGAGCCGTGACGTGCGAGTAGATGTGGCAGCGCACACTGGCCGGATCCTGTCTCTGGAGGCGCATTCATGTCCGTTCGTCCCTTTCCCGGCCGCCGCGCGGTCCTGCGCGGCTCCCTCGCGGCCTCGGCGGCCCTCACCCTGCCCACCGCCCTCGGCGCGGCCCCCGCCTTCGCGCGGTCCGGGCGGCCGGAGGCGCGGTGGGGCGTGCAGACGGGCGATGTGACCCGGGAGTCCGGTCTGGTCTGGGTACGGTCCGACCGGCCGGCCCGGATGATCGTCGAGACGTCGGCGACCGAGTCGTTCCGCAACCCCCGCAGATGGCACGGCCCGCTGCTCGGCGAGGGCACGGACTTCACCGGCACCACCCGGCTGCGCGGCCTGCCGTCCGGCGAGCAGATCCACTACCGCGTGCTGCTCGCCGACCCCGACGACCCGCGCCGTACGAGCGAGCCCGTCACCGGCACGTTCCGCACGGTGCCGGCGCGGCGGCGGGACGGGGTGCGGTTCGTGTGGTCGGGCGACCTGGCCGGGCAGGGCTGGGGCATCAACCCGGACATCGGGGGCTACCGGATCTTCGACACGATGGCCCGTCTCGACCCCGACTTCTTCCTGTTCAGCGGCGACACCGTCTACGCCGACGGCCCCATCGCGCCGACCGCCACCCTCCCGGACGGCCGTATCTGGCGGAACGTCACCACCGAGGAGAAGTCCAAGGTCGCCGAGACGCTCTCCGAGTTCCGCGGCACCTTCCGCTACAACCTGCTCGACGAGAACCTGCGCCGGTTCAACGCCCAGGTGCCGTCGATCGTGCAGTGGGACGACCACGAGGTGCGCAACAACTGGTACCCGGGGCAGCGGATCGCGGACACCGACACCCGCTACACGGAGAAGAGCGTCGACGTGCTGGCGGCCCGGGCCCGGCGGGCGTTCAGCGAGTACTTCCCGATGTCGACGCTGCGGCCCGGCGCCCGCGAGGGCCGGGTGTACCGGGTGCTGCGGCAGGGCCCGCTGCTGGACGTGTTCGTGCTGGACATGCGCACGTACCGCAACGCCAACTCCCCGGGCACCGAGACCGTCGACCCGCAGGGCATCCTCGGACGCGAGCAACTGGAGTGGCTCAAGCGGGAGCTGGCCCGCTCGCGCGCGGTGTGGAAGGTGATCGCCGCCGACATGCCGATCGGTCTGGTGGTGCCCGACACCGGCGAGGGCCGCAAGAACATCGAGGCGGTGGCCCAGGGCGACCCGGGGGCGCCGCTGGGACGGGAGTTGCAGATCGCGGAGCTGCTGCGCTTCATCAAGCACCGGCGGATCACCGGCACGGTGTGGCTGACGGCCGATGTGCACCACACCTCCGCCCAGCACTACCAGCCGTCCCGGGCCGCGTTCGGCGACTTCGAGCCGTTCTGGGAGTTCGTCTCGGGCCCGCTCAACGCGGGTGCCTTCCCGGCCAGCGCGCTCGACGACACCTTCGGTCCCGAGCGGGTGTTCGTGAAGGCACCGACCGCGTCGAACGTGTCGCCCGCCGAGGGCTACCAGTTCTTCGGCGAGGTCGACATCGACGGCGACAGCGGGGAGTTGACGGTGCGGATGCGGGAACAGGACGGCACGGTGCTGTTCACCAAGACGCTGCGGCCGGGACTGGCCGGACAGTAGCGCGTCAAACCGGACAAAAGAATCCTTTACTCGCCGGTCACAGTGAGTTCGTGATCACGAAACACGAATCCTTCACAGTGGTGTGCATGAGTCGAGACATGTCTGAAGTGACGCACACCCGGCGGCCATGGGCGAACCTGGCGGCGCGCTGCACGGCCGTCGTCCCCACATGGTGGACACGCCGCCACGGTCACGCACCGCCGGTGCCCGATACCGGCGGTGCCCGGCCGCCCTCCGAGGCGGCCGGGCAGATGGTGCTGTGGCGGATGCGCACCACGGTGAAGGACGAGCCGGGCTCGCTGGCCGCGTTGTGCGCGGCGCTGGCCGAGCGCGGGGTCGACATCCTGAGCCTGCAGACGCATCCGCTCGGCGAGGGCGTGGTGGACGAGTTCCTGCTGCGCGCCCCGGCCGACCTGGACGGCACCGGCCTCACCGCCGCGGCCTCCGGCGCCGGGGGCTGGGACACCTGGATCGAGCGGGCCGACGCCCACGATCTGGTGGACGCCCCGACCCGCGTGCTGGGCCTGGCCGCCCGCACCGCGCAGGACGCGGCGGAACTGCCGCTGGCGCTGCGGCAGTTGCTGGGCCGGTGCACCATCCGCTCGCTGCCCGCCGCCCCGGCCTTCGGCCCCCGGGCGCCGCAGGGCGGGCCGGTGGAGGGTGCCCTGGAGGACACGGTGATGCGGCTGCGCGCCCCGGAGGGCGGGGTCATCACCGTGGAGCGGCCGTATCTGCCGTTCACGCCCACCGAGTTCGCCCGCGCGCGGGCGCTGGTGGAACTGGACGCCCGGCTCGGCCCGCGGCTCCCGCGCGGCCGGGACGTGCTCACCCTGCCCGAGGGCAGCGACATCACGGTGCGCCGGGCGGACACCCGTGACCTCGACGCCGCGCTGGAGATGCACGAGCGGTGCTCCGCCGAGACGCTGCGCCTGCGGTACCACGGTCCGGTCGGTGACGCGGACCGCTATCTGAGCCATCTGCTCAGTCCGCGCTTCGGCCGCACGCTCGCCGCGCAGACCGCCTCCGGCCGCATCGTCGGCCTCGGCCATCTGCTGTGGGACGGCGACGAGACCGAGGTCGCCCTGCTCGTCGAGGACGCCTGGCAGCGGCGCGGCATCGGGGGTGAGCTGCTGTCCCGGCTGGTGGCGATGGCCGCGGAGGCCGGTTGCACCGACGTGTACGCGGTGACGCAGTCCTCCAACACCGGCATGGTCGCCGCGATGCGCGCCCTGGCCCTCCCCCTCGACTACCAGATCGAGGAGGGCACCCTCGTCATCACGGCCCGCCTGAACGACGTACGCCCCCACCGCACGCAGGAGCGGCGGGACGGCGAACGGGTCAGCCGCCCGTAGCCGTAGCCCTGGCCGGCACGACGAGCGACGGCCGTCTGCTCCCCCACGAAGCGAACGGCGACCGTCCCTCGTCAGGCGCCGCGAGCGACGGCCGTCCCCCTCCCCCGGAGCAGGGGGACGGCCGCGTCATCCGCCGGGCCGGCGCATCAGCCCCGAGCCAGCGCCTCCCGGCGGGTCCGCGTCCCGACCGGCTCCCCCAGCGCCCCGTCCAGGTCCGCCCACAGGTCCTCCACGTCCTCCAGGCCGACCGAGAGGCGCAGCAGCCGGTCGCTGACGCCGGCGCCGCGGCGGTCGTCGGCGTCGACGATGCGGTGGCTGATGGACGCCGGGTGCTGGATGAGGGAGTCGACGCTGCCGAGGCTCACCGCCGGGGTGATCAGCCGGACGCTGCGGATGACCTCGTGCGGGTCGCCGTACACCTCGAAGGAGACCATCGCGCCGCCGATGCGCGGGTAGTGCACACGCTCCACGCGCGGGTCGGCGGCGAGCCGGCGGGCGAGCTCGGCGGCGTTGGCCGAGGCGGCCTTCACCCGCACCGGGAGGGTGGACAGGCCCCGCAGCAGCAGATAGCCGGCCAGCGGATGCAGGACACCCCCGGTGGCGAACCGTATCTGCCGCAGCACCCCGGCGAACTCCTCGTCGCAGGCCACCACGCCCGCCAGCACGTCCCCGTGTCCGCCCAGGTACTTGGTGGCGCTGTGCAGCACCAGCCGCGCCCCCTGCTCGGCGGGCCGCTGGAGCACGGGCGTCGCGAAGGTGTTGTCCACCAGCAGCGGTACGGACCCGCAGGCGTGGGCGACGGCCCGCAGGTCGATCTCGGCAAGGGTGGGGTTGGCCGGGGACTCCACCAGCACCAGCCCGGTGTCCGGCCGCAGCGCGTCGGCGACACCCGCCGGGTCGGTCCAGGTGACCTCCGAGCCGAGCAGCCCGGCGGTCAGCAGATGGTCGCTGCACCCGTACAGCGGCCGTACGGCGACGACATGGCGCAGCCCCATGGAGCCGCGGGCCAGCAGCACGGCGCTGAGGGCGGCCATGCCGCTGGCGAAGGCGACCGCCGCCTCGGTGCCCTCCAGGCGGGCCAGCGCGGTCTCGAAGCGGGCGACGGTCGGATTGCCGAGCCGCCCGTAGACCGGCGGGCCGTCCGGTTCGGCGCCGGTGGCGGCGAAGGCGTCGATGCGGGCGGCCTCGCCGCGGCTGTCGTACGAGGGGTAGGTGGTCGACAGGTCGATCGGCGGGGCGTGCAGTCCCTGGCCGGCGAGGTCGTCGCGGCCGGCGTGCACGGCCTCGGTGGCCAGTGCGCGCGATGTGCGCGGTGAACGCGGTGTACGCGTGTCCATGCCCAGATCCATGGAGCGAAGAGTGAACACCGACCGGGTCCCGGGAGCCGAAGACCGTGTTACGTTCGGCCGGTGGCCGAATCTGTCGTACTGGATCCGGTGGACCTTCATCTGCTGCGGCTGCTGCAGAACGACGCCCGGACGACGTACCGGGATCTCGCCGCGCAGGTCGGGGTAGCGCCGTCGACGTGTCTGGACCGGGTGACCCGGTTGCGCCGCTGCGGCGTGATCCTCGGGCACCGGCTGAAGCTGGATCCGGCCAAGCTGGGGCGGGGGCTGCAGGCGCTGCTGTCGGTGCAGGTGCGGCCGCACCGCAGGGAGCTGGTCGGGCCGTTCGTGGAGCGGATCCGGGCGCTGCCGGAGTCGCTGACCGTGTTCCATCTGACCGGCCCGGACGACTATCTGGTGCATGTCGCGGTCGCGGACATGGCGGATCTGCAGCGGCTGGTGCTGGACGAGTTCACCGCGCGGCGGGAGGTGGCGCGGGTGGAGACCCGGCTGATCTTCCAGCAGTGGGACTGCGGGCCGCTGTTGCCGCCTTCGCCCTCGGCTCAATCCGGGTGACGTGCGGCGACGCGCGTACCAGGATGGTCCGCATGTCACAGACCAACAACGCGCTGCCCCGCGACGTCGCCGACGCCTACGTCGACGAGCTGATCGCCCTCGACCCGGTGACCGGTACCTATCTCGGTGTGAAGGAGAGTTCCTCCCGGCTGCCCGACCTCTCCCCCGCGGGCCAGGAGGCGCTCGCGGAGCTCCAGCGGGCCACGCTCGCCCGGCTCGGCGAGGCCGAGCGCCGGCCCGGCGCGGACAGCGACATCGAGCGCCGCTGCGCCCGGCTGCTGCGGGAGCGGCTCACCGCCGAGCTGGCCGTGCACGAGGCCGACGAGGGTCTGCGGTCGGTGGGCAACCTGGGGACCGTCGCCCACTCGGTGCGCGAGGTGTTCACCGTGACACCGGCGGAGACGGAGGAGGACTGGGCGGCGATCGCCGAGCGGCTGCGCGCGGTGCCGGGCGCGCTGGCCGGCTACCGCGAGTCCCTTCACCTGGGCCTGGAGCGCAAGCTGTACGCGGCTCCCCGCCCGACCGCCACGTTCATCGAGCAGCTCGGCGAGTGGTCCGACACGGGCGAGGGCCGGGGCTGGTTCGAGGACTTCGCGTCGGCGGGCCCCGACGCTCTACGCGCGGAGCTGGACGAGGCCGCACGCGGGGCGACCGCGGCGGTGGCCGGACTGCGGGACTGGATGCGCGAGGTGTACGCGCCGGCGATCGAGGGCGCCCCGAACACGGTGGGCCGGGAGCGCTACGCCCGCTGGGCCCGCTACTTCAACGGCACCGACCTCGACCTGGACGAGGCGTACGCGTACGGCTGGTCCGAGTTCCACCGGATCCTCGGCGAGATGAAGAAGGAGGCCGAGAAGATCCTGCCGGGCGCCGAGACGCCGTGGGTGGCGCTGGCCCACCTCGACGAGCACGGCCGGCACATCGAGGGCGTGGACGAGGTACGCGACTGGCTGCAGGGCCTGATGGACCAGGCGATCGAGTCCCTGGACGGCACCCACTTCGAACTCGCCGAGCGGGTACGGAAGGTGGAGTCGCGGATCGCCCCGCCCGGCAGCGCGGCGGCCCCGTACTACACGCCCCCGTCGGAGGACTTCTCCCGGCCGGGCCGCACCTGGCTGCCGACGATGGGGCTGACCCGCTTCCCGGTGTACGACCTGGTGTCGACCTGGTACCACGAGGGCGTCCCCGGCCATCACCTCCAGCTCGCGCAGTGGGTGCACGTGGCGGAGAACCTCTCCCGCTACCAGGCGTCCGTGGGCATGGTCAGCGCCAACGCCGAGGGCTGGGCGCTGTACGCGGAGCGGCTGATGGACGAGCTGGGCTTCCTGACGGACGCGGAGGAGCGGCTCGGTTATCTGGACGCGCAGATGATGCGGGCGGCTCGGGTCATCGTCGACATCGGCATGCATCTGGAGCTTCAGATCCCGGCGGACTCGCCGTTCCACCCGGGTGAGCGCTGGACGCCGGAGCTGGCGCAGGAGTTCTTCGGGGCGCACAGCAGCCGTCCGGCGGACTTCGTGGAGAGCGAGCTGACCCGGTATCTGACGATCCCGGGCCAGGCGATCGGCTACAAGCTCGGCGAGCGCGCGTGGCTGCTGGGCCGGGAGAAGGCGCGTGCGCGGCACGGCGACTCCTTCGACCTCAAGGCCTGGCACATGGCGGCGCTGTCGCAGGGCTCGCTGGGTCTGGACGATCTGGTGGACGAGCTGGCCGCGCTGTGAGGGCCCTCAACGCCGGAAGCCGCCCTCGGAGTTGATCACCTGACCGGTGACCCAGTCCGCCTCGTCCGTGGCCAGCCACGCGATGAGGCGGGCGGGGTCGTCGGGCATGCCCCAGCGTCCGGCGGGGAACATCGCGGCGATGGCGTCGTAGTCCTCGCCGGTCATGTAGTCGGTGTCGACCGGGCCGGGGTTCACGGTGTTGATGGTCACCGCCTGCTCGGCGAGCGTGGTCGCCAGTGAGCGGGTGATGGAGGCGAGGGCGCCCTTCTGCAGTGCGTAGGCGATCTCGCCGGGCATGCCGCTCGCGATGTCCTGCCCGGAGGTCATCGTCACCACGCGCCCGCCCGGTGTGCGCGGTTCGAGGGTGGCTCTGTGCCGGGCGTACGCCTGGACGAGCAGCAGCACCGAGCGGGCGTCGACGGCCCAGTGGGCGTCCAGCATGGCGGCGTCGACGGTGTCCAGGTCGCCGTCGCTGCCGCTGAGGGCGTGGTTGGCGACGAGGATGTCGAGCCGCCCGCCGAGGGCGTCGACGGCACGGTCGAGGAGTGCGGCGGGCGCGGCCGGGTCGGCGAGATCCCCCGGCCCGGCGACCACGTGGGCCTCCGGGTCGCCGAGGGCCTCGGTGACGGACGCGATCACGTCCTCGATCCGGTCGGCGCCCCAGGGCATGGCGGAGTCGTGCGGCACATGGTGATGCAGATACACGCTCGCCCCGTAGGCGGCGAGGCGGCGAGCCACGGCGTGCCCGATGCCGCCGCGTCTGCTGGCCCCGGTGACCAGCGCGGTCCGGCCACGCAACGGCAGGGGGTCACGGCGAAGGGCTTCGGGGGTGGGGTGCGGAAGTCGGGGCATGGTTGCCCATGATGGGCCCCCCGGGATCTTCGCGCACCCGGATATCCCCGGTGCGGGGCGCTCGTTCAGCAGCCGCAGTCGCCGTCCACCGGCCCCGTGAGCGGGTCGCGGTCGCGCTGTTCGCTGCCCTGCCAGGTCTCGTACGCGAAGCCCTCGCGGACCCAGTACTCGAAGCCGCCGAGCATCTCCTTGACCTGGTAGCCGAGTTCGGCGAGGGCGAGGGCGGCGCGGGTGGCGCCGTCGCAGGCGGGGCCCCAGCAGTACGTCACGACCGGTACGGACGTGTCGAGCAGGTGCCCGGCCTGCTCGGGGATGAGGGCCGTGGGCAGGTGGACGGCGCCGGGGACGTGGCCCTGGTCCCAGGACTCGGTGGAGCGGGTGTCCACCAGGACGAATCCGGGGTCGCCGTCGGCGGCGAGCGCGGCGGCCGTGTCGGCGACGTCGGTGTGGAAGGCGAGCCGGGAGCGGAAGTAGGCGGCGGCCTCGGCCGGGGCGGCGGGCGCGACGCGCAGGACGGGGCTCAGGTGTGCGGTAGTCGTCATGGGCCCAAAGCTACGGCCCATGATCCACTCCATGAAGTGAGATTCCCCGGCGTACGGCTTGATCAGCCGGGGATTCCCCTGCTATTCCTCGGGGATGACCGCGTATTCCCCGGACGCCACGGACTGGCGCATCCTCGATGTGCTCCAGCGGGACGGCCGTACCGGTTTCGCCGAGCTGGCCCGGGCCGTGTCCATGTCCGCGAGCGCGGTCACCGAGCGCGTGCGCCGCATGGAGGAGGCGGGCGTCATCCAGGGCTATACGGCCGTGGTGGACCCGGAGCGGCTCGGGCTGCCCATCCTGGCGTTCGTCCGGCTGCGCTATCCCACCGGCAACTACAAGCCGTTCCACGACCTCGTCGCCGTGATGCCGGAGATCCTGGAGGCTCATCATGTGACGGGCGACGACTGTTTCGTCATCAAGGTCGCCGCCCGTTCCATGCGGCACCTGGAGGAGGTGTCGGGCCGGATCGCGGGGCTCGGCTCGGTCACCACGAGCGTGGTCTACTCGTCCCCGCTCCCCCGCCGCCCCCTGGGACGCTGACCCCGGCTCACCCGGCCCCGCGCTGCCGCAGCACCGAGCCCGACCGGCCCTTGACGACCTCCAGTTGGGCGTGGATGCGCCGCCGCAGATCGGCGACATGGCTGACGATGCCCACGCTGCGGTCGCGTTCGCGCAGGGCGTCCAGCACGTCCAGCACCTCGTCGAGGGTCTGGTCGTCGAGGCTGCCGAAGCCCTCGTCGATGAACAGGGTGTCCAGGCGCACTCCCCCGGCCTCGTCCGTGACGACGTCCGCGAGGCCCAGGGCGAGGGCAAGGGACGCGAAGAACGTCTCGCCGCCGGACAGCGTCGAGGTGTCCCGTTCCCGGCCGGTCCAGGCGTCGACGACATGCAGTCCGAGGCCGCTGCGTCCGCGGCCGGTGCGGTCGTCGGAGTGGACGAGGGTGTAGCGGCCGGACGACATGCGCTGCAGCCGTGCGGTCGCGGCGGCGGCGACCTGTTCCAGCCGGGCCGCCAGGACGTACGACTCCAGGCGCATCTTCCGTTCGTTGTCCGCGGCCGTACCGGCGGCGAGGCCCGCCATGCGGGCCACCCGGTCGTGTTCCTCGCGCAGCGGCGCCAGCCGCCGGATCGCCGCGGCCACGCGCGCGGAGAGCTGGTCCAGCTCGGTGCAGCGGTGGGCGGCGGCGTCGCGTGCGGAGGC
>NZ_JAOCQE010000016.1 GCF_025290915.1 Streptomyces sp. 15-116A | reverse complement strand
CGCCGGCCTGCCGCCTCGCGGCGTGTGCTGCGCGGATCGCGTCCTGGGTTGCTCCACTGGACCAACTTAGGTCGGTTTATGTGCCGAATAGGCCGACAGACACGCCGGGGCGGCGGCTTGGCCAGGCGTTCGATACGCCGCCGGGGTGGGCGCGGGCACGCCGTAGACTGGTGGATCGGCCCACGCGTCCCAGTCGGCCAGGCCCACCCGCCAGTCCTGATCCAGTCCTCATCCTCACGTACGGGAAGTCGCAACGTGTCGCTCACGATCGGAATCGTCGGTCTGCCGAATGTCGGCAAGTCGACCCTGTTCAACGCCCTGACCAAGAACGACGTGCTGGCGGCCAACTACCCGTTCGCCACGATCGAGCCGAACGTGGGCGTCGTCGGCGTCCCCGACGCCCGGCTGGCGAAGCTGGCGGAGATCTTCAACTCGCAGCGGATCCTCCCGGCGACGGTGGACTTCGTGGACATCGCCGGCATCGTGCGCGGCGCGAGCGAGGGTGAGGGCCTGGGCAACAAGTTCCTGGCGAACATCCGCGAGTCCGACGCGATCTGCCAGGTCATCCGCGCCTTCAAGGACGAGAACGTCGTGCACGTCGACGGCAAGGTCTCGCCCAAGGACGACATCGAGACGATCAACACCGAGCTGATCCTGGCCGACCTCCAGACGATCGAGAAGGTCCTGCCGCGCCTCCAGAAGGAGTCGCGCATCAAGAAGGACATCGCCCCCAAGGTCAAGGCCGTCGAGGAGGCGAAGGAGATCCTGGAGAAGGGCGACACCCTCTTCTCGCAGGGCATCGTCCAGGGCAGCGAGCGCGCGGAGCTGCTCCACGACCTGCATCTGCTCACGACGAAGCCCTTCCTCTATGTCTTCAACGTCGACGAGGACGAACTGATCGACGAGGACTTCAAGAACGAGCAGCGCGCGCTGGTCGCCCCGGCGGAGGCGATCTTCCTCAACGCCAAGCTGGAGGCGGACCTCGCCGAGCTGGACGAGGAGGAGGCCCTTGAGCTCCTCCAGTCCGTCGGCCAGGACGAGCCGGGCCTCGCCACCCTCGCCCGCGTCGGCTTCAACACCCTCGGCCTGCAGACCTACCTCACCGCCGGCCCCAAGGAATCCCGCGCCTGGACCATCAAGAAGGGCGCCACCGCCCCCGAGGCCGCCGGAGTCATCCACACCGACTTCCAGAAGGGCTTCATCAAGGCGGAGGTCATCTCCTTCGACGACCTGGTCGAAACGGGCTCGGTCGCGGAGGCCCGCGCGAAGGGCAAGGCCCGCATGGAGGGCAAGGACTACGTGATGCAGGACGGGGACGTGGTGGAGTTCCGCTTCAACGTGTAGCGGGTGACATACCACCACGTCGCTGACCTGGCAAACGTGCAGGTCAGAAGGGGTCCGACTCTCAGGAGTCGGGCCCCTGGTTTTTTCCCGTGCTGGGATGGTGCTGGGAAATCTGATCCCTTGTCACCTGTCATCACCCCTGCTCACCTCTACCGTGCTGGGATCGTGCTGGGAGCCGGTGAGGCTCCCGTGCTGGTTCGTGGGCAGCAACTCCGCAGGAGGGATGCGGGGGCCACCGAGCAGCCTGCACTTGCGCTTTCATTACGGCTCCGAAGGCCCTAGCGGAAACAAATCCGCACCTGCCCGACGTTGTCGATCTCCGAGCCGAGGAGGGGAAGGTGTCGGGCCTGAAGCTGTTCCGCACGGAGACGACGAATAGCGGCATGACCGAGGTCATGCCGCGTCTTGCTGAGATCGAGGCCGATGTACAGGGTCTCGTCGAGGCGCATATGGAGACGCTGCTGGGCGTCCGGTTCCTGGCGAGCGAATACAGCACCGGACCGGTGCACGGGGGCCGGATCGACTCGCTCGGGCTGGACGAGAACGGCTCTCCGGTCATCGTCGAGTACAAGCGGGGCACGGATGCCGGCGTGATCAATCAGGGCCTGTTCTACCTGGCGTGGCTGATGGACCACCGGGCTGAGTTCGAGCACCTGGTCCGCGACCGGCTCGGGGTGACGGCCGCGTCCCAGGTCCTGTGGAGCGGCCCGCGCCTCATCTGCATCGCCGGCGACTTCACCCGCTACGACGTGCACGCCGTGCGCGAGCACCGGCGCTCGATCGACTTGGTCCGCTACCGACTCTTCGGCAGCGACCTGCTCGGGCTTGAGACCGTGGCCTCCGTGAGCGGCGGCGTGCAGGTGGCCCGACGGGCACGGCGCCGGTCTGTTGTCCAGGCAGTGGCCGACGTCCAGGGTGCGGCGATGATTGAGCTGGCGGGCGCGGTCGACGAAGTCCTCCTCGGGCTCGGGGACGGTGTGAATCGCGTGGAGCGCAAGACGTACTGGGCGTACCAGCGGCTGCGGAACTTCGCCTGCCTGTGTCCGCCGCAGCGGAGCAAGCTGCTGGTCTACCTGAAGGTCGACCCGAAGGACGTCGACCTTGTCCCGGGATTCACCCGGGATGTCTCTGGTCTCGGTCACCACGGGACGGGTGATCTGGAGGTGCAGTTGCGTACGCCGAGGGATGTGGAGCGGGCGCAAGATCTGTTCCTGGCGAGCTACGCGGCGGCGTGATCGCTGGCGGGTTCCTCGGTCGTGCCTGCTCGTGTGGGCGGTCCGGGCTCGTCGGGTGATGCCTTTCGACGTAGGGACAGGACGTGGCGGTGGACTACCAATGATGCGCGGGGTCGCCGGTTTGGCTAACCGGCGACCCCGCGCTATGTTGCGCTGCTCCACGCTCACACGGTGCGCTGAACGTCTTGGCTCACCGCGCAATGGCTCAGCGGCGGAGAGTCCTCGTGCCGTGCGTCGGGCCGACTAGCGCTACTGGTAGCCGAAGGCTCCTGTCTGCGCCGACGGCTGGGCGGGCGCGCTACTTCGTCGCGATGACGTAGACGCTGCCCCACTGGCGCTTCGGGTTGGCGATGGTGGGGTCGAACGTCCAGGGTTCGACGGTGGTGAAGCCGGCCTCGGTGAAGAGCTGGACAAGCTTGTCGTGGTCGTAGGCCCACAGGTGCGGGGTGTACGTGGGGTCGTCGTCCTGGTCTCGGAAGACGAGATTGACGAGGTCGAGGCGGGTGTTGATGTCGCCGAGGCCGTCGCGCTTGGCGTACCAGCGCCGGATCATCTCGTCGGAGCCTTCCAGGGCGCCCGGGTACTGGCTCAGGGCGAGGGCGGCGTCGGGAACACCAGTAACGATCCGGCCGCCCTGTACAAGGACTCGGTGGGCCTCTCGGACATAGTGCTTCACGGAGCGCGGGTAGTCGATGTGCTCCAGGAAGTGCTCGGAGAAGATCTCCTCGGCGCTGTCGTCCTGAAGGGGTATTCCTTCGCGGATGTCCCAGAGGAGGTCGGCCGGCGGGACGAGGTCGATGTTGAAGAAGCCGTCGATGCGATGGGCCCCGCCGCCGATCTGGACCTTGGCGGGCTTGTCGTCGATGCGGCCGTTGGGCCAGGCGTGGCGGCTGGCGTGGTGGTAGCGGTGGAGTTTGATCTCCTTGGAGGCGGCCCGGAGGGCGCGGGCAAGGCCGTGGGTGGTGGCGGGGTCGACGAGGGCGGCTTCGATCTGCTCGCTGAGAAGGTCGACGGAAGGTACACCGAAGGGACTCATCACGGGGGCTCCTGTGCGAGAGTGCTTGTGATGGGTGGATCCGCTGGTGCTCAGGCGGCGCTAGGTGCGGGGGACCACTGGTTGTTGCGCATGAGGGTGTACTTGATGTCCACCAGTCGCGGGGCGATGGTCAGCGAGAGCTCCTCGGCCGGGTGCAGGTGCCCGGCCTCGTCCTGCTCGGCGCGCCAGACGCGGTAGTCGAGGTTGGGGTAGGCCGGGTTGATGCCGACCTCACCTTTGGGCATCGTGCCGTTGAACGGGGCGACGATGTCCATGTGGTTCCAGTAGTTCCAGGCTTGCAGCGCCTTGTGCTGGTCGAAGTAGAAGTAGAAGTCGGGGTAGCGGCCGAATGTGCGCAACTCCCGGTGGATGAGATGGCCCAGCAGAGGGCCGAGCTGGGTGGCCAGGGAGTCGAACTCCCAGCGCGTGTGGTGCCAGGCTTCGGGGGCGTTGCCGGGTGCGAAGAAGCGGGCTGCGGCGAGATAGCTGATCCGCTCGACCAAGTACGCGCTCGCGTGGCTGGCATCGATGGTCGGGTCGACTCGGTGGATGAGCGCGGAGAGCTGCTTCGGGCGGGGACGGAACCTCGTCAGGTCGAACTTGCCGGCCATGGTGGGGAAGGTGGCGAACAGCATCTCCTTGTATAGCCAGTTGTTCAGCTCACCGAGTTCGGCCAGGCGCTGGGTCTGGTGCGAGACCGAGTGGAGCATCAGGTATTCAGCGACCGCTTCGAAGTACAGGTAGCCGAGGATCGGCAGGCGGGGGATCGTCTCGTCAAGCAGCTTGAGGAACGGATCGGCTTCTACCCGAGTGCCCTGGTAGGCGACGGCGGCAGCAGTGGCGAGGAACGCAGCCGAATTCTTGACGCGGCTGACGACGGTTTCGCGCAGCTGGTGTCGTTCGTTCTTGCTCAGCAGATATTCGAGGTGGCTGTAGATCTGCAGGTGGATGAGGCCCAGACGCAGGTAGTCCACGCCGGCGAGCCCGCGGTACACCTGAGGCGGGGTGTCGATCTCGAAGATCAGCGGGGTGGGGACGCGGTCGGTGACGCCGAGCTTGGCCAGGAAGGTCGGCGCTTCCTTGGTCAGGACGTAGGCGCCCAGGTTGTGCATACGGAAGCCCTGGTCGGTTGCGGTGAGAGGCGCGCAGTAGATGCTTCCGACGAGGCAACCGCCCGACGGGTAGAGCACTCCCTGCCGGCTGATCTCCTCCAGAGCGTGGGTGACGTGCAGCAGGTGCAGCTTGCCGTTGCCGCTCAGGGCTTCGAAGAGGGCGTTCTGCCGCAACAGGTGGCCGTTCGGAGTGTCCTGGGCGAGCCGTCTGTCCCAGCCTGCGGCCTGAGTGGCGAGCGGGTCGGTGTCGTCGGAGGGACTGGGGATGAGGGTGGAGTCGAAGAAGGCGTGGGCGTCGGCCCACAGGTGGTAAGCGTCGAGGAAGTCCACGGCTAGACCAGGCCCTTCTCGGCGAGCGCGTAGCGGACGGCTGTGGTGCCGCTGGCCCCGGCGAGGTGGGCCCGCTCGGAGACGAGGACCAGGTTGAAGGCGAGACCGCGTAGCTGGTCGAAGGCGGGCTCGCGGACGTACCGGGCGTCCGGCCACCACTTCAGCTTCGGCAGACGGTAGCGGTCCAGGGCATCGGCGGCCTTGACCACGTCGGTGATGCGCTCGGCCCGGGCGTGGTCGGCCTTGTCGTCTGCGGTGAACGCTTCGTACGGGATGTCGTGCAGGCGGATGGCGGTGCATGCCTGCACGATCCGTCGGGGTGTCGCGGTGAGGGCGAAGTGGCCCCAGACAGTATCAGCGTTCGCAGCGAGCCAGATGGCCGCGCGGGCGCCGTGTCCGCGGTCGTCCTGGTCGTGGCGCCGCTGGCAGTCGTGGATGGCGGCGGCGAGGATTGCGGTGGCGGCGTCGGCCTCGGCGAGGCCGTTCACCTCGGCGAGGAGGGCGGCGAGCGCCGCCGTCCTCATGGCGTGCCGGACTCCGTGGAGCGAGGTGTACAGGCGAGGGTCTGCCCACCATCGGGTGGGCAGACCGCCGTGCGCGAGCAACTCCTTCGACTGCGGGCGCAAGGCTGGCTGTGGCGCCGGCGGGAGGTCGGGCCTGTTGTCGCTGATCCATGCGACGGTGGCGTGGTCCATGTGCTGGTGGAGCGGGAGCTGCCCTCGGGCAGCCAGATCGATCAGACTTGCGGTCAACGGGGTCGTGCTCACTCGTGCCCACCCCCTTGGTGGTCTCCGTGGTGATGTCCCCTACCGGATCGGCGCGGCCTGCTGCTCGCGCTCCTTGCGCTCCTTCTCGGCCGCCTCGAAGGCAGCGGTGAAGTCGGCCAGCTCCTGCTCCGTCATCAAGGTCACGCCGAGCGTCGTGGCGACGTCCGTGATCTTGGCCTCGGCCTCGGCGCGGGCGGCGTCCGAGGCGCCGTCCTCCAGCAGGACCTCAAACTCGGCGTGGTAGCCCCACGCCTCACTCCACTTGACCGCGATCTCGACGCCGTCGAGGCGGAAGTTGTGACGGAAGTTGAACGCCTCGTGCATCGTCGTCTCGAATCCGAGGGCGTTGAACACCTTTACCGCGGCGGGAACGTCGGCTGGGGCGATGGCGAACTCGGTCTCCGCGAATGCCGCGCCCTGCCCGATCTTGCTCCCCTTGAGTGTGATCTTGGCGGTGCCGGCAGCGGTGTTGTCGGTGACCTTCAGAAGCTGGTCGGGGAGCACGTAGAAGTAGATGTGCTTGTCGTCGGGGCCCAGGTCCTCCCCGTCCGCCTTCAGGCGGGTGACGAGCTGGTCGTGAACCTCCTTGGTGAAGCGGGCGCGCATCTCGATCTCGACGGCCACGGGGCTGTGCCTCCTCGTTTCAGGCATGGCGAAGCTAGCCGGACCCTGCCGTTCGGGGCCTGTCCGGTCGGGCGATCGCTATGGGGTTGGTGGTCGAACGCGGGGTGATGCGGCCAATTCCGTCCCGGCCGCATCACCCCGGGGGATCGGTGGGTTTCAGCCCAGGGCGCCGAAGCGCTCCTGGACGACACCTGAATGCAGGTAGGTCGGCAGCTGGACGCCTCCCACCGACGTGCGGCCGGTGGCGACTTGCTCCTCCGTCTCGCTGGGGAAGCCCTCCAGCAGACGGAGGCACTGCTCGGCCCACTCACGCGAAGCGGGCCAGTCGCCCAGGTCGCGGTGGCGCGCCGCCAGGGCATACGCGGTCTCGGTGGCCGCCCACAGGTCGGTCGCCAGCTCACGCTGGAAGATCGACTCCAGCTCGTCGGTGGAGGCCAGGCGGGTCTGGTTGGTCATGGTGCCCTCTCGGTTCAGACGGTCGTGCCCCAGTGGTGATCAACGCGACGGCGTCCCCACAGTGACGCCGTGACCCGCTGCTAGTAGGTGTAGATCTCGGCCAGCGTCTTGTAGTCATGCAGCTCGCCCTTGTCGAACCAGAGCTCCACCTCCTGCTTGGCCTCCTCCGCGTTGCCGGAAGCGTGTACGAGGTTCGCGACGGCCTTGCCGGAGGCGATGCTGGCCGCGGCGCTGTAGTGCGAGAAGTCGCCCCGCACCGTGCCGGCCGGAGCCTGGTTCGGGTACGTGCTGCCGACGATCTTGCGGACGGTGGCGATGGCGTCGAAGCCCTCCAGCACCAGGGCGATGACCGGGCCCTGCTGCATGAACGTCGACGTGACGTTGTAGACCTCCGAGCCCAGCCGTTCCTCAAGGTCGAAGTAGTGCCGACGGGTGAACTCCTCGTCCATCCACTTCATCTTGGTGCCGACGATCTTCAGCGCGGCGTCCTCGAACCGCGCGATGATCCTTCCTGCCAGGCCACGCGCCAGCGCATCGGGCTTGAGCAGGACGAGCGTGCGCTCGACGGTGTGTACCTCAACCTCGGACATGGCTCCCTTTCGCCTTGCCAGCAACGGCATATGACGGTCAATCATCCGTCACCAATTGAGGTTACCGGCGCCGCCTGGGGTGCTCGGGCGAGCATGCAATACCCCGGATGGGTGGACGTCGGCATGGCATCGCTGACCAGCCAACCGAGGTGACCGATCCAGCCAACTTTGCCTCCCTTGTCGTCCGCCGGTGATACGCACCTAGAATCCCCACGTGATCGTCTGGTGCACTCGTCCCTTCTGTGGCCTGCCCAAGGGTTGAGCCTGTGGTGGGTGCTTGCCCGGCTCCTGGCGACTCCGATTCTTCCGACGCTCCAGCTGCGTGACCATGCAGTGCCAGTGCGGTAGGAGTGCACCTTCCGCGCGCAGGTTCCTGCACCAGAGCGACGATGAGGGGGCAGCATCATGGACGTGGTCGAGCGCTGGACCGGCCGCTACGCCTGCCTGTTGCAGTCCGCCCTACGTCTCGGCAACGAACAGTTCGCCGCTCACCTGGGCATCGCCGTGAGAACCGTGGCCGCTTGGCACTCCGACGCGTCCGTCGTCCCTCGCAGGGAGATGCAGCAGCTCCTCGACACGGCCTACGAACAAGCTCCCGCGGCTGCGCGGCAGCGCTTCACGCTACTGCTGGCGAAGGAGCGGGGCCCGACAGATTCGACACCGTCAGGTGCCCAGGCGCTGCGCGTGGCCATCGCTGTGGTCATTCGTAACCGAGATGTACTGCTCGTGTGCCGGCGCGACGACGACGCCGCCGGGATCACCTGGCAGTTCCCGGCCGGTGTCATCAAGCCAGGAGCCAAGGCGGAGACCACCACCGTGCGGGAAACCTTGGACGAAACGGGCGTCCACTGTGCGGTCCGGCAGCGCCTTGGTAACCGGCTTCATCCCGTGACCGGCGTGCTGTGTGAGTACTTCCTCTGCGAATACCTGGCGGGCGAAGCCAGCAACACCGACGCAGTCGAGAACATCGACGTCATGTGGGTCCCAAGAAACTCGGTCCCCCGCTTCATCCCCGTAGATACGATCTTCCCACCCATCCTGGCTGTCCTGGAGGAGCAGACGTGACACAGCAGAAAGCGGAGGAGCAGCCGGGCATTGCCGCGGCCATCGTCGTCAGCGAGGGGCGCGTGCTAATGGTGCGGCGCCGGGTCAGCGAGGGACAGCTCTCGTGGCAGTTCCCGGCCGGCGAAATTGAGCCGGGCGAGACCCGCGAAGACGCCGCCGTACGAGAGACCCACGAGGAGACCGGGGTAGAGGTGGCCGCTGTGAAGCTGCTCGGCGAGCGGATCCACCCGAAGACGGGTCGGTTGATGTCGTACACGGCCTGTGAGGTGGTGGCCGGTACTGCCCATGTTGCGGACGCCGAGGAGTTGGCCGAGTTTGCGTGGGTCGCCCATGACGATATCCCGAAGTACGTGCCATATGGGTTGTTCGGGCCGGTGCAAGAGTATCTCGATGCAGTCATGGCGACCTGAGTAAATGGGCGATCTCTTGAGCTCGAGTAAGTGCGTTGGCATCAAGGCTACGAGCCTGGATGCTTATCTCTCCATCTGCCAGTCCGGCCGCCCTTTGGTGAGCCCGATCTGCATATCACCGGTTTCCCGTCCAGACGATCCGACGTGTGAAACCGCCTCTCTCCCGTTCCTTTGCCTGGCGCAGTTCTTCTAGCGCTACTGAGTCGATGCCGAGGCTCATAGCGAGGGCATGCACGACTTCCAAGACGTCGGCAAGTTCGCCTAGGGCGACAGCGTCGTCCGCGGATAGAAACTCGGCGACTTCTTCAGTCAGCTTTTCCCGGAGCCGTCTGTGGTATTCGCCGGGTGAGGCAACGTATGTGATCGGCTCGCGCCCCTCGGCTGCGATGATTTCAGGAATCCGGTCCCTTACCAACTTTCCGTAACTGCCCATTTGCTGCCTCTCTGGATCTAGGAGGACGTGCCAGCGTAGGGTGCGGTGAAGTCGTAGCCGGCAGGTCCGTTGTATCGAGGGACACCGATGACACAACAGCTCTGGGGAAGTCAGCGACATCACACGGCCATCGGCCGTGCCAGACTCTCGCTTCCCGCTCGGCGTGCCCTCGGCGATCTCCAGTTGCGGCCTGGGATGGCAGTCCTGGACTACGGGTGCGGGCGCGGTGGCGATGTGCGCGCACTTCAGCACCTTGGCCTTGACGTCACGGGCTGGGACCCAGTGCATTTCCCGGAGGGGCAGCGTCGGCCGGCTGACATCGTACTTCTCACGTATGTGCTTAACGTCATCGAGGACCCCGCAGAACGGCGGCGGACGCTCCTGCGAGCCTGGGAGCTGGCTAGCTCCGTGCTGGTCGTGTCTGCGCGGTTGCGCTGGGAGCGCAACCAGATCAAGGGGATCGAGTACGGTGACGGCATCCTCACCCAGCGCCGGACATTTCAACACCTTTACGCCGCCGGAGAGCTCCGAGACTATGTCGAGGAAGCCACGGGCGTGCGCTGCTTGTCAGCGGCGCCCGGCATCGTGTACGCCTTCAAGGACGACTCGGCACGCCTCAGCTACCTGGCCCGACAGATCGCGCCTGATGGCGAGTGGTTGGCATCCGAGGACACCGCGTCGGCGATCAGTGCGGTCGTCGCCCACTTGGAACAGCGCGGCCGGATGCCGCAGCTGGAGGAAATGCCGCAGCCGATCATTAGCCTCCTCGGTCACCTCCGTCCCGCCGAGCTGAAGCGCCTTGCCGAGCAGGAGGCGGACCCCGTGAAGGTGGAACGGGGTGCAGAACGGGCTGCTCTCGACACGCTGCTTTTCCTCGCCGTCGAGCTGTTCCATGGCCGAGGCCCGGCAAGCAGTCTGCCACTTCCCGTCCAGCTCGACATCCGCGCCTTCTTTCCGTCGTACACGGAGGCATGCAAGCGGGCAGACCGCCTGCTGTTCAAGCTGCGCGATGACGCCTATGTTCGCCGGGCCATGAATGGGTCGATCGCGGGAAAGTTCACTGCCACTGCTCTGTACGTCCACCGGCGCGCTCTCCATCGCATCCCGACGGTGCTGCGCCTGTACGAGCAGTGCGCCAGCATCGCCGCCGGCCGGCCTGGCGAGTGGTCGGTCGTGAAACTCCGCCACCAAGGCCGAGGCGTCAGCTGGCTCGACTACCCGGAGTTCGACACGGACCCGCACCCTCGACTGGCCGCTTCCTACGCCGTCGACTTGAGGACCCTTAAGTCCTCCTTCACTTCCTACGCCGACTCGGTCAACCGCCCACTTCTGCATCGCAAGCACGAGTTTCTGGCCGACGACGACCCGGACGCGCCGAAGTACCGGCGTCTGACAGAAGCCGAGGTCCGTGCCGGCCTGTACGAGAGTCCCCACCTGATCGGTACGGAGGAGGGCTGGGAACGCGAACTGACCAGATGTGGCAGGGCTGTGAAGGGACATCGGTTGGTGCGGCGTCCCGACTGCACCTGAAGCCGCCGCATTGGCCAGAATGGCGCACGGCTCGGTCCCCGTTGTCAGTGGGACATGAGACGCTCCGCATATGACCACCACTCACACGGAGGGCCCCTGCCTGCCCTCGTACCGCACCGTGCCCACACTCGGGCTTGCTGCGCCGGAGGACCACGTCCGTGAACTCACCGACTGGGTGGAGCATGCCTCGGGCGGTGGGGCCGCGGAGCAAGCCAGTTGGGAGAACGCTTACAGGTGGCTCCGCCTTGCCCAGGGGCTGCGTACGGTGACTCTTGATATGTCGTACGACGATGGGGGCATGTGCGCCGCCGGCGGCGACTTCGACCTCGTCTGGTCGGAGATGATGGAGGAGTGGCAGCTGCACCTCGTGCGGCTCGGCTACGTTCGGGCGGCGCTCGAAGGATTCGTCAGAGTGCTGTACGCGGACTGCTCGCAGCCCGTTGCCGCCATCGAGAGGGCGGAGCGCCAGCTCTCTCACCGCACCGACGTCTGGCCATTGCACTCACGCGCGGTCGCTGAGCACCTCACAGCCCACGTGCACAATCACCCCGCCGATATCGCTGGGTCCGTCGCATCCGGTGTCGCCGCGGCGATTGCTCTGCACCGTCAGACGGTGCACGGGCTCGTAGGAGTTCCGGAGCCGATCGACGATGTGGATGCGAAGATCCACGCTGCTGGTCACGAGGAAATCTGTGCTGCCAGGGAAGCGACCACGGCCGTCATGCTGGGCATACAGGTTCTGCTGGCTGCAGCCCTGGAAGAGGGGGGTGTTGTGCTTCTCGATGAGGACAAGTACCTCTTCGACGGCAGGTTGATCCCAGATGGCGCTGACGGCAGTAAGTGGGTGGATGAAGAGATGCCCTACAGCGAATACCTTGCGGTTCTCCACCTTGAGCCTGGCGAGCCGCCGGAGCTCTGACCTAGGGATCCGACCCGACCGGCGGTTCTTTCGTTGGTGCGAAGCGAAGGCCGGGGACGGAAGGATCAGCTTCCGTCCCCGGCCGTACCCTTTGACTCAGGTCATGCACCAGCCGGAGTCGCATGAACCGTCCCCGTCGTCGGCGTCACAGCTCGGCAAGCCCTCTTCAGGGATCGCCTGCGCAAGCGGGCGGCCGTACCTCGTGAGGTAAACGGCATCACGTCCGAGTGCAGCCCGGCGTTCGTTGATGGTCTCTTCGAGCTCCACCGAGAGGGCGAACAGGTCGGGTTCGTGCCTGCGCTGGTGCCGCCAAGCGTCGACAGTGCGGAAGGGGCAGAAGAAGCAGGAGCTTTTCGGCGGCACTGGGAGGCCCGCCTCCGTGATGAGGCGCTCACAGTCGGTCCTGCGGAGTCCGAGATCGAGAAGCGGGTACTCGATGATCTCGTGAGGCTCTCGCCGACGCCGGTTGGCGCGGTGGATCTCGTCGAGCGATATTCCGATACCCACCGCAGCCGGATGCTCCGCGGTGGCTCCGTGCTCTCGGAGCCACCGTCCAATCACCTTGATCTTGAAGTCTGCCGTGCAGTTGCGTCGGCCCGGAGCCCCGTTCGCCATGCGAACTGGGATAGGGATCGACCTCGTGGCCGGCCGGTGCAAGCGCTGCATGAGCGTCTCGCTCGTTCCATCACGTCGGCGCCGCCTGAGCTCTTGGACATCGAGGCCCGCCCGGGCGGCGTACGGCATGGCGACCTCACGAACGTAGGCGAGTGTTGCCGGGTGTTCGCTGTCATCGCCCACGTTGGCGAAGAGGAAGGTCTCGAAGTCGATCTCCCTACGGGCCGCCAGCACCAGTAGTGCCGTCGATTGCACGCCGCCTCCGTAGGAGACGACCTTCATGGGGTCGGGCTGGCAGGAAGCGGTCTGTGGGGCGGAGTCGGTGGGGTTAGCGTCATGGGCTCCGTGGGTGCGCTGCAAGATCGACATATGAGAGACACTATGGATGATCTCTGATAGAGGCAAGTGTTTCTCTCACTGCTGTCGGCGAACATCGAGTTAAACGGGGGCGTGGGCTGCCATGGGCCGTGGTGATGAGTTATCGCCGGGGCTTGATGGTGACGGAGTATCCCTGGGCCAGAACGGACGCCAGAAACTCAGCTGCGGCGCTGTGGTTATCGCTGGTGAACGTCTGTGCGGCAGGCGGTGGCTGTCGCGGCGGACTTGCCTCCGGGGCGCTCGGCCTTCGGCCACGGGGCTTCTGAGGAGTGCGCTGTCCTGCACGGAGCGCGGCGACTTCGGAGGCCACGACGGTTCGCTGCCGCTGCCGCGCGTCGTCCAGGATCGTTTCAAGGAGCCAGAGCGGCGAGCCGGAGACGAGCAGGTCGGCCTGGGCGATCTTGTGCCGGTTCCGCCACCGAGAGATGGTCTGAGCGTTCTGGCCGAGCACGCGTGCTGCTTCCTGGATACCGACGACGACCGGGAGGTTCTCCTTGCCCTCTGGGTCGTAACCATGGGGGACACCGGCCTTGTAGGTCGCTAGCCGTTCCCGGTCGGCGATGCGGTCGCCTTCGCCGTCGAGTCGCATGGCCGTGCTCAGCAGCCAGTATGGATTGCCGGATGCGATCAGATCGGGCTCGGCGAGCGTGCCGGCTGTACGCCATCTCTGGGATGTCTGCCGCTCAACGTGGAAGAGGAAGGCGATCTCGGCGTGCCCGAGGAGGAACGGGACGCGTACCTCTGCCATGAGACGGCCTTCCCCATCACCCTGTGCTCGTGTTCGTCGGCGGTGTGCTGGCCACGCCGTGGCTGTGATCTTAGGCGTGCTCTATGCCGGGTCGCAGCTCCCACGACCCCACTTCGGTGTAGTACCGGCCGAAGTGCTGGAGCCAGGCCGCGAGCGTCTCGGCCGTCCTGCGCGCCTGTTCTTCTGTGTCACCTGTCCGTTCGGCGATGGCCCGCTGGAGCTCGATGTTGCTGAGACGCTGCTCTGTGGTCAGCTGACCGAGTTCCGGAATCGCATGCAGGCGGCCCTCGACCTCCCTGTTGAAGGCGTCCTCCGGGAGGCCAGCGGGAACATCGAGCCTGGCCAGGTCTCGTACGATGCCGGCCTCGACCAGCGAGGTGAATCTCTGTCGCCCGCTGTAAAGGGCGTAGACGTTCGCCGGTCTTCTTGTCTCCGGGAACCAATACGGGGCTGCTTCGTCCTCAGATGGCGGAGTGACGCGCTCGCTTCTCAGGAGTTCTGCCTGCTGCCGTATGAGGGCTGCCGTGTGGGATGTGGCTATGATCGAGCGGGTGTTGATCTCGCCGAGGACGCGCTGTACTTCGGGGTGGTCGATCGGCACCTCCAGCAGGAGTTCCACGTTGGCGTTCGGCACGCGTCCAGTGGCTTTGCCAGTCAGGTTGGCAGAGCCGACGAGACAGCGGCCGTCGGCACGGTAGAGCTTGGCGTGGAGGGACGGACACAAGGCAATGGAAATGCGTTCGTCGCTCTGGGCAGCTTCGATGATCTCCGGGTCTGAGACCCCGGCGGCTACCTCCGCCGGGGTCCAGCGCGTGACACACGTGATCTTCTGGACGGAGGAGGGCACAGCGGAGATGGTCTCCTCGAAGATCGCCTTCTTGATGAAAGGGGCGATGATGACCACCTCCTCGCCGGCACCCTCCATCATGTCTGCGATCTGCTGCCAGACATGGTCCGGCTGCGTCACTCCTCTTCGCTCCCGTCCTCGATGAAGTCACGGGCGTACCGGCCCCAGTCGCTTCGGGCATCCGCGATGACCCGGCGCGCCTTCTTATTGGGGATCTCGTCCTCCATCCGTGCCCAGGAGAAGATGAGCAGCTTGAAGGTCTCGGTGGCGCGGGCGAGCCGCTGGCGGAGCTCTGCGTCGTTCGCGTCCTCAGGCACGTCCTCAAGAACGGCCATCAGCTTGCTGTGCAGGGGGTGTTCCGTGTTGAACGACACCTGGAGCATGCCGGCGAGCAGGTCGATGTTGAAGAAGGCGGATGAGTCCTGGGGGCTGGAGATCCAGCGGACGCGCCAGTCGTTCTCCAGGGCCTCGTCGACCAGGGTCTGGGCGGTGTCCTCGTCGACGTGGTGTCGCTCGGTCAGCGCGGTCAGCTGCTCCTGGCGCTTGTCGGCTTCCGTCGCCTCCTCGGCGAGGAGGTCGGTCGTACCGGTGTACCCGTCCTCCTGCCGGCGCTTGACGGCGTCCGTGGCCTTGGAGGTGACGTCCTGGTCGTACCGCTTCTTGCCCTTCCGGCCGCCCAGCGTCTGCTGCCTCAGCTTCTTGCGCATCTTGCCCAGGAGGCCCTTGAGGTACTGGGCGAGGTCGATCAGCGGCAGCCGGGGGTCGCCGAGTTCCCGCAAACGGTCCTTGAACTGCTTGGGCGTCTCGTCGGGGTCCTGCTCAGCCGACCAATCGAAGTCGGCGAGTGACGAGAACACGACGGCGGTCTGCTTATTGTTCGTGACCCCGAACACCTCGTCGAGCTCGGGCGGGAAGTCCACCTCGACGCCCCACCACCGCTCCACGGGGTCGTAACCGATCGCCCACGAGGTATCGAGGTCGAGCTCGCGACCCTTTCGGACCAGCGAGACGCCGATGTTCCGACGGGCGTGCTGCCCCCACTTCTGAGCACCAGGGTCCCGGTTCGGGTTGGCATCGTCGGGCCACGGATGGCCGGGGACATCGGAACGGCGGGCTTCAGGCCGGGCGATGGATGCGCGCACCGTTACGGTGTGCTGTGTGCCATCGACCGTGATGGGATAGCGGTAGACCCCCGGCTCCGCCTCGTTGCCCATGGGGAAGGGCTCGAACATGGGGCTACTGCTGAACGGCGCGGGCGTTCCGGTCTTCGCCATGAGGTACAGAGGGTCATTGGGCTCGGCGTAGTAGGCGCCGTTGTTTCCTTCGAGGACCTTCCCGTCGCGAACGGGCGCCATCTTGATGTCCACGGAGCCGTCGTTCAGGTAGTGCCGGTACACACGGCCGATCAGTTCGGCGGTGTTGCGCAGGGTGGCGCCGGCACTGTGCCACTTGACGCGGTCCAGGTTCGTCCAGACGACGAGGGTGCCGCTGGTGCCCAGGGGTACCTCGCTGAGGTCGTCCCAATACTCCGGCACACGGCGGGGAACAGGGGTGGGAACTTCATCCTGCCCCTTGGTGATCTCTTCCAGGTCAAGGTAGGTGTACAGAGCGTTTGCAGCGCCGTTCTTCCATGACCAGACCTCGACCTTGGTGCACTGGGACATGCTGGAGTTGGGCAGGCCCATGCCGAAGCGGCCGATTCGGGTGCGGTCGTCTCCGAGCCCGTCTCCGTATTTCAGAGCGCGGCGCAGCAGTTCGCTGTCCATGCCCTTGCCGTCGTCGAGGACTGCGATCTTGTCCACTCGGTACCTGGTCTGGGCGGCACCTTCGATGGGGCTCTCGCAAGCGAAGACCTGAACCAGCGTGGCTTCCGCGTCGATGCTGTTGTCGATCAGCTCGGCGAGCGCGTAGGCGGTGTTCTTGTAGCCGCTGTCGCGCATGGCCTTGACGGTCAGCGAAGGGCTGACGATCCGGTAGTTGTTTCCTTCGCCGGTCACGCTGTCTCCCATACATCTTCCCAGTTGGTGAATGCTTCGGCGACGTCGCCGAACCCGGGGAGCTCCGGGTCGACGACGGTGACGATCTCGCATGTTTCAGTGCCGCCGGCCTTGGGGCCGCGGATGACCCGGCCGACCATCTGGCTGTAGAGCACGAGGGACTTGGTCGGCCGGGCGATGACGGCGGCGCTGGCCGCCGGTGCGTCGAAGCCCGTGGTCAGGACTCCGAAGTTGCACAGGATCATCGGGCGCCGCGCCGCGCTCTTGAAACGACGGATAGCGTCGCTTCGGTGCCGCGGCGAGGACTCGCCGGTCACGAATACCGCGTCGAGGCCAGCCGCGGACAGCACGGAGGCGATGAGTCGGCAGTGCTGCACCGATGCCGCGAACACGAGGATGCGGCGGTGCTGCTTCTCAAGCAGCTCCATGATTGTCTGGACAACCTTGAGGTTCCACTGCTCGTCTTTCGCGAGCTCAGCGATGAGGCTGTCCGGGATCTCGAACGCTCGCGCCAGGTTCTGCTGATCCCGGGCGGACAGGTGCATGCCGGCTTCCGCGGCCACCGTGCGCATGATCGGTTTGGCCAGGTAGCCCTGGTCGATGAGGGCTGTCACGGGGTTCGTGTAGCCCTCGATCTCCAGCATGACCTTCTGGCGGGAGAAGAAGTCTGCCAGTTCCTCGTCCTTGGCGATGTCCGCCCACGTGCGGCCCGGGGTCGCGGTGAGGCCCAGCAGACTGGAGTCATGGCGTACCGTCAGGTCATCCACTACGCCCTGAAACGTGGGGGCGATGATCTGATGTGCCTCGTCGAACACGGTCAGAGTGGTGCGGGCGGCCAGGGTGCGCAGGAACTGCGGGTCCGACTTGGCGGTTGAGACGGCCTTCTCCAGCCCAAGGACGACCAGCCCATCGGTCACGTCCGCAAGGCCCGGGGAAACGGCGCCCCACGCACGGAGAACCGGCAGGGGGCGGTCGCCGACCTTGCTCCAGGCGCGCTCGAACTCGGCCGCGGCCTGCTCCAGCAGTTCCTGCCCGTGGGCCAGCCACACCACCAGGGTCGGCCCGTACTGTCGCAGGTGGTCACAGATCATGCTCATGCCGGTCCGTGTCTTGCCAACGCCCGTCGGCAGGTGCAGCACGGCCCGGCGGGGGCCGTCGTACAGCAGCTCCTTGGTCCGGCGTGCCGCGCGGAGCTGATGGGGGAATAGGGCGTAGTCGGGTGCTGTCTCCCGCTTGTAGGCGGGGACTTGAGGCTGTGCGCGCTCTACCGTGAAGCCGAAGAACTCCAGAAGCTCCCGGCGTTCGTCAGGCGTCCACTTCAGCGTGTGCAGGTACTCCAGCGGTTGCTCGTCGCCCAGCGCCCCGAGCCGTTGGGCCAGTTCCGCCTGCTTGGGACCGGGAACAAGGCCGAGCAGTACGGCGCGCTCGTCCTCGTCTGCCACCAGGAGCTCGGCGTCGATCGCGATCGCGGCGACGGCTCGCAACCGCTCATCACCCGCCCGGCCTCCCTCGATGAGGTCCAGGAGGCCGCACAGCTCATCGCCGAGGTGCCGACGTATGTAGTCCATGGGGGCGTTTGCCAGGACTGCCTCGAAGGGCATTCCCGGTGACCAAGTCGTCACAGCCTCACCTGACCGATGCGGCTGACGGCAAGCCGTGAGCCGCCCCCACAGAACCGACCAGCATCGTGAAGTTCCTCCCCCAGCTCGACGCACACCAAGCAGCGCTTCAACGTGCAGACACTGCGACGTTGCGGCGTTCGGACCACCCTAATCGGGGCCACTGACAACAGGAGCACCATCAGGCTAAAAGCCCAGCCAGGGAGGACATTTGGCCGCACAGCTGCCCGTCTTCCCAGTCGCGAAACGGATCTTTCGGCATGCGGCTTGCGCGTGAGCGCGCGATATAGAACATTCATTCGGTAAATGGCTTGCGACACCACGCGTTCGAGTGATTCAAAGAGTGGATCTCGGCTCGCGACTAGGATCACGGCGGGCTACTGGTGGAACCCCGGATGCGGGGTGAGGCTTCCCCCAGCAGTACATTGGTGTGCGACACGAGCGAGGTGGGGTGGCAGATGATGAGCGGGCCAAACGGGACTGGTATGTCCTATTTTGACTACAACGCCACCGCTCCGATCCGGCCTGAGGCTCTCGCGGCCGTCGTCGAGGCCATGCAATCGGTCGGCAACGCCTCAAGCATGCACCAACCGGGGCGGCAGGCGGCTCATCGGGTCGACGTCGCCCGTCGGCAGCTAGCCGATCTTCTCGGCTGCTCGCCCGGCGAGATCATCTTTACCTCCGGGGCGACAGAGGCGAACAATCTCGCCCTCCGGGCCGCGTTCCGTGCCGGAAACCCCTTGGTCACAAGCCCCGTTGAGCATCCGGCTGTCCTTGAGACGGCCCGCGCGGTCACCGCCGGGAGCCCCGACGATCTTGTACTTCTGCCGGTCGACGGCGACGGCCTGGTGGATCTCGGCGCCCTCGATCAGGTCTTCGCTGCGCATTCTGGGGGAGTGGTTTCCCTGATGGCGGCGAACAATGAGACCGGCGTCCTCACCGATCTCCGCGTCGCGGCCAAGGCAGCCCGTGAAGCCGGCGCGCTCGTCCACACGGACGCCACACAGTTCGTTGGTCGCCTCCCCGTGGACGTCGCTGAGCTCGACGTCGACCTTTTGTCACTGTCGGCCCACAAGTTCGGCGGACCGCAGGGAGTCGGTGCCCTGTATGTGCGCCGTGGGTCCCCGCTCCCGCACCGGCCGCTCCTTGTGGGCGGCGGACAGGAGCGGGGCTGGCGCGCGGGCACCCTGAACGTGGCAGGGATCATCGGCATGGGAGCAGCGGCCGAGGCCGCGGCGCGCGGCCTCGGTGAGGAGGCCGAGCGGGTCACAGCCCTGCGTGACCGCCTCGAATACCTGGTCACCCGCGCCCTGCCCGATTGCCGTATCAACGGCCGGCGCGATCAGCGTCTGCCGGGTGTGACGAGTATTACTTTTCCTGGGGTGCCTGCGGACGCTGTCCTGGCGGCCATGCCCGACGTCGCTGCCTCGGAGGGCAGCGCGTGCGCGTCCGGCGCTCCGACGCCGAGCCACGTGCTCCTGGCGATGGGGCTGTCCCGCGCGGATGCCGACAGCACGATCCGCTTCTCGCTGGGCTACGCCACCACAGATGCCGAGATCGATCACGCCGCGCGGGCCATCACACGCGCTGTGACGCAGGTTCGGGCCGCGCTGGCCGAAGCCGACGGTCCCCGCTGACCGTTACCCCGATTACCAACCTCGTTAGAACGATCGCATTGGACACAGAGAGGCCCCGGATGTCAGACAGCCGGCTTGGGGAAGCCGCCCTTTATTCCTTCGCGCGACACGAAACGTTCGCGCCCCGCTTCGGCTGGCTGCACAAGGCATACATGCAGGTCAAACGCGATCAGGGTGCGTTCCTCGCGGCTGATGCCCCGGTGCGGTTCGGCGTGGGCAAGAACATGGTCAACGCCATGCGCTACTGGTCGCGCGCGTTCAAGCTGACTCGTGAGTGCAATCCGACGAAGGGCACACAGGCCAAGTTCTCCTACCCCACCTGGGAGGCCCGCTGGCTCCTCGACGAGGACGGAGGAGCGGACCCGTATCTGGAGGAGAACGGCAGCCTGTGGCTGCTGCACTGGTGGTTGGTCTCGTCCCGCCCCGGGGCGAAGAGCCACGCGCCGGCCTGGTACACGGCCTTCCATCTCGCGCCGTTCTCCCGGTTCACGGTCGCGGACATGACGCAGGTGGTTACCCGGCATGTGAATTTCTCCTACGACAAGAGCCCGGAGGAGGCGTCGATCGTCAAGGACATCGAGTGCCTCACCAAGATGTACGCGCGCAGCGCCCCGGAGAAGGCGGGTTCGCCGGGCAGTTACGAGGACCTGCTCGCATGCCCGTTCCGCGACCTTGACCTGCTGACCTTTGTCGGGACGCGCGGAAATGCCGAGTGGCAGTTCACCAGCGGGCACCGCACCTCGTTGCCTGCCCGGGTCCTGGCCTATGCCTGCCTCGACTACGCCGCCAAGTTCTCCCGTCAGGCCAACTCGATCTCTGTTGCCCGGCTCGCCAACGAGCCGGGCTCCCCGGGGCGTGCCTTCCGCGTCCGGGAGAACGAGATCGTCACGGCGCTGCAGAAGGTCGCTGCGGATCACCCGCAGCTCGACCTGACCGAGGCCGTGGGACAGCGCAGCCTCGCTTTCTCGGCAGACCCCTTCGATCTGGCGTGGGAAGTGCTCGACGAGCAATACGACTTCGTCACCCGCCGTCCCGGCTTCCCCACCCGCGAGGAGTGGGCCGCCACGTTCCCCAAGCTCGCCGAGGCCGAGCAGAAGGAACTCGCCACGAAGCCCACGGACGCCACAGACACGGACGACACCACCGACACACTCTTTGCTAAGGAGACCGCGTGACCACCGCAACCTCCACGCGGACCCCGAGTAGCCCGTCGAGCTCCGCTCCGCAGTTCCCCGCCGGCATCGAACTCGTCGGCTCCCAGATGCGCTCGACCAACCTCGAGCGCGACGTCGAGGACGCGCTGCACGATCCCTACGTCGGCGCCCGGGCCGTGGACGTCCTGGAACGCATCGCGAGTGCACTGGCCGATCAGCGCCGCGCCCGAGCCTGGTCGTTCACCGGCCCCTATGGCTCCGGCAAGTCCACCCTGTCCAACATCATCGACGCACTGCTGGGGCGGGATGCCAAGCGCCGCAGCGAGGCCGAGCGCATCCTCGAAGAAGCCAGCCCCGCCCTCGCTCAGCGCCTTGCCGCAGCCCGCGATGCCATCGCCCCCGAGGGATTCCTCGGCGGCGTGGCCACCGCGCGCCGCGAATCCGTCGTCGCCACCCTCTCCCGCGCCCTGCACACAGCGGCGGCGCGACGCTGGGGCAAGCGCGTCCCGAAGGCCATCTCCACCGCCCTAGAGGCGTGCGCCGACCCGGACCGGGCCGGGTCCAAGGAGATTCTCGGCGCCGTCACGGCTCTGACGGCGGACGGACAGCAGCCTCTTCTCATCGTCATCGACGAGTTCGGTAAGACGCTGGAACACCTTGCCAGCCACAACGAGTTCGCCGACGCCCAGCACGACCTGTTCCTACTGCAGGAACTCGCGGAGAGGGCGGCCGGCCCCAACGGGCTGCCCGTCTACCTGATGACCTTGCAGCACCTGTCGTTCATGGACTACGCCTCACGGTCCAGCGAACTCAAGACCCGCGAATGGGCCAAGATTCAGGGACGCTTCGAAGACATCACCTTCGTTCCCCACCACGGCGACTCCCTGCACCTGCTGCGCCGCCGCCTCGACCGCTCGGCCGTCGACTCTGCGGGGCAGGCTCTGATCAACGCCTCCGCCGAGGCATCCGCAGATCTCTGGACCCAGCACGGTCTCGGCGTTCTCGCCGAACTCGGCTCCGACCACTTTGCCGACCTCTACCCGCTGCACCCCATCACGGCCCTGGCTGCGCCGATCCTTGCCGCCCAGATCGGCCAGCACGACCGCAGCCTGTCGGGCTTCCTCAACAGCGGGGAGCCCAACACGGTCCGCCACTCGCTGGCCCAGCACAGCGACCAGAACGCAGAGCACGCCAGCACGGTGCGGCTGCCGCAGCTGTACGACTACTTCCTCAACTCCGGGCGCACGACCCTGCTTGCTTCCGCCAACGCAAGCCGGTGGATCGAGGTCGATTCACGAATCCGGGACGCCAACGGCCTCCCGGATGCCGACCAGGACGTACTGAAGACCATTGGCGTCCTCAACCTGATCGACTCCGATGGGGCCCTCAGCGCCACCGCGCCGATGATCCACTTCGCCCTCCACGACCCCACCGAGGTCGCTGACCCCGCCGCCTTCTCGGCACTCGAAGAGCGGCTTGCCGACCTCGTACGTCGGGGCTTCGTGGTTTACCGCGAGTTCAGCGGCGAATACCGCGTCTGGCAAGGAACCGACGTCGACATCGACGGTCGGCTGAAGGACATCATTAGCCACTTCGACGACGCTGCGGTCATCGACCGGCTCGGTAACCTCATTCCCCAGGCTTTCGTGGCCAGCCGCCACAGCCAGATCACCGGCATGATGCGCGTGTTCTACACCGCGGTCAGTGGCCCGGAGACCAAGACCGTCGCTGCCCCGGACGAGCTGAGGGAGCCCGCCGACGGCCTCGTCGTCTTCCACCTCGGTACCGATGCCGACCGGCCCACCGTGCACTCGCCCCTGCCGGTTCTCGTCGGCACTACCGCCGACTCCGACGTGGTGCTGACCACGGCCACCTACCTCGTCGCGTTGAAGGAACTCAGCAACCAGCAGGACATCGACCACGTCGCCCGACGAGAAGTCATGGAGCGCCTCGTGCAAGCCGAGGCCGAACTGCTGGAGCTGCTGCAGGACGCCTTCTACCCGCCCTCCTCCCAAGCGTCCTGGAGCCTGTGGCACACCGGGATCGCCCCTGGCGAAGAACCCGCCGCATCCGGCCTGACGGCCCGGAGTCTGAGCGGCCTGGTCTCCCTCGCCTGCGAATCGGTGTACCCGCACACCCCGCATATCCGCAACGAGATGCTCGGTCGGCACGTCCTGACGAGCCAGGCCGCCCAGGCCCGCGGCATACTGCTAACGGCCATGCTCTCTGCCTCGGGCAAGGAAAACCTCGGCCTCACCGGGTACAAAGCCGAACGAGCCATCTACCACGGTGTTCTGGCCTACCTCGGCCTGCATCGCGAGAACGGGGAGGCGCAGGCCGAGAGCCAGCACGAAAGCCTGCTCCCGTACGGCTTCTCCCCACCCGGTGAGGGCCACGAGCACGCCCAGTCCGCCTGGAATGCCCTCAACGAGGTAATGACCGGGGCCACCGAGCGGGTCAGCATGGAAGAGGTCATCCGTGTCCTGATGAGCCCCCCCTTCGGGCTCAAGGCCGGCGTGGTCCCGGTCTTCCTGGTTCCGGCCCTGATCATCCGCCGGCACGACGTCGCGCTGTTCGAGGAAGGCACCTACCTCCCCCGGCTGACCATTGACGCCGTCGAGCGCCTCGTGAAGGGCCCAGGACGCTTCTCGGTGAAGTACACGCCAGCCGGAGACGGCCAGCGGGGCAGCATCATCAAGAAGCTGATGGTTTCTCTCGGCGTGGAAGCACCACGCTCCAAGGCTCTACGCAACCCCGACCTCCTCGCCGTCGCCAGTGCGCTGATCACGCGGGTGGCCGACCTCAACAAGTACGCCCGTACCACCAAGAACATCTCCGCCGATGCCCGCGCCGTGCGCGCCGCCATCGCCAAGGCGGTGGACCCCGACGAGCTGGTCTTCCATGCGCTGCCCAAGGCCCTTGGGCTGCCCGAGGTTCCGGCACGCACGCGGGCCAACGCGGAGGCGGCGAACACCTACGTCGAACGCCTCACCGCGGCAGCCGACGAACTCGTCGCCATCGAAAATAGGCTCCGCGCAGAGGTCGTCCGCGTCCTTGCCAAGGAGTTCCGCCTGCCGGCCGAACTGCCCAAGCTGCGTACTCAGCTGGCGGCCCGGTTGCGTGGCTTCGCAGACGCCGTGCTGACACCAGAACTGCGGGGCTTCGTCGACTTCGTCCTCAGTGACAGCCTCGAAGACGACGACTGGCTGGAACCCATCGTCGTGCGTCTGACCAACTCCGCCCTCGGAGACTGGGATGATCACGAAGCCAAGGTCTTCCCTCAGAAGGCCCGGGCGATGGCCGCAGCTCTTGACCGCGTCGGACATCTGCACCACGCCGGACGCGAAGTCCGGAGCCGGGAAGAGAAACTCGACGCCCAGTTGTTGACCTTGACCGACAGCGCCGGCGTGGAGCAGCGCACGCTGATCTACGTACCCGAGCAGGCACGCGGCGAGGCCGACACGCTCGCTGCGGACGTCCTGAAGCGGGCGGAGAAGGCTCTCGGGCCGGACGGGGCACGGATCCTGCTCGCTGCCCTCGCCCAGCGCGTGACCGAAGCCGCGACAGCGGCGAGTGAAAGGAAGGCACAGGGATGACCGACGAAGCCGACACCAAGAAGGTCCGGCACGTGCTCGGCATCTCCGGTGGCAAGGACTCGTCCGCGCTCGCCGTCTACATGCGCGACCGAGTTCCGGAGATGGAGTACTTCTTCTGCGACACCGGCGCCGAGCTGCCGGAAACCTACGAGTACCTGAACCGGCTTGAGGCCGCCCTGGGCAAGTCGATCGTGCGACTTAACGCCGACCGCGACTTCGACCACTGGATGGAGGTCTACCAGGGCACCCTGCCCAGCCCGCAGATGCGCTGGTGCACCAAGAATCTCAAGATCAAGCCTCTGGAGGACTGGGTCGGTGACGACAAGGTCATTTCCTATGTCGCCATCCGCGCCGACGAGAACCGCCTGGGCTACGTCAGCACCAAGCCGAACATCGAGGCCGTCTTCCCCTTCCGAGAGGATGGCATCGACAAGGACGGCGTGATGCGGATCCTCGAAGAGGCCGGCATCGGCCTGCCCGGCTACTACGAGTGGCGCACGCGCTCCGGCTGCTACTTCTGCTTCTTCCAGCGCAAGCACGAGTGGGTCGGCCTCAAGGAGCGTCACCCCGACCTCTTCGACCGCGCCGTCGAGTACGAAGAGAAGGTCCGCTACCGGCACACCGCCATGAAGGGCCGCAACTACACCTGGTCACAGGGCGAGTCGCTGCCGGAGCTCATAGAGCGCAAGGAAGAGATCGAGGCCAAGCATCGGGCGGCTCTGGAGCGCGCGGCCAAGCGCATCAAGCCCAACAGGCCCCTCCTGGAGGTACTCTCCGACGCGCTCGACTCCGACGACGACGAGGCCGGCTGCTCCGTCTGCCACCTCTGACGCGCAACCACACACAGCGGCCCCAGCAGCACGAGCTGGGGCCGCTGTTGCTTTCCCGACTTCCAATCGAGCTGGTCCCTCTTGGGGTTGTGATTTCGCCCGGGCTCTGTCCCAGACCTCCGGAGGAACGCAGCCCACACTCACCCCTCACAAGTTGAGCTTCCGTGCAGTGAGATGACGTAACGTCACATATGAGGCATGCCGGGCGCGTGTGCCGCGCCTGCTACCTCTGCCGACCACTCATATGCCACCATGAGTGATGGCTCACCCACAGGCACGGAAGAGTGACGGAGTGAAACCGGGTATATGGAAATTCGTGGGTTTTTGTTGCGGCACGGATGTCATCTTCTCAGTTCCTCAGTGAGCCCAGTCAGGGATTCCATCCTTCGTGTCAGCGTGCATACAGCTGGAGCTGCCCGAGATCAGGCGCCCTCTCGTTGGCGTCGCACACGGAATTGAATGGCTTGCCGCGCTCGAGGTCTCGATCTGTTTCCTCGGTGCTGTCATTGCGCTTTGCGACATCAGCCAAATGATCCGAAATGCAGGTCGCAGGTCCCTTCCAAGGCCATGCCGCATCTGATCTGACCCGAACCTGCTGAACGAAAAAGGGACTACGCATGCCTACGCAGGCCAAGGAAATATTCGAGGCGCAGAGCAAGAGTGTCCGCGAGCTGCTGTCTGACAATGGCCTGGGCCTCTACCTCCCGCCCTACCAGCGTCCGTACGGCTGGGGCAAAGACAAAGTCGAGAAATTGCTCGACGACACCCTGCATGGCCTCAAGAATCTAGGTGAGGCGCCGGACAGCTTTACCTTCTTGGGGACCGTCATCACCATTCATGACGTCAACCACGTCACGGTGAAGCCAATCGTCAAGCCCGAGGTCCCGTCCAAGGTCCTTACCGTGATCGATGGGCAGCAGCGTTTGTCGAGCCTTCTTATCCTGCTTGTCGGCCTGCACAACCTCATTCGTCAGCGTGCATGGAAGGTCTTCAAGGGCAACGAGCCGGATCCGACCGACAGTGCTCGGATTCAGCTCTACTCGGAAACGATCAACATCCTGCAGATGCTTGGGGCGTCGTTCTACGAGCGAAAGAACTTCGGAAGTACGCCGATCTACCCGCGTCTCATTCGAGCCTTCGTGGATCAGTGGGCAAAGACCGATAAGCTCAAGCTGTACGAGTCGCCGATCGCCAACCTTATCTACAGCTACTCGGTGCTAGCCGACGATGAGAAGCCGACTTCTAAGCCCACGGACTTCAGGCCGAAGCCGCGACCGAATGCGGGCGAAGGCGAAGGCGACCTCATCAAGAGGTTCAACGAGATCCGTACGGCGTTGACCAAGCTAGTGCAGCGAAAGCCTATCGAGGAGCTGGAGGATCTACCGCCGCTAGCGACCCTTGCTACCAACATCGAGTTCCAGCGCGCGCTCTTCAACCACGAACTCGACCCTGAATTCTGCAATTGGATGGGGCAGTTGCAGGACGAGCCCGAGGCTGAGCTGATGCGACTCGTCATGTTTGCTGCCTATAGCTTGAACCGCATCGCTCTGACTGTCGTGCAAGGCAAGGACGAGGACTACGCCTTCACGATCTTCGAGTCGTTGAACACCACGGGCGAGCCTCTAACCGCCTTCGAGACCTTCCTCCCTCGGGTGGTCATGGCAACGAAGATCGAGGACTATCAGGGATCGGACGCATATGCGTACATGAAGGCGGTTCAGGGCTACCTCGACCGTTTCGACGTCGGAGATAAGCTTCAGAACGCAACACGAGACCTGCTCGTCACTTTCGCGTTGGCAGAGACCGGTAAGAAGCTCTCCAAGCGTCTCCCGGATCAGCGGGTCTATATGCGCGATACTTTTGAACGCCACAAGGACTCCGCCGATGACCGGAGCGCGTACCTGCGCCACCTAAGCGACACGGCGGCCTTTATCGGGAACACTTGGGAGCCTCTGCCCAACACTTCTCGCACGCTACCCGGGCTAGAAGCGACCGTCATGACGGACACCGTGAAGTTGTGTCTGGGCTTCCTTAACGCGCTCAATCACACCATTGCTATCGCGCCGCTCGTGCGCTTCTACTCCGAGGCTGTCCACGCGGACGAAGGGGAAGTGAAGACCAAGCGCATCGCCGAGTTCGAGAAGGCGATCAAGGCAATCACTGCCTTCACGGTCTTCTGGCGAGCAACGCGTCGCGGCACGGGCAACATCGATAGCCAGTATCGGGCGGTCATGGCCGGAGACTCGCTCACGGGGATGGGACCGCTCGCTCGGCAGTGGGAATTTCCCGATGCATCCAAGCCTGATCCGACCGTTGACGCTGAGCTGCTGAAGAAGGAGCTTGCGGCGCGTTTGACGCACCCGAAGCACGGCGCCATCCCAAACTTGGCTTCCTTCCTGGCAGATGCTTCAGCGTTGCCGCTCTACTCAATTAGCCGCCCGCTGACGCGTTTTCTTCTCCTGGCTGCATATCACGACACAATTGAAGATCCAGAGAATCCGGGGCTGATCGTCCAAGGCAAGGCGGGGCTCGCCTCGTGCTTCACTGCAGATGGTTGGGAGGACGAGACACACCTCACGATCGAACACATCGCGCCGCAGCAGGCCACGAGTGGGTGGGATCAGGAGTTCTACAGCGAGAAAGAGACCGTCCACAAGCTGGGTAATCTGGTCCTGGCACCGGGCGCCGCTAACACGTCCCTTAGCTCGCGGCCTTGGACCGAAAAGAAAGTCCTGTATGCGGCACTCGGTGCCAAGACGGCCGACGAGGCCAAGTCGATCCTCAACAGTTCTGGCTTGACTTTCGCGCAGACGACTGAAGATCTAGTGGCCATGCAGCGTTACCTCCCACACTTGCGAGCACTGGGGCAGCGGGAGGACGAGTGGAATCCGACGTTCATGGATCAGCGTGCAGATGTCCTCCTACGGCTGGCCTACACACGGCTCAGGGGCTGGCTCGGCCTGGAGCTGTCTGACTCCAGCACTGATCCGGTGGTCCAGGTCGAGGATGTGGACTCCGAGCACGATGAGGTCGACGAGAGTGAGGATGCCGGGGGAGCGGCTGGAACGGCGTAACTCGGCAGTCCAGTTGGGCGGCGCTCGGCGAGGGCGTCGCCGATGGTCATGCGCGGGTTGAGGAGCTAGTTCCGTCTTGGAGATGCCGGGGCCCGTCCTTGCAGGGTCCCCGGCAAGGCAATGAGTTCCTCCTGGGTTGTCTGAGATCTAGTTGCGGCTACTGCTTGCGAGGAGTTGGCCCTTCGGGCTTCGTCAGCGGGCTCGTCGCCCACCAACCGGTCCTCAGTGGAAAGGCCAGGGGTGCTCGGCGATCCGCTGGTGCTCGCGGTGGAGTTAATGCCAGGTGCTTCTGCCGGTGGCTGACCCTTCAGGCGTTGCTCAGTTCGGGTTGGGGCTCAGCGGGAGATGCGAGTGGCCGGCGGAGCAGTTGTCCGCGGTGGGCTGGCTCGGGGTGGTGATGTCGTCCTGTCGCGTGGGCGGTTGATTGTTGGCGCTTGTGAGGTGGCCTGGTGCCAACGGGTGCGCACGGAGGATAGACGCGCGAGCGCGCGGCGACCGCCGATGATGAACTGATACGGGGTGGTTGTCGGGTCGTCGGTCAATGCCTGCAGATGACTGCCCACTTGTTGCGCGGTCGTGAGGAGGGATCGCTGGACGATCAGCTCACCCCAGTGCTGCGGGGAACCGGCCGGTGATGCCAGGAGGTTGAGCAGTTTGGTCGGCTCGACATCTGGTTTGAGGAGACCGCGCTGCTGGGCCTCCCACAGGACCGTGATCGGGTCGACGGGGGCTCGTCGGTAGGCCAGAGCGGTCAGGCTCTGCCACAGGCCGGCCTGCAAGGGCTGCGAAAAGTCGTCGGCGGCCAGCCACCGCATCTGCTCGACATCAGCAGGATGTGCCGTCGCGGTCGCGAGCAGCAGCCACTCCTCGTCGTCCGCCTCCCCGGTGTTGTGTGGGGCGCCGATGGGCACGGATGCGGGGATGCGTTGTAGGGGGCCGGAGGGCGGTGGGAACCGCGCGGCGATTTCGTCCACGGCGTCGGCCAGGGCGTCGGCTGCGGCGAGGGTGGCGGGCACCGGGTGCGGGAGCGTGTCGTCCCTCGCGGTCTGCACGAGGCGCATGGCGTGGGCGCGCAAGGTGCGACGGGCGTGATCGGTCTCGATCATCCGCGCATATGTGGACGCGTGGCGGGGCCAGGGACAAACCTGGATCAGCGTGTGCAAGTAGGAGGCTGTCAGTCCACGTGCGTGTTCGCGCGCGGCAGTGAGTACCGCGTTCAGCCAACTGGTGTCCAGCGTGTGCTGGACCGGGTCGGGGGCTGGCCGGTTGCGGATTGCGGCGAACAGGACGCCATGGGCGTACTCGGAGAAGGAGCTGCCGTCGATCCCGGTGACGTCGGCGAGACGCTGAGGCTCGAGAAGGAGGGCGCCGAGGAGGGCCTGCTCGGCGAAGTACGCCGGCTGGGGCGGACGGGTGTCGGACACGTCCTCGTGGTCGTCGAGTTCCTCGGAGGTGGGGTAGCGGGGCATCAGGCGGCCAAGGTGAAATCATCGAGGCTGAGGTGGACGTTCAGGTGCGGGGCGAGGAGGTGGGCGGCCAGCCGAGGCGGGACGGCGTTGCCGATCTGAGAGAACTGCTGGCTCTTGTTGCCCTGCCAGGGGTAGTCGGCGGGGAAGGTCTGCAGGAGGCCAGCCTCGCGCGCGGTGATCCGGATCGGCTCCGGCACCGCTGGCGCAACCGTGTCACTGGCCGGAGCCGACACCGGTTGGGCGACCCAGGTGCACTCGTTCGCCCGGTGCCCGAAGAACAGCGTGCCTGCCGGCTCGGACAGCGGGCGGACGGTGGCGTTGGCCTGGTTGTTGCTGCGTAGGGACCAGGACCATCGGTGTGCTTCGGCGGTGAAGGTCGGCGCAGGGGCGGTGGCGGAGCGGTTTTCGCGGGTGCCGTGCCTGGCAGCCCAACCGGCTCCTTCGCGGCGGGACTGCAGGACCACTCCGTCCGCCTGGGGCACCCAGGTGCCGCGCTCTCGGGCGTCGGACAGCGTCTTTCGCGAGCCGGAAGGGAATGGTTCGGGACCGCCGCCCGGCCCGCCGCCAGCGCAGACGGTCGGGACGGGCCGGTCGGTCGCGCCCCATCCCAGGGCCTCGGCCATGCTGACCCAGCGGGCGCGGCCAGGACCGAACAGGGATTCCGGCTCCTCGACCTGGGAGTGCGTCGGCGTGGGAGGCTGTGCCGTACGGACCCGGGAGGCGAGAAGGATCGCCCGCCTTCTCGTCTGCGGAACTCCGAAGTCGGCAGCGTTGAGGATCCCGCACCAGACCGAGAAGCCCCATCCGCGTAGGACGGCCGCGTACTGCTTCCACAGCGGCAGGACGTCCGGCACCTCCTCCATAGCGACCCACTCAGGCTCGCCGACCGTGTTCAGAGCCTGGAGGTAGCGCATCGGCTCAGCCGCCAGCAGCGACCGTTCGTCACGGCACGCGGCGAGGAGGCGTTCGCGGGTGTCCCGCCCGGTGGCCAAGTCCTCGACCGCCGTGTGCACCAGTGGCTGGTCCACCAGGCCGAGGCGCTTGCCAGCCATACTCCACGCCTGGCACGGAGGGGAAGCAATCAGCCCACTCGTTCGGCCGATAAAGGGCCCCGTCGGATACGTCGCCACATCGGCCCGAATCGTCAACTGACCTGCGGCCGCGCGCGTTTTGCAGGCCCACTCGTCCCACTCAAGGCCGACGTCGCGCATTCCGAGGACACCCAGCGCTCGGCTCCAGCCGCCCGGCCCCGCGAAGAGGTCGAGTATCACGTGGCCAGCCCCGACCTTGTTCCGTTTCGACGCATCCGCATCCCCGCGGCAAGTGACGAGGCCGTCCCCGGGCGAACATCTGTCCTCGACGCCCGTCTGCACGTCGTTGGCTTCGTCTAGGCGTGTCCTGCTCATGCTGCCGATCCGAAGTCGGACTGCGTCGGTGCGTGCTTCGCGATGGCCCGGGCGGTGATTGCCTTTGACGCGCGGTCGGAGGCCGTGGACAGTTCTGCCGCGCCGGGCTCCTGGTACCAGGGGCGTAGGTCGAGCATGGCGGGCCGCATACCAGTGGCGAAGCAGAGCGCCGTGCCCTTGGGCAGGGCGCGGATCGCGTCGGCGGGCAGGATCCGCTGCTGTCGCATCGACACCGAGGTCGACTTGCCGGACTCGGAGTGTGAGGTCGAGGTGGTTTCGACGTCGTGGTCGCCGATCAGGCGGGACAGCTTGTCCGCGAAGTCCGGGTCGTCGATACCGGAGCCGATGACCTTGACGGTCGAGGCGGACCACATGGCGTCCATGCCGGCGTCCCCCCAGACCTTCTGGCCCTGGCGGTAGGACTGCAGGATCGTGATCGGGATGATCCCGCGCGACCCGAGGTGCGAGTACAGGTCCGGCAGATCGGAGATCTTGCACACGTTGGCGGCCTCGTCGAGGATCGCGAGCATGGGCGGGTCGAGGCGTCCGCCGGCGCGTTCGGCCTGGGCGGTCGCGGCCCGCATCACCGAGTCGGCGCACGCGGCGATCAGCGCCGAGGCTCCGCCTCCGCCGTCCTTGCTGAGCAGGAAGAGGGTGTCGGTGGAGGTGACGAACTCGGACGGCCTGAACTCGGGGACGTTCTTCTGCGGGGTGACCCAGGCGGCGATCTCGCTGTTGAGCAGCGCGGCGGCGTACTGGCGGGCGGTCTCGTAGATGCCGTCCCTGGTTTCCGGCGGTCCTTCCACGGTGCCCTTGAGTTGGGCGGCGACGGCGGTGAATCCGTGGTCCCGGAGGATGTCGAGCGGGGTGCGGTCGGCGGGAAAGGCCAGCCACTGCATGACGTCGGTGATCGGCCGCTCGTCCAGGGCCGCGGCAAGGAAGAGCTGGGCGAGGATGTTGGATCCGGCCTTGGACCAGAAGTCGCCCTGCTGGCTGGCGTCTACGGAGGCGGCGAGGAAGTGGCCGGCCAGCCGCCCGGCGCCGTCGAGGGTTTTGGCGTCCGCCAAGGGGTTCCACCACATCCCGCGTGCGGCGTGCGCGATCTGCTGCGGGTCCATCGACCACACCTGCCCGACGCGCGCGCGGGCGTCGTAGGTGGTGGTGAACGCATCGCCGGCGGCCTTGTTCGAGGTCAGCAGGACCGGGCCGGGCGCGGCGAGGATGGAGGGGATCGCGAGCGAGGTGGTCTTGCCCGAGCGGGGCGCCATGATGGCGACGGCCACGTCCTCGTAGCCCATGCGGACCTCGTGCTTGGTGCCCTGCAGGTTGCCGAGGAGGATGCCGGTGTCGCGGGCCTCGATGTGCTTGGCGTCCTTCAGGCTCGGGCGCAGGGAGCGGGCCTTGTCGGTGATCGCCTTGGCCATCATCGGTTCGATGTCACGGGCCTTGGCCATGCCGGTGATCTTCTTCTTCCGGCTGCCGCTGCGGTTCTTGTGCCGGGCCCACAAAATGCCCGCCGCTGTCCCGAGGGCCAGGAGGAGGAGAACGGGAACGATGCGTGCCCCGATCAGCAGGGGCGTTTCTCCCGCGTGGGGCCAGAGGCGCTCGGGGTGGAGCAGGGCGGTGGTCGGCTGGTACGGCGCCCAGCCGCCTCCGGTGAGGTAGGCGGTGATGTTGCCGGACAGCCAGGCGAGGTGGGACAGGGGGACGACGAGGGCTGCGACGCCGATCAGGAGGCGCAGGACGATGTCGTACCCGTCGGTGGAACTGTTGGAGGAGGTGGGGGGCAAAGAGTTACGTGCCTTCCGGGCGGGGGCGGGGCATTCAGCGGCTGCGGCTGTTCCCGGCCGGCGGCTGGCGCGGCGGGCCTGGAGTGCTCGGCGGGACGGTGCGGCGCCGTGAGGGCGTGGACGCGTTCTTCCAGGGCGGTGGCGACGTGCACGGCGAGGACGTCCGTCGTGCGGCGGGTGACGACGTCCGGATCGCGGGGCGGAAGACTGCACAAGCTGGACAGCAGGACGCGGGGCATCAGGGGGTCGTTGCCGTGGCTCCAGCCGCAGGCGCGGTGCAGGGGGACGGGGATCCAGGCGGGGTCACCGCCGCCGGCCAGGTGGCGCGGCGTGATGAAGTCGACCTCGACGGTCTCGGGGGTCGGGGGCATGCTCACTTCCGTGCGGCAGCTCGCCGGTCGGGCGCGGTGGCCGGGGCCGGTGTCGGTGTGGGGGCCAGGGGTGAAGGGGCTTTGCGGGCGGCCGTGTTGATCTCGCGGAGCGCCTTGCCGTGGGTGGCCCAGTCGTCGAGGTAGCTCCACGATTCGGCGTGATGTGCGGCGAGTGCGTCGTCGAAGTCCGGGGTTCCGGGTTTGGCGGTGGCGGGGAGGGCGTCGCGGGTGACCAGCCATTGCTCGTGCAGTTCGTCGAGTCGGTCGAGGGCGTCGCGCAGGACGCCCAGCTGGTAGACCCAGCGGCTCTGCACGTTGGTCTCCGGCAGCTGGGCCAGTTGAGTCTCGGCCGTGGCCAGCAGGTGACGGGCGCCGTACCGGAGCGGCTCGAATGCCTCGGCGGTGTCGGCGTCGCGCTGGCTCGCGCGCCTTCCGTAGGCGTGGTCGTCGTAGGGCCAGCCGTCGAGGTCGGTGTGCTCGTCGGAGTAGGCGTCCCAGGCGTCGAGGATCTTCTTGCTGTCGCTCACGTAATGGTCGAGGTGACGGAGGAGGTCGCGGTGTGCGTGGTGATCGGCGGAAATGGGAAAGGGGTCCTGTCGGTTCAGGGGCGGGCGGCCGTCTGGGCGGTGTGGGCCTGCGCCGGGGTCGGTGCGGGTTTCGTCTGCTGCCTGCGGGCGGAGCGTGCCTGGGCGCGGAGCGACTCGATACGGGCGGTGTGGGCGTCGACCACCTGCTGCGGGCGCAGCGGGCTGGGTGCCTGCACGGCGCTGTAGTGGCCGGTGCGGTCGTACATGCCGCGCTGGAGCGGGCTGCGGTCGGCCAGCGCGGTGAGGAACGATCCGACGAGGTGGGCGGGGACGTCCTCGTCGAAGTAGGCGTGCCAGATGCGCGGGCCGGAAAACTGCCCGTCGCCGGGCTCGCAGGTCTCAACGTGCCAGGACGAGCGGCCACTGAATTCGCTCAACGGGCGCAGTTCGATGTGGCACATGGAGTCCGGCGAGCGCGCTGTACCGTCCGAGTCGCGGTGCCAGTTAGCCGAGGTCACCGGCTGCCACGGATCCTGCTGCTGTGGCGGCGGGGCGATGAGGGCGTCGGTGAAGCCGGCGAGGACCTCGGCGGGCACGAGTTCACCGAACTCGGCGTACCAGCCTGGCTCGGTGTCGGTGGGCTCGGCCCGCAGCCGCCACCATGCGGAGGTGGCGGACTGCGGGTCGAACTGGAGGCTGTGGCGACGGTCGGGACTCGCCAGGACGATCTCGGCACTCAAAGGGTCGGAGACGGCGCTCCATCCGGCGGCGGCCAGGCCGTGGGTGACGTGGCGGGCATCCCCGGGGCCGGCGAGGTGGCGGGGGCTGGTGTCGAAGGGGATCCGCCAGGCGTGCTTGTGGGCGAACCCGGCGAGCTGCCGTTCGCTCAGCGGCAACGGCCGCACCCCGGCTCACTCGAGGCGGCGCTGACGATCTCCTTGCGCAGCTCGTCCAGGACGTAGTGGAGCATGTACTGGTCGGTCTGCACCCACGCTGCGGCACGCAGCTCGGTGACCAGATCGCTGATCTTCTCGCTGCGCGGTGTGTTCGGGTGGCTCTGTACGGCGCGGGCGAGGGCGCGCAGGGTGTCGCCGAGCTGGATGGGCAGGCCGGTGTATTCGTCGAGGAGGGGCTCGACGAGAGCGAGCGCCTCCTGGGGGTCGGGGTTCTCGCGCAGGTATTCGGTGAGGCGGCACAGGGTGTCGGTCGCGGCGCGGATGGCGTCCCGGGTGAGTGCGGGCATCGGGCTCCTCGGGGTGGTGGGTGTCGTGGTCAGCGGCGGGTTCGTGCGCCGCCAGCGGCGGCGTGGGCGCGGGCGGTGGTGCGCGGTCTGGTGCTTCGGGCGCTGTTGCGGGCCCAGGTGGCGGCTCGGGCGGCCGTGATGCGGGCCTGCTGCCAGGCGCTGAGCTGGGAGGGCTTGACGGATACCGACCAGGTGCGGATCTGCGCGCTGTGCGGGACGCGTCCGCGCGGGCGCATCACGGGGTCGGGGCTGGCGAGTTCGGTGGAGAAGGCTTGCACGAGGTGCATCGGGGTGTTCGGCGTGAAGTTGGCCGTCCAGCCGTTGCCCTGCTTGTCCTGCGCTCCGCTCCACCACATCGCCGCCCCGTCGGGGTTCTGGCGGTACTGCATCCAGGCGGTGCCATCGGGGCTGGTCGCCACGTAGTGTTCGCCCTCGAAACGCGTGTGCCAGTTCTGCTCCTGCAGCGGAGCCCAGACGTTGGGGGCGTGTGCGGAGCGGGGACGGGTGAGGGCGTCGGTCAGGCCGGCGACGATCTCCACCGGGGCCTGCCGGCCCAAGTGCGCCGACCACTCGCCGCTGGCACCGTCTGCCCGGCCGTGGATGGTCCAGCCGCCGGGAAGGACGTAAGGGTCGTAGGCGACGCGGACGGTCCGGTCCGGGCTCTCCATGAACAAGGGGCCGCCGGTCTTGGACTTGTCCCGCCAGCCCGAGGCACGCAGGAACTCCGAGACGTGTCGGACGTCGCCGCCGCCTGCCAGGGCACGGGGCTGGACGAGGTAGTGCTGCTCGGCCTGCTCGCCGGGCCCCCAGCCCTGCCACTGCTTCTTCTTCACCGGCGCCGCCGGACCACGAGCGCTGCGGGCACTGGGCGCTTCGCCGCGCTGGTGGCGGGCTGGGCGCCGACGCGCTGCAGGGCGTCCTTGTGTTCGTCCAGGTCGAGGGTGATGTCGTGCAGTTCGTTCGAGGCACGGCCCAGAGCGAGCCACACCTCCGCGGGGAGCGCGCCGCGCTCTGCCTGGTCCTTGGCGAACACGCTTCCGGTGGCGACGAGGTGAGTGACGCCGCCGAGGACTCCGACGTCCGGGTCGAGAACGCGGGCGATGACCTGCGCGGCCTGGGGCGGGGGAAGCTGCGAGAGGTGGTCGGCGAGCTGGCCGAGCTGGCGGGTGATCTCGTCGGCCAGTCTCACCGGATAGGGGGCGGGGTGGGACATGCTCCTCCGGGTCGGTGGACGGTCAGTGGTGGTGGCGCTGCCCGACGCGCTGTGCCTCGGCGAGGACGGCCTCCGGGCGGGCGCCGGCCAGAGGGGAGGTGTGGTCGGGGCCGGTCGGAATGCACGCACGCAGATAGCGCCGAAAGAGGGCCGTGGCGAGTCGGGGCTGGAGCCGGTTGCTGATCGGTGGGGGTGTGCGGGGTGCTACGGGTTTCTCCGGGAGTCGGGCGGTGCGCTGGGCGGCCCCGGCGGGATTCCGGCGCCGCCCAGCGCTTACGGGATACGGCGGGCCAGTGCGGGGCGCGATAGGGAGCCGACCGGTGCCGGTCGCTGCGCGGCGGGACCGGCCGCTCGGATGCGGAGGCCGTGCACGGACCGGTCAGGAGCAGGACGGGATACCGAGGTCGGCCTCCGCCTGGTTCACCGGGTCCTGGCGGTTCGAGTGCCGGCCGGTACCGGAGGCATGGATGCCAGGGCGGAGGTGGGCGCGGTCCGTCCGGCGGGGTGCTGGAGGGCGATGCCGATGCCGAGCGCGTCGAGGCGCGGGCCGATCTCGCGCAGGGCGCGGGCCTGGACCTGGGTGTCGTCACCACCCAGGCAGTAGATGCCGCTCTGCGGGTCCCGGATAAAGCCGTGGGCCACGAGGATGGCGCTGGCCCGGTCGTCGGCGGGGGCGGTGGCGACGCTGCCGTCCGGCTGCCAGGTCAGGACGATCCGGTCCGGCTGGGAGGGCTGGATGCCACCCAGGGCGTTGTGCCGGACCTGTGCGAGCGCACTGTCGTAGCGGGCGAGCAGATCGCCGGCGACCTGCTCGGCACTCAGGAACGGGTCGTCTGCCAGGGCGACGCCGTTGGGCTCGGGGACAGCGCGGTACGCATCGTCGGGCAGGGCGCGCGGGGCGACGGCGGCGAGAAGGAAGCCGTCGCGTCCGTCGTGCCGGTCCAGGAGGACGAGCTGGGCGCCGTCGGGGCGGCTGAGGACGGCTGCCTGCGTCAGCGGGTGCTCGGCGAGGGAGGCGGCGACCAGGTCCAGGTCCCAGATCCGATTGGAGAGTTCGGCGAGGTCGTCTTTGGCGTCGGCTGTCAGGTGCGTGCTGGTCCAGGTGTCGGGGAGTTCACCGGCGAGGACGTCGGCGTACGAGGCGAGGTGCTCGGAGGTGTCGTGGTCGTGCATGGTGTCCTTGGGCAGTTGCAGGGGCTCAGCGGCGCAGGCGGGTGGCACCGACGGGCGGCGGTGCCGGGGCCGGCAGTGCACGCGGCGGGGGTGGGCAGGCGCACACCGCGGAGCGTTCGGGCTCGTGGTCGGGAACCTGCTCGGCGCAGGGGCGGCGGCCGGGGTGAGGGGCGTGCCGGTCGGCCAGCCGTTCGCGGGTGTGCGCGAGGTCAGAGTGGATGACGCGGACGTATTCGTCGGCGAGGTAGCGCAGCCGCCCAGCGGTATAGGGGTCGGTCGTGTCGCCGAGTCCGTCGAAGAACTCCGCCAGGGCGCCGAGGGTTTCCTCCAACCCGGCGAGGATGCCGTCGTGAGGCGCGGTGAGTTCAGTGAGGATGTCGGCTGCCCCAGCGGTGTCGGTGGCTTCGCGCAGGCGTTCGGCGAGGTGGGAGACCGAGGTACCGAGCGCGGGGTAGCGGGCCGGGCGGGCGTCGGTGTTGAACGGTTCGTCGCAGTCGACGTGGTACCCGGCAGCCCGCAGGCGCGCTACGGCATCGGTGGCGAGACGGGACTCGTCGTCCTCGGTGAGGCCGGCGGGGACGCGGTGGTAGATCTCGTGGAGGCGGACGACCGCGATGAACCCCGCGCGCTGGAGAATGCTGTGTGCCTCGGAGTCGCCGCCGCGTGCGAGGAGTTCGTCGGAGTGCGGGTCACGGCGGATGTCCAGGAAGCGGTCGGTGTTGCGGGGCAAGGAAGCGTTGCTCCTACGGAGATCTCTGGGCGGTGTGCCGGGCTACGGGCGGTGCAGCGGCGATCCGGGACCGGCGGACCAGGTGGGCCGCGGCGGTGTCCAGGTCCTGCTGGATCGCGTGGAGCCGGCGGGCGATCAGCTCCAGACCGTGTGCCGCTTCGGTGCCGGCGGCTCCGGGCTGGCGGGCGATGCGGTGAGCGGTGTGCTCGATCAGTCCGCGGACCGTGGCCAGCGGGCCGGCCTGCTCGTCGGCGAGCTGCGCAAGGACGCTCGCGAGCTGCGCGGATGCCGTGGGCGCAGTACGGACAGCGGGCCGAGCTGTGGGACCGGTGCGGGCCGGGATCAGGTTCAGGTCCTGTTCGATGCGGCGCGCCTCGTCGGCAAGGCGCCGCAGGATGTCTGCGGGCGGGGTGCGCCACGTGCCGTCGAGGTGGATCAGGTTGGCGATCAGGTCCAGGCGTCCGGGCTGTGCCTGGACGGCGATCCACCGCCAGCCGTGCTCCGCGGCGCCGGGTATCTCGATACCGGCGGCTCGCGCGAACCGGTGAGCGGTTTCGGCCCACTCGGGACCGGTCAGCTCCCGGTCGTCCGGGTGGAGGCGGATGTCGAGATGGAGGATCGCCCGTCGGTCGTCGTCCGCACTGGCAGCGAACGGATGCTCCAGGTAGGGATCCTCGAGGTGCTCGGCCCACTGAACCGACGTCCAGGTTCTCTGCTCGTCATCCGGGGTGTAGTAGTCCAGGCCCGGCCAGTGGGCGACGATGGTGTACTCCGTCCGGCCCTCGTTCGCAGAAAGGGGCCGCCCGAGTGCCTCGGCGAGCGGGTCGCGCGGCGAGTGGGTCCGCGCGTGCAGGCGAGGGATCATGACAGGACCCCGCCCGACATTCGGGTGAGCGGCCAATGCTGATGAAGGTCGCGGACTGCGCAGAGCAGGGAGCGCTCGCGGGCCAGGGCGGTGCGGCCGTGGCGGTGTATGGGGGAAGTCATCGGCCGCCCCGGACGTCCGCGATGTGCACGAGCTGGCCCAGTGCGGTGGTGGTGTACCAGCCGCAGTCGATCAGCTCGTCGCGGTCGGCGAACCGCGTAAGGAGTGCATCCTCCATGGCCCGTAGGTAGATCAGGCAGTCCGGGCAGCGGCGTGAGAGGTGCACGAGGTAGCGGGGGTGGGCGGTGACGTAGGACTGGGCGCCGCCGGTCGCATCGCGCAGCCGCCAGCCGTCCTCGTCGGTCGGGGTGTGCCAGGACGGGGCCACCACGCGCATCGCATCGCCCCAGAGTTCTCCGTTGGCCATCCCCTTCAGGACGACGACGGTGTCACCGGCCTGGAAGTGGGCGTGGGTGATGTCCCGGTCGGGGGTGAGCGGGTCGGGCGTCGGTGCGAACGCCGAGGTGGGCGGGGGCTGGGACATGAGTTCCTTCCACGCAGATGCTGGCGGGGTGGGAGCATCAATAGTCCGGAGGAACGCCGGTTTGGCTAACCGGCGTTATCCGGCTATGTTGCCCAGCCTTCAGTGGAACGGGTTCTCCGTCCCGCGGTCCGCCTCACTGGCTGCGTCGAGGAGTTCGAGCAGGTCAGTGCCTTCGGCGTCGCGCTGGTCGATCCACCATCCGGCACGGGTGATGGCGCGGGCCTTCTCCTCCAGCTCCGCCCAGTCCGCCTCGTCCCACGTGCCCTCGATGACCAGCGCGGTGTGCGCGGATGTCATCAGCTGGTGGCGGGAGCGTTCGCCCCAGTCCAGGGCCTTGGCCGGGCCTTCCAACTGCGGCATGTCGAACTGCTTCGCCCACGCGAGGGCTGCCTCCTGCTCCTCGGCCCGCTTGGCCGCGAGCCACTCCTCCTTGGACCCGGTGTCAGCGTCGCGCGCCGCCTTCCAGCAGTCGGTGCAGTCCTTCGACGCGAGCCAGCGCGCGAAGCCGGCCCGCTTGTCGGCAGGGCGATTGGACAGGTCATGATCCACGCGGTGGGAGCAGGCGTGCTCCACGGTCCAGTGCGTACGCACGGCCATAATTCGATCTCCTCAAAGGGGTTGCAAGGTGGGGGTTGCGCCCTGATCAGGGCGTCTTGTGCCGGCCACGGAGCAGGCGGCGGTGCCAGCCGCGCCCCGGCTGCCCGCGGGGCCCAGACGTCGGCGCGCGGCGAGAAGGACGGTGAGAGCGAAGGCCGCGCCGGTGCCAAGGAGCGCCGGGTCGGCGAGCGGCTGCTTGGCGAGGTGTCCGGCGAGGGCGGTGCGGCGGGCGGGACGCTTGGCCAGGAGCACGGCCACCAGTGCCTGCAACGAGGCTTCACGCGTGAAGACCAGGTAAGTGGGAGTCGCTGCAGATCGGCGCTTGGGCTCCCCCGAAGCGGTCACCAACTTGTCTGTATGTCAGTGGGGTTGGCTACTATGGACGTGGTCGACGAGATCCTTGAAAGGCATGGTGCATCGGTGATGATGGCCAACCGCTACGGCGCTCCATCCGAGGAGCGATAGGCGCGCCTGGCCGGCGCTTCCCTATCGCGACGCCCGCTGGGCGGCGACGCTGTGACATGAATCCAGCGCAGGATGCACCCTGCCCTGATTCAGGTGACGGCGCTCCGACGGAGTATGGGAGGGCCCTACTTGTCTGCCACCACTTCTACCTGTGACCACCGCGTGTATCACGTTGTCGTCGTTGCTCTGGTATCCGTCATCGCTGGGCTGGTTGCGGGGATCGGCTCCGCTGTTCTGGGGCAGCCTGCCCTCACCGCCGTCGCTTCTGGCGGTGCCGTCCTTGCCTTCACCTACGGCGCCGGCATGACCGCCGTGTCACACGTCAGTAAGCGCCAGCAGTAGCCGCTGCTCTGGGGCGGCCGGCATGGCCGCCCCCAGGCCGTGGGCGCTCAAGACAGCTCACGATCATGCTCGTAGTTTGCGAGGGCGAGGTTGATCGCGTACTGCTCCATGGGCTTGTGTTCGTCAAGACCATGCAGGACATGGGCTTAGCGGTGTCGGGCGGTGGTGCTGGCGCGGGGTGGCGGCGTGGGCGGTGTGGTCTCCACGGCGGGGCGCGGACGGGCGCGCAGCTCGGGGGTGCGGTGCGGGGGCAGGACGGCGACGGTCGCGCCGAGGTCCTCGGCCGCCTCTTCGACTTCACGGGTGAGGAACTCGATCTGCCGGCTCAGCGCTGCCAGGCGGGCGGCGATCTGGCGGCCCTGCACGGTCTCCAGAGCGTTGGCGAACTGGCCGCTGGTCTCCAGGAGTTCCTGGAGGCGGACCATCGGGCCGGCGTCATAGCCGCGCTGGACAGCGCTGAAAAGCGCATTGGAGGCGTCACCGGCGCTCTGGCCTTCGACGACGTCGCGGATGAGGTCCTGCAGGGACACTTCCGGGGCCGGTGCCGGGCGGTTGAACCGGGAGACGTCCGCGCGCAGCACGCCGGGCGGAACCGGGGCGGGCAGCACCTTGCCCGCCTCGTACTCGTTGGCGTAGTGCCCGACAACCTGCCAGCCCGGTGCGTCCGGGTCGCCGCGCAGCGCGACCACCGTCGAGTCGTCGTCCTCGACCAAATAGGCGAGGGTGATCGGCTGCCCGTCGGCGGCGTACCACGACTCGGTCAGTTCCAGCTCGCCGCGCCTTTGCGCGGCCTGGGCCTTCTTGGTCCACTGCTGTTGTTCCTCGTCGGTCAGCGGAGCCTTGTGGTGCTGGCCGCCCTGCTGGTCGGCGAGGTTGCTGGCGATGGAGCCGTAGTCCGCCCAGGCAGCGAGGTGGGGCCACAGGGCGGCGTGCTGAGCGCGTTCGGCCGGGGAACCGGGGGCGGCTGGCCGGTCGAGCGCCCGGCGGATCTCGGCGGCCGAGACGGCCAGGCCGTCCAGGACGGCCCGCCATCCGGCCAGGTGCCGGGCGGGTGGCAGCTCGTCGAGCACCAGGCGGGCGGCATCGAGGAGCGCCTCGGCGTGCGGGGCGAGGTGGGCGGCGTACGCCTCCACGGCGGCCTTGTCGCGGTGGGCTCGCGTGGCTGCCGCGGCGCCCGCGTGGACGGTACGGCCGTAGCGGTCGCGTGTCATGTCGAGCGCGGCCTCGGTCTCGCGGTCGATGACCGCCATCCGCAAACGGAAGTCGCGTGCTGCGTTGGCCAGTTCGGGAGCGGTCGGCAAGGGGCCGTCGGGGGTCGGACTGCTCGCGGGTGTCATCGGGACCGCCCGCCGGTCGCGGCCGTCAGGTGGACGGTCGGAGCGTAGGTGGGCTTCGGCGGGATCGGCCGGGCCGCCGGCGGGGAGGTGGTGGGCGGTGCGGAGCGCTGCGTCGTCCGGCCGGCGGCGGCCTGGGCGAGACGGCTGCGGCGCTCCTGAAGTCCGTGGGGCCGGGCGGGGTGTGCCGGGCCGGCCGAGAGGGACGGGTCGAGGCGGATGTCGGCCTGCACGGTGTAGCCGTGGTGGCGCAGGTCGTGGACGGCTTGGCGGGTGCGGCGGACTCCGTCGCGCTCGGGCTCGCTGAGCCGGTACAGGCCGGGTTCTCCAGGGACGGGCTCGAACTGCTCGCGCTCCAGGTACCAGTGGGCGAGGTGCGCGGGCATAGAGGCGGTGAAGGAAGCGACGAAGCCGTGTTCCTCGTGGTCGCCGAAGGCGAAGTGGGTGCCGGGTTGCAAGGGGGCGGGGTTCTCCTCGGGGCGTGGGGCGGAATGGTCAGGGGCCTCGGTGCGCGGGCCTGGCCGCGGTGAGGGGGCGGGCCGGCGCGGCGACGGGCAGGGCCGGGCGGCGGTGGGGTGCGCTGATGCGGGCCTGACGCAAGAACGTTTCGCCGTCGGTGAGCCAGGTCTCGATGGCCGGCCACGCGCGTGCTCGACGCTCCTGCTCCGGCACGAAGCCGCCGTGGACGATCTCGTCGACCAGGGCCTCGGCATCGATCACGGCTTCGGCCAGACGGGAGAGGGCCGCGGCGTCATCGGGCCACGGGCTGCTCGCGGGTCGGCACCGGTCGAGCAGCGCCGGGGCGTGGTCGACGACGGTCAGGAAACGGCGCCAAGCATGGTCGAGGAACAACTCCGTCGCGGCGCCGAGAGCGGCGGCGCTCAGCGGGGTGGCGTCGCTGTAGCGGCCGGAGGCGTTCATGGCCTGCCAGGTGTCATGCTCGCAGCGGATGTCCCCGAGTACAGCGGCGATGGCCGCCGTCTGGCGGGCGTGGACGGCCTGCTCGTAGGCGGGGAGGTACCGGCCGGTGAGCACCCGGGCAGCCCGTCCGGCAAACGGCGGCAGGACGGTGCTGCGCGGGGCGTGGGGATCGCCGTAGCCCCCCTCCAGTCCCTCGGGCGAGAAGGCTCCGACCAGGTAGTCGAGTTGACGGCCGGGACGTTCGATGAACAGCAGCGTGGTGCCCTGCACCGCGTCGGTGAGGAGCGCGGCGTAGGGGATCCGCTCGCTCTGGACGGCGCGGCCGAGTTCGCCGCTGTCCCAGATCCAGGGGACCAGGTCTTCCTGCCAGGCGGGGTGCGAGTAGATCTCGACCGAGGCGTGCCACTGGCCGGGCAGGAGGCGCGCGAGGTCGCTGGCGGCGTCGCCGATGAACCGGCGGCTGCTCGTGTGCACGCTGGTGCGGTGCCGCTTCGCACACCCGATGAGGTCGACCACGGTGGTCTTGGTGCCGCCCGCGGGCAGGTGCCAGACGCCGTCGTCATCCCGCTGGAAGCCGCTCTCCGCGAGGGCGGTGTGCGCCCAGCGGTACTGCTCGCCCGAGGCGATGGCGACGATCCCGGACTCCCGGCTGTGCGACAGGATGATCTGCGCCTCAGCCATGGACCAGGTCCTCGCCACCGCGCAGGACGGAGCGCAGGCTGCGGCCGTACGCCCAAGCGTGCTCGCGGGCCGCCGCCTCCAGCTGGTCGTATCCGACCTGGGCTGTCATCTGCCCGTTCCACTTGCGGTACCGGTACACGGGGACCGGCAGCAGGATCCCGGGGGCGAGCGCGGTGACGCCGAGGGCTGCGCAGTAGTCCTCGCCCTGGACGAGGCCGCCCATCGGCGCGGCGCGCACGAGGTCGGTGCGGGCGAGGATCGTGGTCGGTCCGATGGGGATGGTGTCCGCCGGGGACTTCCAGTACGTCCACACGTCGCCGGCCTCGTGCCGGCCGGGCGGCGTGGGGCAGCGCCATAGGGTGGTCGAGCCGTCGGGGTGCTGGTCCTCGCTCCAGCCCGCGCACCAGCCGACCCCCGTCGATTCCAGGGTGTTCAGCCGTAGGGCCATCGCGTCGTCGGTGAACTCGTCATCGTCATCCGCCCAGTTGGTGTACGGGGTGCGTACGTGACCGAGGGCCAGGTTCCTGGCGCAGGCGGCGCCGACCGGCCGGGGAAGCGCCAGCGTGCGAACGCGGGAGTCCTGCGCGAGCGGGGCCGGCAGGCGGTCGGGCGAAGCACCATCGAGCGCAATCACGGCCTCCCACGGCACCGTCTGCCGGGTCAAACTCGCGTGCATGGCGGTCAGGTAAGCCAGCCGGTCTTCGCGCAGGCGGCTGGCGATGACGACGGTGATCAAGGGAGTGGTGTGCAGGGGCAGGGAAGGCTCCGGGAAGGACGAAGGGGAACTAGGGGAACTAGCGGCGGGCGGAGACGCGTGGGGTGCCCGCCTTCGTCGGGGCTGCGCCAGGAGCGCTGTTGAGCTGCCTGCCGCGCGATGGTGCGGGGCCGAGGCAGGACCAGGCGGTCGGGTGATCGTTGAAGGCGGTACGTGGATCGATGGACCAGCTCACGATCGGACCGGTGTCCTCGTGCAGGAGGCTGATTACCTCGACGCCCTCCTTGTGCAGGACGTACCCCCACTCCATGTCCTGCGCATCGGCGGTCTCGTCGGTGACCGACATGCGTACCGGCGGAGAGCCGTCCGGGGTGACCAGGTGATCGAGGGATCGGCTGGGCCAGCGCTCGCCGCCGGTCAGCGCGGCCACGAGTGCGGGCGGGGCATCGTCGAGGAGATCGGTGCCGAGTTCCTCCCAGCCGACGGCGACGTCGTCGATGAGGTGCCGGCACATGGCCTCAATGTCGCGTCCGAACCTGTACTGGTAGGCGGCCAGGAGCAGGGGGAGGTGGTGGCTGGGCACGCCGTCGAGCTGGACGTGAATGCCGGTGTACCCCGTGCCGGCGGTGGGGCGGGCGATGAAGGAGCGAGTGGACAGGGAGTTCTCCGCGGCGAGCAAGGGGGAAGGGTTCGGCGGCCATCAGATGGCGGGTGGGTGCCTCTACGCGCCCTGCGACCAGGACGGGACCGGGGGGCCGGAGGCGTCGGTGCGGGCGCAGGTGTAGCCGATCAGGCGGGACGGGGCGGCCTTCGCGGGGACCGTGGCGGCGTCGTTGCACACGAACGTGTACGTGATGGAGGTGCGGGGCACGTCGTGGAGCCAGGCCCGGTCCTCCTTGCCGGGGTTGATCTGCAGGCCCGAGTGCGCGACGGCGTCGGTCTGGGTGTGCATGTGGGAGAAGAGGATCAGCGCGCCGCCGTCGGCGGTCTTGAGGGCGTAGGCGTCCTGGTAGCGGTTGTCGGTGCCGGCGAAGACGGTGGTGCCCTGGTCCCCGTAGCGGGTGCCGGTCTTGTCGTGGACCTCGATCTGCCGCTTACTCGCCGTGGTCGGCGTGAAGACCTTCGTCCCGGTGCGCGTGCCGCCGGTGGCGAAATTGTCGAGCACCGCGGTGCGCAGCAGGTTCGCGTCGGCGGCAAGGTGCTTGTTGCCGTCGGCGGCAACGGCCGTGGCGTACCCGTCGTGGTCGAGTGCGATGTCCGGCAGGTCCGGGCTGTCGAGATCGACGACGGAGGCCATCTCCCAGCGCTTGTGCTGGGGGCGTTCCGCGAACACCGCCAGCCGCGTAGGGGCCTTGCCCTTGTCGTCCGAGAGCGCGGCGGCGAACCAGCGGTCCTGTCCGGCTCCCAGGCGCGGGATGTACAGCTTGGCGCTGGCGGTGTTGTAGGACCACGGCTTGTATGGCGTGCGGTCGGCCGCGGGGAGTCCCTCGGTCTCGGTGTAGTCCGAGACGGACATGGCGTACAGCGGGCCGTCCTCGACCGTGTCGAGCAGGCGCCGGTCGCGGTCGGAGTTGGCCTCGTTGTTGATCTTCGAGTAGTGGGTGATGACGTCGCGGGCCTGGGCGGCGCTGAGGGCAGGCGCCGGCGTCGGCGCGCTGCTGGCGCTGGGTGACGGCTTGGCGACAGTGGTGCCGTCGTCGGCACAGCCGGTGAGGGCCAGGGCGAGACAGGCGACGCCGGCGAACAGCGGCAGGGTGCGGCGGGCGATGCGGATGGAGACTCCAAGGATTTGAGGGCGGCGGGCGGGTCAGCGCGTACGGCGGATCGGGGATGCGGCCTTCGCTGACGCCGGCGGAAGAGGGGCGCTGGTGGTGGGCGCCGAGTGGCGCAGGTTCACGCCGATGCCCTGGGCCGTGAGCTGCTGGACCACGCCGTGGATGCGAAGGGCGTAGGGGGCGGGCAGGAGGAACGCTGCTTGGTGCGGGTGGTACTGGAAGCCGTGGGTGTACAGCGTCATGCGGGCATCCACCGGCACGCTCGCGTACGGTGCGCCGAGGGCTCCGTCGCTGTACAGGGTCAGGGTGAGGACCTGGTCGACCTGCGGTGGGGCGGGCCGGTGTGGGGGCTCGGGCTGGTGCGCCGCGTTGTCGAGGACGGCGTGCAGGGCCTGTTCGTAGCGGGGCAGCAGTCGCCGGGCGATGCGTGCTGCCGCCCGCGCGGGGTCCTTGGGTACGGCGATGCCGTTGGGTTCTTCGACTTCCGCGAAGTGGTGGGGCTTTATGTGCGTGCTGGCGGGGGCGAGCGGCGCGACGACGAACTGGTGCGGGTAGCGCGGGCGGTCGGCCACGTACAGCCGCTGGTCGGCCGGCCCGTGGAGCACGGCGTCGTGGGTGAGGACGTACTGGCTGACGACATAGTCGACGTGGCCGGTGTCCCAGAGCTGCTGGGTGCGGGGGAACTGGTCGGCGTACTGCGCGTGGCGCTGGTACTGGCTGGTCCAGGTGCCGGGCAGGCGCGCGGCAAGGCCGGCGGCGAAGGCGGCCAGGTCGGTGCGGGGTGAGGTCATGTGTTCCTGGAGGGAAGCGATGGTCCGGGGGTCAGCGCGTGGGCCGCGGCCGTGCCGGCGGGAGCACTCCCGGGGGAAGGGACGGTGCACGGGCAGGGCTGGAGGGCAGTCGCGGTGCCGACGCGAGCGGGGTGAGGGCACGCATCCTGTCCTCGGCCACGTGCAGGACCTCTCCGAGGTTGCGGATCTCGGCGGCGGCGTCGGCGAGGTCGTATGACAGGTCGAAGCCGTCGTCCTCCTCCGCTTCCTTGGCCTTCTCCCCGGCTGCTTCGAAGAACTCGCCGAGTTGCGCCAGCAGGCCGTCGGTGGGCTCCAGGATCTGATGCAGCAGGGCAGCGGCATCCGCATGCGACTCGGCTCCGTTCAGCCCGTCGGTCAGAGCGCGTAGCGCGTCGCCGTAGACGTAGACGGGAGCACGGTCCGGTGTGCCGGGGACGCCCTGGGCCCGGGGCGGGGGCGTCGGCTGGGATGAGTGCACGTGTGGGCTTTCGCCGGGCAAGACAGGGTGCGGCAGCAGCCCGAGCTGGGCCAGGCGCTGGTCGATCGCCTCGATCAGGGGCTGGGCGCTGCCGCCGTTGCGGGCTTCGGGCCGCTGCGGAGCACCGCGGTCCTCGGAGGGGGACGAGTCGTAGAGGACCTCGAACAGCGACGGATCGTCGGGGTGCTCACGCGTCGCGATCCAGCCCTCCGGGTATCCCGGCGGGCGCTCGGAGGACGGCTCCTGCGGCGGACCGATGATCAGGTAACTGTCGTCGGGGAGCGAGACGCGCACGATGTAGGCGCTGAGGCCGAACTCGATGTCGCACTGAAGGCCGCGCGCCCGCAGCGGCGTGGTGATGTGCACGTGGCGACGCCACAGCTCCTGCCACCACGGGGTATCCACGTTGCGGTGGTCGGGAAGCGGTGCGAGCAAGGCAACGCGGCGGGAGTCTGGGGTGCTCGCTTCGTCAACGGCCACGGTTCCTCCCGCGCGAGGAGGCGGGCGATCGGTGCGGTGGAGGCGTCCGTCCAGCCGGGGTGACGCCCGGCTGCGACTCCTGACTGAAGCCGAGTTCGTACTCGTCGTGGGCGGCGATCAGGTCGCGTTCCATCTGGGCTTCCTCGTCGGCGACCTCTGCCATGAGGTCGTCGACTTGAGCTCGGCGCTGTTGGTATTCGGCCCATTCGGTGGCGTTCACGTGAGGGGGACTTTTCAAGAGGACTCCGTGTGCAGGCGGTGGCGATGCCGTGTCGATCAACAGGGGTGGTCCCTCGGGATCGCGTTTGCGAGAAGCGGCGGGACTGGAATCGCCGAAAGAGAGCTATCGACGGGGTGCGGAGCCGGGGGACGGAGGAGCGGGCGGGACACCTGCGCTGGCCCCAGCCTGGCCGCCGGTCGGTGTCGCGGGGGTGGGAGCCGGGTCGTAGGCGGCGCGCAGCCGGCTCAGGCCGGCCTCGTCAGCGAGGGCCAGGACCGACAGCGCCCGGCTGGCCGCCGTCATCAGCAGGTTTGAGGGAGATCCCTTGGCCGCACCGCGGTTCTCCCGCCGCCACCGGGCGGCGGCGACGAGGTAGTCGCTCACGGCACGCAGTGCAGGTTCGGCGGCGTCCAGGACGTGGTCGGTGACTGCTTCGATCTCCACCGGAGTCTGAGCCGCGGCGAGGGCGTCCAGGTAGGGGGTGAGATCAGGTGCGGGCCAGGGCTGGTCCGGCAGCGGATGCGCGTCGAGGAAGGGCTGCGCGTCACGTCGCGCCCACCGCTTCAGGTCGCCGCGGGTGGCGAGGTTGTACTGGGCGGAATGGATCTGGTCGGCGTCGCGGCCGACGTTGTCGTACAGGTCGAAGTCCGGGTCATGCGGGGAGATACGAAAGTCCTTCGATGGGGTGTTGTCGGGATTCGTGAACTTGACGCATTTTCAATGCATTCGGGCGTCGGTGTCGAAGAGCGCCAGCTCGTGGGGATGCAGCAGGTGCTGGACGATGAAGGATCTGCCAGCGACTTTCCACAGACCACGGCCCCGGTTCAGGTGCGCGATGGCGTCCATTTCCACGGAGGTCAGGCCCAGCAGGGCGGCGGCGGCGTGGAGCTGGTCGGTCTCCTGGCGGTAGATGATCCGGGTGCTGCAGTCGGCGAGGAGGCCCTCGGCGAGGGCGCGGCCTTGTGATCCGGCGTCGCCGGCGGTGAGCAGGTCGGACAGCCGGTGGATCACCATGAGGTTGGCGATGCCGAGGCCGCGGCTGAGCTTCCACTGGGCCTGCATCCGCTGCAGCAGGCCGACGTGCCGCATCAGTCGCCACGCCTCGTCGTACACGATCCAGCGCCGGCCCCCGTTCGGATCGGAGAGGGCGGACTCCATCCAGGCACTTGCGCAGGTCATGGCCAGGACGAGGGCGGTGTCGTCGCCGGATCCGCCGAGCCGGGACAGGTCGATGGTGAGCATCGGCGCGTGCGGGTCGAAGGCGACGGTGGATGGGGCGTCGAACATGCCGGCCAGGTCACCGTGGACGAGGCGGCGCATCGCGTGGGCCAGGTCGCGGGCGGCGTCGCCGAGCTGGCCCGACATCATGCCGGCGGCTTCGTCGAGCGCACTGGGGGTGTTGAGGGTGGCGGCGACGTCGCCGAGGAGCGGGGTGCGGCCGGTGGCGGCGGCGCGGGTGACGACGGCGTCGAGGGCGACGTCGAGGGCGGTGTGCTCCATGGGCATCAGGTCCCGGCCCAGGACGGTCCGGGCGAGGGAGCCGAGCAGGAGCAGGCGCCGTTTGCGGATCTCGCCGACCCAGTCGGCCTCCGTCACACTGTCCGGCCGCGGGGCCGCATCCAGCGGGTTCAGGCGTCCGGGCAGTCCTGGGCCGAGCGCGACGGACCGGCCGCCGAGCGCGTTCGCCACCGGCGTCCACTCGCCTTTCGGATCGCACGGGACGTAGACGCGGTAGCCGAAGGCCACCGAGCGCAGCGCGAAGGACTTGGCGAGCGCGCTCTTGCCCTGGCCGATCACTCCGGCGAGCAGGAGGTTGGGGTTGGTGAATCCCTCGACCTTGCCGTACAGCGCGAACGGGTCGAAGACGAACGACGCTTCCGCGTGGACGTCGCGGCCGATGTAGATCCCCTCGGCGCCGAGCCCGCCTTCGGCGAGGAAGGGGTAGGCGCCGGCGGCCACGGCGGTGGTCATGCGGTGGGCGGGCAGCTTCAGCCGGTTGTTGCGCGCGGAGGCGGGCCCGGGCCGTCCGCTCGGGGGGTAGAGCGGAGCGGGCATCTCGTGCTCGGCTGGTGTGCTCTCGGCCTGGTGGGCGGTGGCTTCGGCGCGGGCCTTGGCGGTGGCTTCGGCGAGCTTGCGGCGGGCTGCCTTGCGGCTGGCCCGGTCGGTGCCGTGGGGGGTGAAAAGCGGGCTGGCGGAGGCGCGGCGGGCGCGGCGAGCGGGCCGGTGGCTCATCGGAGGCCCTCGATTCTGCGGGTGGTGCTCATCGCACGCAGGCCGTGGTGTGCGGGCGGAGGTCGGTGGGGGTGGTCTTACGCCGGATGCTGTGCCCGGTGGCGAGGTGGCGTTGGCAGATGGTCAGCACGGGCGGCCCTTCGGGCAGCCTTTCCGGATGGCACGCGCTCGTCTCGGTATCTGCTTGCGCTGTGTTGCCGGGCAGCAGGTGGAAGGCGGAGTGGAGCTCGGTAGTGGCCTGCCACAGGCGGGTGTGAGCGGTGGCGAGGTGGCGGCCTGCTGCAGGATGCGGGGGCGCTGCTGCCTCGGCCAACTGGTCGATGAACCGGTGTAGTTCGGTGAGGTGGGCGTGCAGGGTGTCGAGGTGCCCGCGATCCGGGGGCGCGGCACGGTTGAGGGCCCGAGCGTGGTGGCGGACGCCTGCGGTGGCGGCCCGAAGGTAGGGGTGCGCGTCGGGCGCGCTGGGACAGGGAGGGATCAATGGGAGGTCCTTGCCGCCAAAGAGGCGGGAGCGGGGTGTGGGGGCGAACTGACAGCTACAGGGTGGTGCGGGCCAGGGGGAGTGCGGCAACGGCGAACGCGTCGGGCTGCTGGTAGTTCAGCCGTCGCAGGTCGACGCCCGAGGTGACGGCGTGGGTCTCGATCTGTGCGCAGGCGGCGTCCAGGAGGGCGTCGGTCTCGGCGGTGACGGTGACGAGGCCGGTCAGGGCGACGTCCGCGTGTCCGGCGATGAGCTGGCGTTCGCGGGTTTTGACGTCGGCGTACTCGACGGAGTCCTCTTCGGAATCGACCTGTCCGCGGCGGGCGCGCTCGTTGGCGTCGGCGATGATCGCGGCCTTCTTGCGCTGGACGTCCCGCAGTGCGGACTCGAGCCCCTGCGGTACGTAGATGAGGGAGAGGCTGCGTCGCACGCCGGCCGTGAACATGAGGCCGTGCATGAAACCGGCGTTCGTCTCGGTGCGGGGCCAGTTCTCCACCCAATACGTGGCGTGCCGTGCGCTGTCGGTAGCGAGGCGGTCGTACTCCTCGACCTGGACGACGGGACCTGCGGCTGCGGGATCGGCCTCGGCGCGGCCGGTGTCGGACCACTGCTGGAGTGCGGCGAGGGCCCCCGGGTCGTAGGCGGTGCGGATGACGGCGGCGATCTCCCGCGCGGTCAGCCACCCGGTGACCATCAGTCCGGCGTTGCGGGCCGCCTGGGCGATGGAGGCGGTGGTCTGCTCCATGACGGTGAACGCCCCGGGCAGCCCGCCGCCGGCCTGCGAGATCAGCCGCCGGGCGGCTTTGAGGTCGAGGGAGATGGCGAGGTAGGTCTCGTGGGGTGCGGCGGCGGGGCCGGCCGAGGCGACCAGTTCGGAGTAGATCTGTCCGGCGACCGGTGTCTGGGGCTGCCCGTTCTGGGCCCAGTGGCGGGTGAGGGTGTCGCCGCTGTCGGGGACGGTGCGTTCCAGCACCTGCACGGTGGCGATGTGCCCGGTGCGGGCGATGCCCGCGAGCGCGCGTCCCCAGCTGCCCACGTTTTGGTTCTGGGTGGCGGGGTCGAGGAGGGCGAAGGCGCGGCTGCTGACCCGGGCGATGGCGGTCAGGGTCTGCCGGTGTGGGTCGTGCACGGCCGCGGCGCCGTTGGCGGAGTCGCCGGGGGTGACCACCTTGAGGGAGGCGGCCGTGCCGGGCAGGTGGAGGATGCCGTCCTGCCGGGGCCGGGTGACGGGCCGGGCGAGCCAGAGCGTCTGGCCGGTGCGTCGGCGCTGTGCGTAGCGGGCGACGATCGGCGCCCAGTCGATCAGGGAGCGTCCGTGCCGACGGATCACCACGAGCGCACCGGAAGCCGCCCACAGCGGGGCCAGGGCGACGGCGCCGACCAGCCCGGTGGAGACCACTGTCATCAGCAGCAGCGCCAGCGTGCAGGAAACAAGGACGAGTTGCGGCAGAGAGAGGCCGAGGAGGATGCCGCGGCGGGACCGGTGCGGAAACTTCACCGTGACCGGAGCGACGGAGAGATCAGTCAAGGGGCGGGTCCTGAAGGCGCGGGCGGAAACCCGGGGGCGGGGGTGCAGTACACGTCCCGCCCCCGGTAGACGGACAGGGGATCAGAGGCCGGTCGCAGGCGGCGGCGGTGAGGCCGTCCCGCTGGGCGTGGCGTTCTGTGCCCCAGGGGACGGCGGTGCGCCTTGCGGCGGCGGGGTCGTGGTCGGCGGCACTGACTGCCAGCCGCCTTGCTGGCCGGCCGCGGCGCTCACGCCGGATCCGCCCGGCCCCGGGCTGCCGCCCACCTGGCCGCT
>NZ_JAOCQE010000159.1 GCF_025290915.1 Streptomyces sp. 15-116A | reverse complement strand
CTGCTGCAGCGTGGCGCCGATGTCGGACGTACGGGTCGTCGTCATCGACTGGACCGAGACGGGCGCGTCTCCGCCGACCGCCACGGATCCGACCTGGATCTGCCGGCTCTTCCGGCGCTCGGCGAGCCGGGCCGGCACGGACGGCATGCCGAGCGAGACAGCGGTCATGGCGTCACCCCTTGCCGCTGGAGCTGCCGCCGGCGCCCCCGGAGACCGTCTCGCGCATGGCGCGCAGCGACTCCTTCAGGGACCCCATCGTGGCGAGGACGGCGGTCGGCTCGTAGCCGCAGTGGGCCATGCAGTTGGCGCAGCGCGGGTCCTTGCCGCGGCCGTACTGGTCCCAGTCGGTGTCCTCGATCAGCTCCCGGTACGTCGGCACATAGCCGTCGCTCATCAGATAGCAGGGGCGCTGCCAGCCGAAGAGGGAGTAGTTGGGGATGGCCCAGGCGGTGCACGGGAAGTCGACCTTGCCCTCGAGGAAGTCGAGGAACAGCGGGGAGTGGTTCAGCCGCCAGCGGCGCCGGTTGCCGCCCGCGAAGGCCTTCTTGAACAGCTCCCGGGTCTGCTCCACCCCGAGGAAGTGTTCCTGGTCGGGGGCCTTCTCGTAGGCGTAGGCGGGCGAGATCATCATCTCGTCGACCTTCAGGTCGTCGTTGAGGTAGTTGAGCACCTCGATGACGGTCTGCGGGGTGTCGGTGTTGAAGAAGGTGGAGTTGGTGGTGACGCGGAAGCCGCGCCGCTTGGCCTCCTTGATGGCCGCCACCGCCTCGTCGAACACGCCCTCCTTGGCGACCGACTCGTCGTGCCGCTCACGCAGGCCGTCGATGTGCACCGCGAACGCGAAGTACGGGGACGGGGTGAACTTGTCCATCTTCTTGCGCAGCAGCATGGCGTTGGTGCACAGGAAGACGTACTTCTTCCTGGCCACCAACTGGCGGACGATCTCGTCGATCTGAGGGTGCATCAGCGGCTCGCCGCCGGCGATCGACACCATCGGCGCACCGGACTCCAGCACCGCCCCGACGGCCTGGGCCACCGGCATGCGCTGTTTGAGCACTCCGGCGGGGTGCTGGATCTTGCCGCAGCCCTCGCACTTCAGGTTGCAGGCGAAGAGCGGTTCCAGCTCGACGATGAGCGGAAACTTGTCCCTCCGGCGGAGCTTCTGTTCGGCCAAGTAAGTAGCGACCTTGATGGACTGGCGCAGCGGCATGGCCATCTGGCTCACCTCCTGGGGAGCAGCAAGGAACGGTGCCATTCGTAGAAAGCCGGGAGTACGGAACGAAGAACACGGAATGCCGATATTCCACCGCGCACCGTGCCGATCCGGACGAGTTCATGTTCTGGAGCGTCCACGACCACCCGGACGGCCGCAACCGGGCGCGCGCCCGTGCGGACGGCGCTCAGGAGCGTGGCCGCCGATTCCATGTCGACCGCGATCGCGCCGGTCGCGAGCAGATCGGACCGTTCGTGACCGCGGACGACGTGGTCGGAGCCGGTGAGCGGCCCGGTGTGGACGGTGCGCCCGGGGACGGCGCGCACCAGTTCTTTGACGAGCAGCTCGGTCCCCACGCACGGCACGCTGCCGCGCGGGTCCCGGGTCTCCTCGGCGACGACCAGGTCACCGGGGTGCATGCCCGGGGCGAGCCCCGCGCAGAAGCCGGTGGCCAGGACGGCGGCGTCGCGCAGGGCGGGGCCCGCGAGCACCCGGGTGACGGACCGCTCGGCCGCCGCGGGTCCCATCCCGGTGCGCAGCACGGTGACCGGCCCGCCCGCGCCGCCGCGCTCGCTCACGCGCAGCGCGAACTGCTCGATGCCGAGCGCGCAGGCGATCAGCAGCGGAGCGGAGACGGGCTGGGTGGTCATCAGCTCCCCTTCGCCTCGGCGAGGGGCTGTTCCTCCGCGGTGCCCTCCCGCACGCTCGGTTGTGCCACGAAGGGCTCCCCGTTCACGTACCGGCCGAGCGCGGTGAGCGGGAACACCTGCCGGTAGAGGTGGTAGTTGATGGAGAAGTCCCAGGGGAAGCCGGTGCCGGTGAAGTACGGCTCGTCCCAGGAGCCGTCCTCGCGCTGGGTGGCCGCCAGCCATGCGATGCCGCGTTCGACGGCCTTGGACTCCCGCTCCCCGGCCGCGAGCAGCGCCATCAGCGCCCATGCCGTCTGGGATGCGGTCGAGGCGCCCCGGCCGGACCACTGGCGGGCGTCCTTGTAGGAGCGCAGGTCCTCGCCCCAGCCGCCGTCGTCGTTCTGCACGGACTCCAGCCAGGCGACGGCCCGCCGGATCGCCGGGTGCGAGCCGGGGATCCCGGCGGCGGTGAGGGCGGGGACGACGGAGCCGGTGCCGTAGATGTAGTTGACGCCCCAGCGGCCGAACCACGAGCCGTCCGGCTCCTGTTCGGCGAGCAGCCAGCGGATGCCGCGCCGGGTGCGCGGGTCGTGGGCGAGGCCCTCGACGGCGAGCATCTCCACGACGTGTGCGGTGACGTCGGCGGACGGCGGGTCGATGACCTCGCCGAAGTCGCAGAACGGCAGCCGGTTGGGGAAGGGGCTGGTGTTGTCGACGTCGAAGGCGCCCCAGGCGCCGTTCTTCGACTGCATCCCGAGGTTCCAGCGCACCCCGCGCCCGATGGCGTTGTCCACCCGCTCCGGGTCGTGGTGCTTGACCCGGCGGAGTGCGAGGACCACCTCGGCGGTGTCGTCGATGTCGGGGTAGTTGTCGTTGTGGAACTCGAACGCCCAGCCGCCCGGCGGGAGATGGGGCCGCCGCACGGACCAGTCGCCGGGGCGGACGATCTGCTCGCCGAGCATCCAGTCGGCGGCCTTGACCAGTTGGGGGTGGTCGGCGGGCAGGCCCGCGTCGGCGAGCGCGATGGTGGCGAGGCAGGTGTCCCACACCGGGGACTGGCACGCCTCGATCATGCGGGCGCCGTCCTCGCGCCACACGGCGAAGCGGTCCAGGGAGTCCAGGCCCGCGCGCATCACCGGGTGGTTGAGGTCGTAGCCGAGCAGGTGCAGGGCGATGACCGAGTACACGGCCGGGGGCTGGATGCCGCCCCAGCAGCCGTCGTTCTCCTGGCGCTCGATGATCCAGCGGGCGGCGGAGTTCATCGCCGCCCGGCGCACCCGGCGCGGTACGGCCCGGCGCAGGGCGTGCAGCGCCTTGTCGAGCCGCTGGAAGGCGCCGTCCCAGGTGGCCGCCGGCGCGAGCGGCCGGGGCGGGTTGGGCTGGGCCGGGTCGGTGTGGAGTTCGTCGAGCGGGAACGGGGCGGGGCGTACCGGCCGCTTGGCGGAGACGATCGTCAGCGGGACGATGGTCTGGCGGGCCCAGCAGCCGAAGTCGTAGATGTTGAGCGGCACCCAGTGGGGGAACCAGATCAGCTCGGGCGGCAGTTCGGGCAGGTCCTCCCACTTCCACCAGCCGAACAGGGCCAGCCAGATCCGGGTGAAGACGCGGGAGGCGGCGATGCCGCCCCGGTCGCGGATCCAGGCGGCCGCCTTCGCCATGTGCGGGGCGTCGGGCGCGTCGCCGGCCAGGCGCAGGGCGACGTACGCCTCGATGGTGGTGGACAGTTCGCCGGGGCCGCCGTGGAAGGTGGCCCAGGTGCCGTCCTCGCGTTGCTCGCCGCGGATGAAGAGGGCGGCGGCGCGGGTGGTGTCCTCGTCGAGGATGCCGAGGAACTGACGCAGCAGCAGGTCCTCGGCGTCCATCGTGACGTTGGTCTCGAGGTCGCCCTTCCACCAGCCCTGGTCGTCCTGGCGGGACAGCAGGAAGTCGGTGGCGCGCCGCATGGCGCGGGCGGCTGCCTCGGGTACCCCGGCCGCCACGGGGGTGTCGGTGTCGTTGTCGCTGGCCGCGGCTACTCGGGACGGCAGGGCCGCCCCGGTGCTTCCGTCGGTCGTCGCTGTCATGGCTTCCCCTTCGTGCAGTCCTGCAAGGTGTGCGTCTGCTGTGGGTCCGCCGTCGGCCGGTGTCGTGCTCCCCGCAGCACCGGCCGGCGACTACGCGAGGGCTATTCGACCGATAGTGATCATCTCTTTCGTACGACGACGAAGTCCGCGAGCGCCGTGAACCGCTCCCGTACCTGCTCGGGCATGTCCACGGCGTCGAGGGCTCCGATGGCGATGGTGTGCTGACGGCGTGCCTCTTCGGCGGTCCACTCGCGGCCGCCCGCCTGCTCGATGAGCGCGGCGCGGGCCGCGAACTCCTCCTCGGAGAAGTTCTCGAAGTCGCTGCTCTTGGCGTCGGCGGCGAGGAGCTCGCCGAGCCGGTGTGCGGCGGGGCCGTCGGCCGCGAGGGCGGCGACGACGGGGAGGGACTTCTTGCGCTGGCGCAGATCGCTCCACGTCTGCTTGCCGGTGGCCTCCGGGTCGCCCCAGATGCCGAGGAGGTCGTCGACGGCCTGGAAGGCCAGGCCGAGGTGGTAGCCGTACTTCTCCAGCGCGTCGGCGGTCCGGTCGTCGGCGCCGCCGAGCACGGCGCCGATGGAGCTGGCGCAGGCGAGCAGCGCGCCGGTCTTGTTGCCCTCCATCTCCAGGCACTCCTCGACGCTGACGCGGTCGCGGTGCTCGTAGGAGATGTCCTGGGCCTGGCCGTCGATCAGGGCGCGGGTGGCGGTGGTCAGGCGGCGGGTGGCGCGGCCGGCCTCGACGGTGCCGAGTTCGAGGAGGACCTCGTTGGCGAGGGCGAACAGGGCGTCGCCGACCAGGATGGCCTGGGCGGGGCCGTGCACCTTCCAGACGGTGTCGCGGTGCCGGCGCTGTTCGTCGCCGTCCATCAGGTCGTCGTGCAGCAGGGAGAAGTTGTGGACCAGCTCGACGGCGACCGCGCCGGGAATGCCGGTCTCGGGTGCGGCGCCGGTGACCTCGGCGGACAGCACCGCGAGGGCGGGGCGCACGGCCTTGCCGCCATCGCCGTCCGCGGGCCTGCCCTGGGCGTCGATCCAGCCGAAGTGGTAGGCGGCGACAGTGTCCATGGGAGGGGCCAGCCGGTCGACGGCCGCCCGCAGCACCGGCGTGGCCAGGGTCCGGCCGCGCTCCAGCAGCGCGGACACGTCCACCGCGGTCCTCCGGTCGGCCTTCGGGGCCGGGGGCACAGTGGGCACAGTCTCTCCTCTTGTTGCGGTACCGGGGGTGCGGGGGTCCGCCGCGCCGGGCTGCTGATCGAGCGTCACGCCGCCTCCTTCACAGCGAAGAGGTGGCTGGGGCGGGGCCGGCCCAGGGCGCTCAGCGCGGCGTCCGCCGCGCTCACACCGCTGCGGACCGCACTCTCCATGGTCGCGGGCCACCCGGTGGCGGTCCACGCTCCGGCCAGGTACAGGCCGGGGGACTTGGTGCGCGCGCCGGGCCGCAGCCGCCCGACGCCGGGGGTGGGAGCGAACGTGGCGGTGCGCTCCCGCGTGACGAAGAAGTCCTTCACCTCGGCGCCGCGCGTACGCGGCAACAGGCGCTCCAGCTCGGGCAGATACCGCTCGCGCAGCACGGCCACGGGCTCGTCGATCTCGTCGTGGGCCACGGACTGGGACAGCGCCAGGTACTGGCCCTGCGTCAGACCCGAGGCGTCGGTGCGGTCGAACACCCACTGCACGGGTGTGCCGAGCGCGGCGAGGAAGGGCCGGGCGAGCACCTTGCGGTCGTAGACGACATGGACGTTGAGGATCGGGGCGGTGCCGATGTCCAGCAGCCGATCGGGGGCGTCGAGCGCTCCGGCGGGCAGCAGTTCGTGCGTCTCGCGCTGGGGTACGGCGAGGACGACGGCGTCGGCGTCGAGCGTCTCGCCGGGAACCTGAACGCTCCACCCCCCGTTCCCGTTCTGAGAGAGGGAGGTGACGCGTGTACGGACTTCGGTGCGCACGCCCGCGGAGTCGAGCGCCTTGCGGGCCAGCCGGTCGTGCAGTTCGCCCAGGGGCACGCGCGCCCAGCCGATGTCGGCCGCTCCCGGGTCGGAGAGCAGACCGGTCTTGAACACCATCGCGGCGAGCGCCAGGGAGGCGTCGGAGGCGACCGCGTTGAGGGTGGCGACCCCGACCAGGTCCCACAGGGCCTCGACGGCTCGTGCGGACTGGCCGTGCTGGGCCAGCCAGCTGCCGAAGTCCTGGGTGTCCAGCGCCGGATCGGCGAGGTCGAGCCCCTTGAGCGCGAGCGCGGCCCGGCCCACCTTCGCCCGGTCGGCGAGCGGGAGATGCGGGTACGTCGCAAGGCTGCGGCCCAGGTGCAGGGGTACGGGCAGCGGGTCGCGCCGCAGCCGTCCGAGCCTGCGTCCCTCGGGCTTGGCGACGTCGACGACGGGCACGTCGAGTCTGTTCTGCAGCGGAGCCAGCGCCGAGCCGTCGATGCGGTCGAGGAACCAGCGGTAGGCGGTGCAGCAGCGCAGGTAGACGTGCTGGCCGTTGTCGACGGTGAGGGCGCCGCGCTGGAAGGAGAAGGCGAGTCCGCCGAGTCTCGGGCGGCCCTCCAGGAGGGTGACGCGCACTCCGGCGTCGGCGAGCGCGAGCGCGGCGGTGATACCGGCGAGCCCGCCGCCCACCACGACGGCGTGCCGTGCGCCCGGTGCGGGACCGTCCGCGTGCGGCCCCGTGGGCCGCGTGACGTGGCTCATCGTGCGCCCTCCCCCCGACGGCCGCCGTGCGTGAACGGTGAACGACCTGCCGTCTCAGTCTGGGACGCGCCCTCGCCGCGGAGGGTTGCCCGCCGCTTTTCGCCGGGGACGTCACCCGTGATCGATGTGTCCATCAGGCGCGCCTCCTGACGGTCCGCCGGGTCACGTGCCGGGCGTCCAGGCCGGACAGTCCGCGCACGGCGACGTAGGCCTTCTCGCGTCCGGGCAGGGAGACCCGGCCGCGCAGCACGGCCTCGGGGTCGCGTTCGATGCGGTCGAGGAGGCGGCGGTAGATGCCGGCCATGGCAGCGACGCAGGCGCCGCTGCGCCGGTCGAGCAGGGGCAGCAGCCGGTAGCCCTCGGCGAAAAGGGCGCGGGCCCGTCGCACTTCGAAGTGCACGAGGCCCGCGAAGTCGGAGCCCTCCGGTGGGCGTGGCCCGCTGAACCCGGCCGAGCACCCGAATTTGGCGAGGTCGTCGGCGGGCAGATAGGTGCGCCCGCCCTCGGCGTCCTCGCGGACGTCTCTGAGGATGTTGGTGAGCTGGAGCGCGAGACCGAGCGTGTCGGCGTACTCGGGCGCGCGCTCGGCGCCGCGCGCCCCCGGTTCGGTGCCGAACACGCCGAGCGAGAGGCGTCCGATGGCGCCGGCCACGCAGCGGCAGTAGACCTTCAGGTCGTCCCAGGTCTCGTAGGTCTCGCCGCGTACGTCCATCTGGACGCCGTCGATGAGCTCGTCGAGTCCGCCGAGCGGGATCGGGAAGTGTCCGGCGGCGTGCGCGAGCGCGACGGCGACCGGGTCGGTGTCGTCCTCGTCGACCGCGCCGTCGCGGATCCGGGTGAGCAGGGCGCGGGTGTCCTCGAGCCGGGCGACCTTGACGTCGTCCGCCAGCGCGCCGTCGCCGATGTCGTCGACGCGCCGGGAGAACGCGTACAGCGCCGACATCGCGCGCCGCTTGGGCGTGGGCAGCAGCCGGATCCCGTAGGCGAAGTTGCGGGCCTGCTGCCCGGTGACGGCCTCGCAGTAGCGGTAGGCGGCGAGTACCGGTGCGGACGCGTGTGGTTCCGACTCCACGGTCCGGATCACCCCTCTCCTCGCAGGGTCACGCCCGCCTCGCGCAGCAGCGTCAGCTTGCCGGGCCGGGGCGGGCCGGGAAGTACGTCGTACTCGGCGGCGGCGATCGCGTCGAGTGCCGCCCTTCCCCCCGCCACGAACCCGGCGAGCAGCAGCCTGAGCCTGCCGTGGACGCTGGTCACGAGCGGGGTGCCGGCACGCAGGAGGTCGCGGGCGCGCTCGGCCTCGAAGGCGATGAGGGCGCGCAGCGAGGCGCCGGCGGTGGGGGCGGCGAGATCGGCCTCCTGGACGTGGAAGCGCTTCATGTCCACGGCGGGCAGATAGATACGGTCGCGGCCGAGGTCCTCGGCGACGTCCTGGAGGTGTTCGACGATCTGCAGGGCGGTGCAGATCGCGTCGGAGCGGCGGACGCGTTCGGGGCTGGAGGTGCCGGTGACGGCGAGGACGAGCCGGCCGACGGGGTTGGCGGACAGCTCGCAGTAGGCGAGCAGGTCGTCGTAGGTCTCGTAGCGCTTGACGAGCTGGTCCTGGCGGTTCGCGGCGATCAGGGCGAGGAACGGCTCGGGGGTGAGCGCGCGACGGCGGACGGTCGGCTGGAGTCGGCGCAGCAGCGGATGACGCGGGGTGGAATCGAACACCCGGCGCAGGTCGGCCTCGAAGGCGTCCAGGAGGGCCAGGGGGTCGTCGGCCTGTTCGGGTGAGACGCCGAGCAGGGCGGCGTCGGCGCCGCCGGGGGCGAGATCGCCGTCGCCGATGTCGTCGACCAGGCGGGCGAAGCCGTAGACGGCCATCAGGTCGGTGCGCCAGGCCCGGGGCAGGAAGAAGGGCGCCACGGGGAAGTTCTCCGCGGCGGCCTTGTCGAGGGTGGCGCGCTCGGGATCGGCGGCACGCGCCGTGCCGGCCGGCGTCATCGTGGGCTGCCCGGGGCGGGGACGGCGCATGCTGCGTTCAGCCGGGGAGTCTCCGTAGCCATTGCCGTCACATCTCCCGTTCTACACCGCCGACCCAATACACACTATTTCGGACACGCCGCCCGGACTTCCGCCCGGGTTCACACCGGCCGGCCGTGCCGGACGTGTCGCGCATTATGGCCCTGATTGCCGCCTTTAGGGACCGGTACAGCTTACGTTGTACAACGCGATACCGACCGTCGGGGTGACCCGCACATCACAACAACACACCGATTGGCGTCAAGCTTCCCCAAGGGGACAGGAGTTGACGTTTCCTTTGCAGACGCCGGGCCCCGCGGGAACAGTTCCGGCGGGGCCCACTCGGCACAACGGGTCACTTGGCCGTGAACTTCTCGTACTCCTTGAGCACCTCGTCCGTCGGCCCGTCCATCCGCAGCTCACCGCGCTCCAGCCACAGCACCCGGTCGCAGGTGTCGCGGATGGACTTGTTGTTGTGGCTGACCAGGAACACCGTGCCGGCCTGCTTGCGCAGCTCGCGGATGCGGGCCTCGGAGCGCTTCTGGAACTTGCGGTCGCCGGTGGCGAGCGCCTCGTCGATCATCAGGACGTCGTGGTCCTTGGCGGCGGCGATGGAGAAGCGCAGGCGGGCCGCCATGCCGGAGGAGTAGGTGCGCATCGGCAGGGTGATGAAGTCGCCCTTCTCGTTGATCCCGGAGAAGTCGACGATCTCCTGGTAGCGCTCCTTGATCTGCTCGCGGGACATGCCCATGGCGAGCCCGCCGAGTATGACGTTGCGTTCGCCGGTCAGGTCGTTCATCAGGGCCGCGTTCACACCCAGCAGCGAGGGCTGGCCGTCGGTGTAGACCTTGCCCTGCTCGGCCGGGAGCAGCCCGGCGATGGCTCGCAGCAGGGTGGACTTGCCGGAGCCGTTGGAGCCGATCAGGCCGATGGCCTCGCCCCGGTAGGCGACGAAGGAGACCCCGCGCACCGCGTGCACCTTGCGCACCCCGCGCGCCTCGTCGTCCTTGCCGCGCTTGAGGATGCGGCTGAGCGCAGCGGTGGCGCTGCCCTTGCCGGACCGGGCACCGTTCACGCGGTAGACGATGTGCAGGTCGTCCGCGATGACGGTGGGAACGCGCGCGCCCGTCGTGTCGTCAGCCACGGCCGTACCTCTCCTCCGCCTTCCAGAAGTAGATGAAGCCCACCACACCGGCCAGCAGCGCCCAGCCGACCGCGAAGGCCCAGATGTGCGGGGGCAGGTAGGAGGAGTCGTACTCGTCGATCATCGCGAAGCGGACCAGGTCCATGTAGACGGCGGCCGGGTTCCACTGCAGGACGTCGGACAGCCAGCCGGGGACGTCCTTGTCGGCGAGCATCGCCGGGATGCTGAACATCACGCCGGACGCGTACATCCAGGTGCGCAGCACGAACGGCATCAGCTGGGCCAGGTCGGGGGTCTTGCTGCCCATGCGGGCGAAGATCAGCGCGAGGCCGGTGTTGAAGACGAACTGCAGCAGCAACGCCGGGACGACCAGGAGCCAGGACCAGTCGGGGAAGCTGCGGAACGCCAGCATCACCACGACCAGCACGATCATGGAGAACAGCAGCTGCTGGAGCTGCTGCAGGGCGAACGAGACGGGCAGCGAGGCCCGGGGGAAGTGCAGGGCGCGCACCAGGCCGAGGTTGCCGGATATGGCGCGCACGCCGGCGAGGACCGAGCTCTGCGTGAAGGTGAACACGAACACGCCGGTCACGAGGAACGGGACGTACACGTCGCTCGGGATGCCCCGGTTGGCGCCCAGCAGCAGGCCGAAGATGAAGAAGTACACGGCGGCGTTCAGCAGAGGCGTCGCCACCTGCCACAGCTGGCCGAGCTTGGCCTGGCTGTACTGGGCGGTCAGCTTCGCCTGGGAGAAGGCGAGGATGAAGTGACGCCGGCCCCAGAGCTGACGGACGTACTCGATGAGGGACGGCCGGGCGCCGCTGACGGACAGCCCGTACTTGGCGGCGAGCTCGGCCGCCGTGAGGCCCTCGTCGGGCGACACGGGCGCGGAGACCGCGACCGTGCCGTCGTGCGTTGTCTCACTCACTGGTGGAAAACTTTCGTCCTCGAGATGCGCGGCCCGATCGGGCCTGGCATGAGCCGGGGAGCCTGGGTACGGCCCCGATGTTCCCGGATACGAGCTTGTCAGATCACCGGGGGCCGGCCCAGTCGGGTCAGCCGCCACACCGTACGCCACTTCATGGGCCGGCGCGGGCCGCAGGGCGTCGTCCAGCCTTCCCGGAATCCGCCGAACCACGCCTTGAGCGAGGCGCGTGTGGGGCGGCGCACAAGGGTGAGGAGCACCCAGGCGCCCAGGTACACCGGGATCAGCAGGGCGGGAAGGTTGCGGCGGGCCAGCCAGACGCGGTTGCGGGCGACCATGCGGTGGTAGACCGCGTGCCGCGAGGGCGCCGTCGTCGGGTGGTACAGCACCATGTCGGAGCGGTAGTCGATCATCCAGCCGGCGTCGAGGGCGCGCCAGGCCAGGTCCGTCTCCTCATGGGCGTAGAAGAACGCGTCCGGCAGGCCGCCGCACTCGGCGAAGACCTGGGTGCGCACCGCGTTGGCGCCGCCGAGGAACGTGGTGACCCGGGAGGAGCGCATCGGGTCGGAGGCGCGCAGCCGGGGCACATGGCGGCGCTGGGTGATCCCGGTCTCGGGGTCGGCGATGCGGAAGCTGATGATGCCGAGCCTCGGGTCGGCGGCGAACGCCTCGCGGCACAGCTCGGCGGTGTCGTGGCCGGCCAGCAGGCCGTCGTCGTCGAGGAACAGCAGGATGTCGACGTCGCGGCCGGCCGGGCCGAAGGCCTCGATGCCGGCGTTGCGCCCGCCGGGGATGCCGAGGTTCTCGGGCAGCTCGATCGTGCGGACGCCCTCGGGGACGTCGGGGACGGGCGAGCCGTTGCCGACGACGACCACCTCGACGGGGTCGCCGTCCTGCTTGGCGACCGAGTCGAGCAGGGCGCGCAGTTCGTCGGGGCGGTTGCCCATGGTGATGATGACGGCCCCGACCTTCAAGGCGCTCACCTCAGCCTGCTCGACGCGAGGATCGACACCAGGTGCATCAGGGTCTGCAGCAGCGCGATGCCGGCGAGGACGGCGGTACCGAGGCGGGTGAAGAACAGGTCGCCGTGGATCTGGTCGGCGATGGCGAGGACCAGGATCAGCAGGGACGCCTCGATGCCGAGGATCAGGCGGTGGAACTTCAGCGCGGCGGCGGCCTTGCGGGCCAGCGCCATGCCGGAGGTGCGCGGCTCGGCGGCGGACTCCTTCACCGGCGGCAGGCCGCCCTGGTGGCGGGCGACGCCGACCAGGTCGGTCTCGGCCTTCACCAGGATCGCGCCGAGCGCTGCCAGGGTGCCGAGGAAGGCCCACAGCCAGTCGATGCGGCCCTCGCCCCACAGGTCGGCGGCGCGCAGGCCGAGCCCGACCAGGACGGCCGCGTCGCACAGATACGCGCCGACCCGGTCGAGGTAGACGCCGCCGAGGGAGAACTGCTGCTTCCAGCGGGCGATCTCGCCGTCGACGCAGTCAAGCAGCAGATACAGCTGGACCATGACCACGCCGAGGACGGCTCCCGGGATCCCCGGCACCAGCAGGGCCGGGGCCGCGAGCACGCCGAAGACGGTCATCAGGTACGTGAGCTGGTTGGGGGTGACCCTGGTGTTCACCAGGTAGCGGTCGACCCGCAGGGACACCTCACGCATGTAGAGGCGTCCCATCCAGTGCTCACCGCTGCGCCGGTCCTTGACCCCCGCGGGGTGCACGACCGGACGGAGTTCAGCTACCGATGGCCTTGACATAGTCGGCGTAGATGTCCTTGATCTGGTCGGTCTTCAGGTCGAGGTGTTCGAGGATCGTGTAGCGGCCGGGGCGGGTCTCCGGGGCGAACTCGACCGCGCGGACGAACTCGTCGACCGTGAACCCGATCTCCTCCGGCAGCACCGGCAGCCCGTGCCGGCGCAGCACCTCGGCCATGTACGCCGACTCCTCGTGCGCCCCGCGCAGATACATCGCGAAGGCGGCGCCCAGGCCGCACTGCTCGCCGTGGGCGGCTGCCCGCTTCGGGAAGAGCAGGTCGAAGGCGTGGTTGATCTCGTGGCAGGCGCCGGAGGAGGGGCGGGAGTCGCCGGACACCGACATGGCGATGCCGGTGAGGACCAGCGCCTCGGCCAGGACCTGCAGGAAGCCGTCGTCGCCGACGCCTCCGGGGTGCCGGAGCACCGCCTCGCCGGCCTGGCGGGCCATGGCGGCGGCAAGTCCGTCGATCTTCTCCCCGTTGACCCGGCCGGCCAGCTCCCAGTCCGCGACGGCGGAGATGTTGGAGATGGCGTCGCCGATGCCGGAACGCACGAACCGGACGGGGGCCTCACGGATCACGTTGAGGTCGATGACCACCGCGATCGGGTTCGGCACGCCGTACGAGCCGCGGCCGGCGTCGTTGTCGAGGGTCGCGACCGGGGAGCACAGGCCGTCGTGCGCCAGGTTGGTGGCGACGGCGACCAGGGGCAGGCCGACGCGCGCCGCGGCGAACTTGGCGCAGTCGATGATCTTGCCGCCGCCGAGTCCGACGACCGCGTCGAAGTGGCCGGCCTTCATCTCGCTCGCCAGCCGGACCGCGTCGTCGAGGGTGCCGCCGCCGACCTCGTACCAGGTGGCGCCGGGCAGCGAGGGGGCGATGCGCTCGCGCAGCCGCGCGCCGGAGCCGCCGCTGACGGCGACGGCGAGCCGGCCGGAGTGCGAGATGCGCTCGTCGGCGAGGACGCAGCCCAGGTCGTCGAGGGCACCGGGGCGGATGTCGACGACGAGCGGGGAGGGGATGAGCCTCGTCAGTACTGGCATGCGATCTCCCGTCCGCGGGCAAGGTCGTCGTGGTTGTCGATCTCCACCCACTCGACGTCGCCGATCGGCGCCACGTCGATGCGGAAGCCGCGGTTGACCAGCTCCTGGTAGCCGTGCTCGTAGAACTGCTGCGGGTCGGTCTCCCAGACCGTCTTCAGCGCGTCGGCGAGCTCCGGGGCGGCGTCGCCCTCGATGAGGGTGACGCCGATGTACTCGCCGGTCGCCTCGGCGGGGTCCATCAGCTTGGTGATCTTCGTCATGCCCCGGTCGGGGTCGACGACGACCTTCATCTCCTCGTCGGCCAGCGACTTCACCGTGTCCAGCGCGAGGATGATCTTCTTGCCCTCACCGCGGGCGGCCAGCAGCGTCTTCTCCACGGAGACCGGGTGCACGGTGTCGCCGTTGGCGAGGATCACGCCGTCCTTGAGGGCGTCACGGCCGCACCACAGGGAATAGGCGTTGTTCCACTCCTCGGCCTTGTCGTTGTCGATGAGCGTGAGCTTCAGGCCGTACTTCGCTTCCAGGGCCGCCTTGCGCTCGTACACGGCCTCCTTGCGGTAGCCGACGATGATCGCCACCTCGGTCAGGCCGACCTCGGCGAAGTTCGCCAGGGTCAGGTCGAGGACCGTGGGTTCGCCTTCTATGCCCGCGGGGCCCACCGGCACCAGTGCCTTGGGGAGACTGTCGGTGTAGGGACGCAGACGCCGGCCGGCGCCGGCCGCGAGCACGAGGCCGATCATGCGGGTTCTCCTTCATCGTGTACGGCTGGGGCTCCTGCGGAGACCCAGAAGCGGATGCTCTCGGCGAGCACCACGAGAGTCACGGCCACGGCGAGCACCGTGAGCGCGACCGTGAACTGCGAGGCGGTGAGCAGTGCCGCCAGGACGGCGACCGCGAGCGTGCGGCCCTCGTGCCCCCCGATCGCCCGCACCAGCCAGTGCGGGGGCGCACCCGCGTTGCCGCGGATGCGGTAGACCGTGTCGTAGTGATGGTAGGCGACCGCGGCCACCAGTCCGTAAGCCGCGGGAAGGGCTCCGTTCACCTCGGCGTGGGCCGCCAGTGCCAGGACGGTGCCGTACTCGGCGGCGCGCAGGACGGGCGGGACGAGCCAGTCGAGGGCGCCCTTGAGCGGGCGGGCGACGGCGACGCCCGAGGTCACGGCGTACAGCACGGCCGCGACGACCGTCCAGGCGCTGCCGAAGCCGGTGAGCGCGGCGGTGGCGACGACGGCCGCGCCGCCGAGCAGGGCGACGGCGGGGGCGG
>NZ_JAOCQE010000158.1 GCF_025290915.1 Streptomyces sp. 15-116A | reverse complement strand
CCGGGGCAGGCGGTGACGGGGCCGCCGCCGCCGCGGGCGTGGGCCGACAAGGACCCGGCCGCGGCGGCTCGCCTCGCGGCGGCGAAGGCGGGGGTGAGTGAGCTTGCCGAGCGGCTGAACCTGCCGCAGGAGAATCTGATCACGCCGGACACGGTGCGGAGGGTGTGCTGGGAGCCTCCGGCGGTTGTGGGGGCTGAGACGGTGGCCTCTGCGCTGGCGGCGTACGGGGCGCGGCCTTGGCAGGTGGAGCAGGTTACGCCGGTGTTGGTTGAGGCGTTGTCGGTGAAGGTGGGGTAGCGCCGTCCGGGGGGCGGGGAAGCTTGGCGGGCGGGTGCGGCTGCGTTGTGGCTGGTCGCGCAGTTCCCCGCGCCCCTTGAGGTCGGCTGCGGAAACCGGTGTTACGGCTTCAGCTCGTATGCGCCAGACAAAGCCTCGACGCGCTCCCAGACTCGCTGCGAGCGGGAGTCGTCCACGGAGGGGCGGCGGAGTGCGGTCAGGGCCCACTGCTGCTGGGCGTCCGTGGCCGAGTCCTTGCCGTGGAGTTCTATGGCGTGGGCGGAGAAGTCGCGGATCAGGACGGCGAAGAGTTCGTCCAGGACGTCCTCGTCGAGGGTCGTCAGGTGGGCCTGTTCCAGGATGAGCTGGCCGTGGACCACGAGGGCGAACAGCTGGCCCACGGCGAGCAGGAGGTCGAGGTCGCGGCTCTGCTGCTCGTCCGGTGCGGCGGTGGTGACGAACTCGCACAGGGCGTCGGCCTGTTCGCGGAAGCGGGCGACGTTCGGCAGGTGGGCGTAGGTGTCGTAGGCGGTGCGCCAGTCGTGGAAGCGTACGGAGCCGAGGCCGCGGGCCGGGCCCTGCTGGAAGAGGAACGTGTCGTCGGCTGCGTCGAGGCGGGTCGGGACGGGTGCGTACTCGGCGGGGTTCAGCAGGTGGTTGCGCATGAACTTCAGGATCAGCGCCAGGTTGACGTGGACCGTGCCCTCCAGCTTCGGCAGGCCCCGGATCTCGACGGCGGCCTGGGCGAAGTAGTTGTCCTTCTCGAAGCCCTTGGCGGCGATGACGTCCCACATCAGGTCGATGACCTTCTCGCCCTCGGTGGTCACCTTCATCTTCGTCATCGGGTTGAAGAGGAGGTAGCGGCGGTCGTCGGGCCCTGCGGAGCGGAAGTAGTCGACGGCGCGGTCGCTGAACAGCTTCATGCCGACGAGCCGGACGTACGCGTCGGTCAGCTCGCGGCGCACGTGCGGGAAGGCGGTGACGGGGCGGCCGTAGAGGATCCGGTTGTGGGCGTGGGTGACCGCCTCGTACATCGCGTGCTCGCAGATGCCGATGGACGCGGTGCACAGGTTGAACTTGCCGACGTTGACGGTGTTGAGCGCGGCGTCGAAGGCGGCGCGGCCGGTGTGCAGGACGTCCTCGGCGCGGACCGGGTAGTTCTCCAGGCGGAACTCGCTGACGAACTTGGAGGAGTCGACGACGTTCTTCACCAGGTGGTACGACGGGTGGCGGCTGTCGGCGGCGAAGAAGACGTAGCCGTCGGGGCCCTCGATGTCGGTGCGGCGGCCGAAGACGGAGACCAGGCCGGCCGCGTTGCCGTTGCCGATGTAGTACTTGGAGCCGCTCGCCCGGAAGCCGCCCTCGCCGTCGGGCTCCAGGAGCATGTCGGTGGAGTAGATGTCGGCGCCGTGCGCCTTCTCGGACAGGCCGAAGGCGAACACCTCGCCCTGGTCGAGGAGTTCGGCGGCGCGGGCGCGGGCGGCGGCGTTGTCGCTCTGCCAGACCGGGCCGAGGCCGAGGATGGTGACCTGCCAGGCGTACCAGTAGTCGAGGCCGTAGAAGCCGAGGATCTCGTTGAGGGCGGCGATGCGGGCGGTGTCCCAGCGCTTGTCCTGGTGCCCCTCGGCGGCGGAGGCGGGCGTCAGGAAGGTCGCGAAGAGGTTCTCCTTCGCCGCGAAGGCGAGGAAGTCCCCCAGCCAGGCGCGGGTGCGGTAGTCCTCGATGAGCCTGCGCTTGCCGCGCTCCTCGAACCAGTCGACGGTGGCGCGCAGCAGCCGTCGCGTCTCGGGGTCGAAGTGGGCCGGGTCGTAGGTGCGCGGGTTGAACAGCAGTGGGTCGGTCATCGTCGATCGCCTTTCCCGCATGGGGGGTTGAGGGTGGAGTGAAGAGAGGACGGGTGGGTCAGCTGCCCGGGGCGCCGAGGCGGCGCAGGGTGGCCAGGACGTCGTCGAGCCAGGCCAGGGTCATCCGCTCGTACGCGATGCCGCCGCGCAGCACCACGTGCTGGAGTTCGCGTCCGGCATCCGGCTCCGCGGGCGCTTCCGGGCCGGTGAAGTCGCGGTGTTCCCCCGCCAGGTAGTGGGCGAGGCGTTCGCTGTGCACCTGGTGGTGGCGCTCGACCTCGGCGATCAGTGCCGTCGGGTCGTCGAAGGCGGCACCGCGGATCTTCACGGCGAGATCGTGCCGGATGCTCTCGGGCTCGATCGGCTCGTGCAGCCACCGGGCGAGGGCGTCGCGTCCGGCGGCGGAGACGGAGTACTCCTTCTTGTCCGGCCGGCCCTCCTGCGGCACCTCGCGCACGTCGATCCAGCCGTCGCTCTCCATGCGTTTGAGCACGCGGTAGATCTGCTGGTGGGTGGCGGTCCAGAAGTAGCCGATGGACCGCTCGAAGCGCCGGGACAGCTCGTAGCCGGAGCCCGGCTTCTCCAGCAGGGAGACGAGGATCGCGTGGTCGAGGGCCATACACCGATGCTGCTATGCAACTCGTTGCATAGGCAAGTCTCCCCCGGTGAGACACGGCTCACCCGGGGAGACCGCATCGGCACTACTTCGTCGCGCCGCGCATGAAGCCGTTGTAGATGAACCGCTGGAGGAACAGGAAAGCGAGCAGCGTCGGCAGGATGACCAGGACCGTGCCCGCCGAGATGGTCTCCCAGTGCGCCCCGAAGGGGCCCTTGAAGCGGAACAGGGACGTCGAGATCACGCCGAGGTCCTCGGAGGGCATGTAGAGGAAGGGGATGTAGAAGTCGTTGTAGACGTTGATCCCCTTCACGATCACCACGGTGGCGATCGCCGGTTTGAGCAGGGGCAGGATGACCCTGCGGTAGACGGCGAAGGCGTTGGCGCCGTCCAGCCGGGCCGCCTCGTCCAGGGAGACCGGGATGGACCGGATGAACTGCAGGAAGATGTAGATCGACACGATGTCCGTGCCCATGTACAGCGCGATCGGCGCCCACAGGCTGTCGAACATGCCGAAGCTGTTGACGATCTGGAAGGTCGCCACCTGGGTGGTCACCCCGGGGACCAGCGCGGCCAGCAGGAACAGCGTCACGACCAGCTTCCTGAAGCGGAAGTGGAAGCGGTCGATCGCGTAGGCCGTCATCGAGCCGATGAGGATCGTGCCGCCGATGGCGACCACCAGGATGATCGCGGTGTTGCCGAAGGCGGACAGCATCCGGCCGTCCTGGAACGCGGTGACGTAGTTGCCGAAGTGCAGCGGGTCGTCGGGCAGTTGCAGCGCCCCGCTGCCGTTCGCCATCTCCCGGGGCGTCTTCAGCGAGGTCAGGAAGATCACCGCGAGGGGCAGCAGCACGACGAGGGTCGCGAGGATCAGGGACAGGTACATCAGCGCCCGGGCCACGGTACGGCGGGTCATACGAGGTCCACCTTCTCGTCGGGGACGATGCGCCGCTGCACCCAGGTGACCGCCAGGACGATCAGCAGCAGGACGACGGCGGCGGCCGAGGCGAGGCCCATCTTGTTGAACTGGAAGGCCAGCTTCACCGTCTGGATCACGAAGGTCTCCGTGCCGGTGGCGCCGCCGGTCATGATGTACGGGATCTCGAAGACCGACAGCGAGCCGGACACGGACAGGATCACGCTCAGGCTCAGTACGGGTTTGATGCCGGGCGCGATGATGTGCCGGAACTGCTGCCAGCGGCTCGCCCCGTCGATCTCGGCCGCCTCGTACAGCTCGCCCGGGATGGACTGGATCGCGCCGAGGAACAGCACGAAGTTCAGGCCGAGGTAGCGCCAGACGGACACACCGGCGAGCGAGGTGTTCGCGGAGACCGGCGTGCCCAGCCAGGCGTGGTCGGTGTGCACGCCGAGGAGGCTCAGCACGGAGTCGAGGGTGCCGCCGTCCTGGAAGAAGTAGAGGAAGACGAACCCGATCGCCACCCCGTTGATCAGATACGGGAAGAAGAGGACGCCCTTGAAGAAGTTGCGGAAGCTGACGTGGAAGCTGAGGACGGTGGCGAAGTAGAGGGCGGCGGCGATCTGCACCACGGACGCGGCCAGGTAGTAGCCGCTGACGAGGAACACCTCGAACAGCTCGGAGCGGGTGAGGAGTTCGGCGTAGTTCTCGGTGCCCGTGTAGTGCAGGTCGGGGCTCACGCCGTCCCAGTCGGTGAAGCTGTACGCGATCATGTTGGCTATCGGCGCGTAGGTGAAGGTGAGCAGCAGGGCCAGCGGGGCGATCAGGAACAGCCATGGGGTGAGACGCCGCCGATCGCGGCGGGGACGCGGGGCGGGGACGCGTCCCGCGGGAGGGGTGAGCGGCGCCGGGCGGGCCTCCTTGGGGGTCGTGTCCGTCATCACGACCCCAGGGACCGCTGGGCCTCGGTCCACCGCTCGGCGAGGCCGGCGAGGTAGTCGTCGAGGCTGCCCTTGCGGGCGCCGCGGGCCAGGTCGACCAGTTCCTGGCGGTAGTCGGGCTTGTAGATGCCGACCTCGGACCGGTTGTCGATGGACTTGACCTCGGCGCCCTTGCTGTCGTCGAGGTCGAGCAGCTTCACCCCGGCCTCCTGGTAGGGCTTCAGCACCTCGGGCAGCGGGGCGTCCTTCAGCGGGGACAGCGCCAGATTGGCCTCGGCGTAGCCGGACTTGTCGGTGAACCAGTCGATCCAGGCGCGGGCGGCAGCCTTGTTGTCGGAGTGGACGTTCACGGCCTGCTGGTAGTCGGGCGATGTCACCGCGCAGAACGAGCCGCCCTGCTGGGCGGGGAACGGCATGAAGCCGATGTCGGCGGGGTCGGTGCCGGCCTGCCGCGCGGCGTCCCGCATCTGCACGACCGCCCAGGAGCCGAGCCACATGGTGGCGATCTCGCCCTTGGCCAGCTTCGGCTTGCTGGCCTCCCAGTTGGTGGTCGTGGGGTCCTTCTCGGCGAGACCGCCGCGCACGATGTCGTGGAGGAGGGTGTCGGCCACGCGCAGATCGGCTCCCTCGGCCCACGGGTCACCCTCGGCGAGCTTCGTCGTGGCGCCGGTGTCGCAGGACACGGAGCCGTTGACATTGGTCCACTGGGTGAGCGGCCACATGTCCTTGAAGTTGGTGTAGTACGGCACGGCTTCGGTCCTGGCCTTGATCGCCTTCAGAGCCCTGAGGAACTCGGCGGGGGTGGTGGGCCAGTCGGTGACGCCGGCCCGGCTCCAGACCTTCTTGTTGTAGACGAAGCCGGGGACGACGCCGATGGGGCTCTGGCCGTAGACCTTGCCGTCGACGGTGGAGTAGTCGGTGAAGCGGTACTTCTCGGCGCGTTCCGCCTGACTGCCCAGGGACGCGAAGAACTTGGGGTAATCCTTCTTCTCGATCACCGCGGGGATCATCAGGACGTCGCCGTAGTTCTCCGTGTTCATGCGAATCTTGACCTCGCCCTCGTAGTCGGTGAGGGCGTCGAACTCGACCCTCACGCCGGGATAGGCCTTGTTGAACTCGGCGGCATACAACTTCATCGTGCCGTCCTGCACCAGGTCGGTGCGGTGGGTGAGGACGGTGAGGGAGCCCTTGACCTTCGCGGGGTCCTCGGGCGCCTTCGCGTCCGCGCCCTTCGAGGCGCCGCCGGTGCCCGTGCAGGCGGAGGCGAGGAGCGCGAGGGCGGCGATCGATCCGGCGAGCAGCTTGCGACGGTACATGTGCACCAGCTCCGTTCGGGGCGGACTTGCGCGACGGGGACTTGCACGACGGTCTTGGCTGATTCGGCACTCTGGCAGCCCTTTACTGAACCGGTAAAGTCGCAATCGCGCCAACGATGTGAGCCCTTTGCCCAAGCAGCCGACCACTGTGCTCGACCGGTTTAAGGAGTGTGCATGCGTCAGGTCACACCGCTCACCGAGGGATGGATCCTGCGACACCCGGACGGCTCGGGGGCAACGCTTCCCGCCACGGTCCCCGGCTGTGTGCACACCGATCTGCTGGCAGCGGGGCTGATCCCCGACCCGTTCCTCGGTCTCAACGAGAGTGAGGTGGCGTGGGTGGGCCGCCGCGACTGGACGTACGAGACCCGGCTGCCGCCCGCGCCGGTCGCGCAGGAGCAGACGGACCTGGTCTTCGACGGCCTCGACACCGTCGCCGAGATCCTGCTCGACGGGCGCCCGCTGGGCCGGGTGCGCAACATGCACCGCTCCTACCGCTTCGACGTGACGGGTCTGAGCGGACGGCTCGTGGTGCGGTTCGCGTCGGCCTACGCGGAGGCGGACGCGGTGCGCGGAAAGGTGGGCGCACGGCCGGGCGCGTACGCCGAGCCCTATCAGTACGTGCGCAAGATGGCCTGCTCCTTCGGCTGGGACTGGGGCCCGACGCTGGTGACGGCCGGGATCTGGCGGCCGGTGCGCCTGGAGCACTGGTCCACGGCCCGGATCGCCCGGGTGCGCCCGCTCGTCACGGTGGAGGACGGCACCGGACGGGTCGAGGTGGCCGTCGACGTCGAGCGCACGAGGGTGGAGGCGCCGCTCACCGTCGAGGCGAGCGTCGGCGGGGTGCGGGCGCGCGCGGAGATCGACGGGACCCGGGGGACGGTACGGGTTGAGGTGCCGGACGTACGGCTGTGGTGGCCCCGGGGGTACGGTGAACAGGCGCTGTACGAACTAGAGCTGACGCTACGTCAAGGTGACGAGATGCTGGACGGCTGGCGGCGGCGCATCGGTTTCCGGACCGTGGAGCTGGACACCTCGGCCGACGCGCACGGCTCCGGGTTCACGCTGGTGGTCAACGGGGAGCGGCTGTTCACGCGGGGCGTCAACTGGATCCCGGACGACGTCTTCCCGTCCCGGATCACCCGCGAGCGCTACCGGCGCCGGCTGGATCAGGCCGCGGACGCCGGGGTGGACCTGGTGCGGGTGTGGGGCGGCGGGATCTACGAGAGCGAGGACTTCTACGACGCCTGCGACGAACTGGGCCTGCTGGTCTGGCAGGACTTCCCCTTCGCCTGCGCGGCCTACCCGGAGGAGCAGCCGCTGCGCGGTGAGGTGGAGGCCGAGGCCCGGGAGAACGTCGTACGGCTGATGCCGCACCCCTCGCTGGTGCTGTGGAACGGCAACAACGAGAACCTGTGGGGCTTCCGGGACTGGGACTGGGAGCGGCAGCTCGCCGGGGACTCCTGGGGCGAGGGCTACTACCTGGGCGTACTGCCGCGCATGGTGGCCGAGTTGGATCCGACGCGGCCGTACACGGCCGGAAGCCCGTGGTCCGGGTCGTGGCGGCACCACCCCAACGATCCGGCGCACGGCACGCACCACTCCTGGGAGGTGTGGAACCGGGCCGACTACGCCGACTACCGGCGCGAAGTGCCGCGTTTCGTGGCCGAGTTCGGCTGGCAGGCACCGCCCGCGTACGCGACGCTGCGGCGGGCGCTGCCCGGGGAGGAGCTGGCGGCGGACTCCCCCGGGATGCTGCACCACCAGAAGGCGGACGACGGCAACGGCAAGCTGGAGCGCGGGCTGGCGCGTCATTTCGCCGTGCCGGAAGGGGACTTCGACCGGTGGCACTATCTGACGCAGGTCAACCAGGCCCGTGCGGTGGCCGCCGGGATCGAGCACTGGCGCTCGCACTGGCCGGTGTGCGCGGGCACCGTGGTGTGGCAGCTCAACGACTGCTGGCCGGTGACCTCGTGGGCGGCGATCGACGGGGACGGGCGGGAGAAGCCGCTGTACCACGAGCTGCGGCGGCTCTACGCGGACCGGCTGGTGACGGTGCGGGCGGAGGGGGACGGTTTTGTGGTGGCCGCGGTCAATCAGGCGGGTGAGGACTGGCGGGGCCGGGTGCGGCTGCGGCGGATGTCGGTGGACGGAGCGGTGATCGGGGAAGCGGGTGCCGCTTTCGAGGCGGAGGGGCGGACCGTGGCGAGGGTGCGCGTCCCCGGGGAACTCGTGCCGGTCGGGGCGAAGGAGTTCCTGGTCGCCGACGTGGACGGGCTGCGGGCGCTGCACTTCCCCGCGCCGGACCGCGAGATCCCGTACCCCCGCCCGGAGTTCGAGGTGGCGCTCGTACCCGGCGGGATCACGGTGACCGCCCGGACGCTGGTGCGGGACCTGCTGCTCCAGGCCGACCGGCTGGATCCGGACGCCCGTGCCGACCGGGGCCTGGTGACCCTGCTGCCCGGTGAGCAGGTGACGATAGGCGTACGGGGCTGGAAGACTCCGGACCCGGACAGCGCCCGTTCCGCCCTGTACTGCGTGGAGCCCACTCGATGACGGCAACGCCGACCCCTCGCGTCACCATCAAGGACGTCGCCGCGCGCGCCGGTGTGTCCAAGGGGGCCGTGTCCCTCGCGTTCAACCACAAGCCGGGGCTGTCGGAGGCGACCCGGGACCGGATCTTCCGGGCGGCGCGCGAGCTGGGCTGGGCGCCGAGCCCGACCGCGCGGACGCTCGCCGGGTCCCGGGTGGACGTGGTGGGGCTCGCGGTGTGCCGGCCGGCGCGTCTGCTGGGCCTGGAGCCCTTCTACATGGAGTTCATCTCCGGGGTGGAGAGCGTGCTGGTCGAGCGGTCCTGTTCGCTGCTGCTGCGGCTGGTGCGGGGCCCGGAGGAAGAGATCGGGCTGCTGGAGTCGTGGTGGCGGGGGCGGCAGATCGGGGGGTCGATCCTGGTCGACTTCGGCACGGACGATCCGCGTCCCGCGGTGGCCGAGCGGCTGGGGGTGCCGGTGGTCGCGGTCGGGCATCCCACACTCACCGGGGGGCTGACCTCCGTGTGGACGGACGACGCCACGGCCGTGACGGAGGCGGTGCGGTATCTGACGGCGCTCGGGCATCGGCGGATCGCCCGGGTGGGGGGTGCGGCGTCGCTCGGGCACACGGCGATTCGTACGGCGGCGTTCGACGAGGCGGTTGCGCCTGCGGCGCGGGCCTGCCAGGTGGCTACGGATTTCTCCGGGGAGGCGGGGGCTCGGGCCACGCGGTCGTTGTTGTCGGCGGCGGTGAGGGAGCGGCCGACGGCGATTGTGTACGACAACGACATCATGGCGGTGGCGGGGCTTTCGGTTGCCGCCGAGATGGGGCTGAAGGTGCCGGAGGATGTGTCCTTGCTGGCGTGGGACGACTCGCAGTTGTGCCGGTTGACTCGGCCGATGTTGTCCGCGATGAGTCATGACGTGCATGGGTTCGGGGCGGAGGTGGCTCGGACCTTGTTCGGGGTGATCACGGGGGAAGGGGTGGAGTCGCATCCCGTGGCTACTCCTGTGCTGGTGCCTCGGGGGTCCACTGCGCCGCCTCGGTGAGGTTCGATACAGCCCCGCGCCCCTATAGGGGCGCTTTTCGCCACCGGCGCTTCCATGTGACCTTCGCCGCTCGCACCCCCAGGACTGGGCAGCTACGTTACTCATAAGTAGCATGATGCTTAAGCAAGCGCTCAGCATCCCGTACCTGGAGGAGAGCCATCGTGCCTCGTACCGTCAGGGACGTCGTCTTCGTCGACGGCGTCCGCACCCCGTTCGGCAAGGCGGGCCCGAAGGGCATCTACCACGAGACCCGGGCCGACGACCTCGTCGTCAAGGCGATCCGGGAGCTGCTGCGCCGCAACCCCGGTCTCGACCCGAAGAAGATCGACGAGGTCGCCATCGCCGCGACCACGCAGATCGGTGACCAGGGTCTGACCATCGGCCGCACCGCCGGGATCCTCGCGGGTCTGCCGCAGTCCGTGCCGGGCTACTCCATCGACCGCATGTGCGCCGGTGCGCTGACCGCCGTCACCACGGTGGCCGGCTCCGTCGCCTTCGGGGCGTACGACGTCGCCATCGCCGGTGGTGTCGAGCACATGGGCCGCCACCCGATGGGTGAGGGCGTCGACCCGAATCCGCGGTTCGTGAGCGAGAAGCTGGTCGACGAGTCGGCCCTGTTCATGGGCATGACCGCGGAGAACCTGCACGACCGGTACCCGCAGATCACCAAGCTGCGCGCCGACGAGTACGCGGTGCGCTCGCAGGAGAAGGCCGCCAAGGCGTACGCCAACGGCAAGATCCAGGCCGACCTGGTGCCGATCTCCGTGCGCCGCACCAACCCGGAGGCCGGCGAGACCGGCTGGGGTCTGGTGACCGCCGACGAGCCGATGCGTCCGGGGACGACCCTGGAGAACCTGGCGGGTCTGAAGACGCCGTTCCGTGTCCACGGCCGGGTCACCGCCGGTAACGCGGCCGGTCTGAACGACGGCGCCACCGCCTCGGTCATCGCCTCCGAGGACTTCGCCCGCGAGAACGGGCTGCCGGTGAAGATGCGCCTCGTGTCGTACGCCTTCGCGGGTGTCGAGCCCGAGGTGATGGGCTACGGCCCGATCCCGGCGACGGAGAAGGCGCTCGCGCAGGCGGGCCTCACCATCTCCGACATCGGCCTGTTCGAGATCAACGAGGCCTTCGCCGTCCAGGTGCTGGCCTTCCTGGACCACTACGGCATCGCCGACGACGACGAGCGCGTCAACCAGTACGGCGGCGCCATCGCCTTCGGTCACCCGCTGGCCTCCTCCGGCGTCCGCCTGATGACGCAGCTGGCCCGCCAGTTCGAGGAGCAGCCGCACGTCCGCTACGGCCTGACCACCATGTGCGTCGGCTTCGGCATGGGCGCGACGGTCATCTGGGAGAACCCGCACTTCGACGGAGGCAACAAGTGAGCACCACCGCTGAGCTGTTGAAGGGTGCGGCCGAGCTGTTCCCGGACGAGGTCGTCACGAGCGCGCACGTACGCCACTTCGACCTGCCCCTCGGTGCCGGGCGTTTCGCCCTGATCACCCTGGACAACGGCCTCGACCACACCAAGCCCACCACCTTCGGCCCCCAGTCGCTGGCGAACCTCAACGCCGCCATCGACCAGGTGGAGAAGGAGGCCGCGGACGGCGAGATCGCCGGCGTCGGCATCACCGGCAAGCCGTTCATCTTCGCCGTCGGCGCCGACCTCAAGGGCGTCGAGCTGCTGAAGCGGCACGAGGACGCGCTCGCCATCGGCAAGGGCGGCCACGACGTCTTCAAGCGGCTGTCGAAGCTCGCCGTGCCGACCTTCGCCTACTACAACGGCGCCGCGATGGGCGGCGGCGTCGAGGTCGGTCTGCACTGCACCTACCGCACGGTGTCCGCGGCCATCCCCGCCTTCTCCCTGCCCGAGGTCTTCCTCGGCCTGGTGCCCGGCTGGGGCGGCTGCACCCTGCTGCCGAACCTGATCGGCGCCGACAAGGCCGTCTCGGTGATCATCGAGAACAGCCTCAACCAGAACAAGCAGCTCAAGGGCAAGCAGGTCTACGAGCTCGGGATCGCCGACGCGATCTTCGAGGGCGCGGACTTCCTGGAGCAGTCGCTGATCTGGACCGCTGCCGTCCTCAAGGGCGAGATCGAGGTCGAGCGCCCGGTGATCGACCGCGGCGAGGCCTGGGACCAGGCCGTCGAGCGCGGCCGGTTCATCGCCGACTCCAAGGTGCACGGCGCCGCCCCGGCCGCCTACCGCGCCCTGGACATCATCGCCGCCGCCAAGAACGGCGACCTGCAGCAGGGCTACGACGCCGAGGACCAGGCGCTCGCCGACCTGATCATGGGCGGCGAACTGCGCGCCGGCATCTACGCGTTCAACCTGGTGCAGAAGCGCGGCAAGCGTCCCGCGGGCGCCCCGGACAAGAACCTGGCGCGTCCGGTCACCAAGGTCGGTGTCGTCGGCGCCGGTCTGATGGCCTCCCAGCTCGCGCTGCTGTTCCTGCGCCGCCTGGAGGTGCCGGTCGTGCTGACCGACATCGACCAGGAGCGCATCGACAAGGGCGTCGGCTACGTCCACGCCGAGATCGACAAGCTGCTCGGCAAGGGCCGCATCAACCAGGACAAGGCCAACCGCCTCAAGGCGCTGGTGACCGGTGTCCTGGACAAGGCCGAGGGCTTCGCGGACGCGGACTTCATCATCGAGGCCGTGTTCGAGGAGATGGGCGTCAAGCAGCAGGTGTTCGCGGAGGTCGAGGCGGTCGCCCCGGCGCACGCGATCCTCGCCACCAACACCTCCTCGCTGTCGGTGTCGGAGATGGCGTCGAAGCTGAAGCACCCCGAGCGGGTCGTCGGCTTCCACTTCTTCAACCCGGTCGCCGTCCTGCCGCTGCTCGAGATCGTCCGCGGTGAGAAGACCGACGACGCCTCGCTCGCGACCGCGTTCGCCGTCGCCAAGAAGCTGAAGAAGACCGCGGTGCTCACCAAGGACGCCCCGGCGTTCGTCGTGAACCGCATCCTGACCCGCTTCATGGGCGAGATCCAGAACGTCATCGACGAGGGCACCCCGGTCGAGACCGCCGAGAAGGCGATCGAGCCGCTGGGTCTGCCGATGTCGCCGCTGGTGCTCCTGGAGCTGGTCGGCCCGGCGATCGGTCTGCACGTCTCCGAGACGCTCAACAAGGCGTTCCCGGACCGTTTCACGGTCTCCCCGAACCTCAAGGCGGTCGTCGAGGCGGGCAAGCGCGGCTTCTACGTCTACGACAGCGGCAAGCCGGAGCTGGACCCGGAGGTCGCCGCGCTGCTCAAGCAGGGCGACACCGTCCTGACCGAGGAGCAGGTGCGGGCGCGGGTGCTGGACGCGGTGGCGCAGGAGATCGGGCTCATGCTCGACGAGGGCGTCGTCGCCGAGGCGCAGGACATCGACCTGTGCCTGATCACCGGCGCCGGCTGGCCGTTCCACCTGGGCGGCATCACGCCGTACCTGGACCGTGAGGGCGTCTCCGAGCGGGTCAACGGCAAGCGATTCCTGGCCCCGGGCGTGGCGAGCGTCCCGGTGTAACAGGGCCTGACAGCCGAGAGGGTGGGCCGCACGGTAACGATCCGTGCGGCCCACCCCCTTTTGCCACACGCGTACCGATAGGATCTCCACACCATCCGACCACTTGTTTACACGCGCGTAGTGTTGTTTCGCTGAGGAGTCCCCGTGGCGTCCACCCGCCGCCGCCCACCCCGACGACGGGTCTGGCCCAAGATACGGCTGCTGCTGATCGTGGCCGTCCTCGCCGCCGGTGCCACGGTGACGTACCCCTACTGGAAGCCCCTGTACAAGGCGGCCAATCCGGATCCGCCCGAGCTGCTGGTGCGCTACCGCACCGACACCCCGGCCACCGCGGCGGCCGCCAAGCCGTCGCTCGAGGTCTTCAACAAGACCGACAAGCCGCTGCCGCTCAGCGATGTGGCGCTGCGGTACTACTTCACGGCCGACGACTCGGCGTCGTACGCCTTCAACTGCGTCAACGCCGCGTTCGGCTGCTCCCATCTGGCGGGCCGGGTGGTCGAGATGGACAAACCCACCGAAACCGCCGACCGGTATCTGGAGATACGGTTCAGCGAGGCCGCGGGGACGCTGAAGCCGGGCGCCAACAGCAAGGGCATCGACGTCCAGCTGTTCCGCACCGACCACAAGAAGCTGAACCAGTCCGACGACCGCTCCTTCGACGCGAAGATGACCAGCTACAAGGAAGCCCGGAAGGTCACCGCGTACAAGCAGGGCGTGCTCGCCTGGGGTGAGGAGCCGGACGGCAGCAAGCCGGCCGACGACAACAGCAAGGTGAAGAACCCCGCGGCGCCCCGCCCGGTGCCGGTCGCCCCTGAAGGTGTTCTCTTCGACAACTTCGACTACCTCGGCGCCAAGGACCCGGCCCTGTTCAAGCACGGCTGGCTGGTCCGCACGAGCAAGGGCGGCCCCGGCATCGAGAACACCTGGTCGGCCGACGGCGTCACCTTCCCCGGCGACGAGGAGGCCCTGGACGCCGGTCAGGTGCTCCAGCTGCGCGCCAGCACCGACGGCACCGAGGCGGGCACCAAGCAGGCGAGCCTCGGCACCGCCGAGAGCAAGTTCCGCGAGGGGACGTACGCGGCCCGGATCCACTTCAGCGACGGGCCCAGCACCGGTGACAAGGGCGACCACGTCAACCAGACCTTCTACACCATCGGCGGCAAGGGCTCGACGTACAGCGAGCTGGACAACGAGTACATGCCGAACGGCGGATGGGGCCGCCCCGGACCCAAGCTCGACACGGTGACCTGGTACGACCACAAGACGAACGACCGTGTCTACCAGACCACCAACAAGAGCCTCGACGACTGGCACACCGTGATGATCCGGGTGAAGGACGACGTCGTGTCGTACTGGATCGACGGCAAGAAGCTGTTCGTCAGCAGCGGCAAGTACGCCCCGCGCGCGGGGATGTCGGTGAACTTCAACCACTGGTTCATCGACCTGCCGTTCAAGGGGGACCGGGCCTGGGACATGAAGGTCGACTGGCTTTACTACAACGCGAACGACACCCTGTCGGCGAAGGAAGTCCAGGCCCAGGTCGAGGGCTTCGCCGACAGCGGTTTGAACTACTTCGACATGGTTCGGGGGTCTTAAGTGGGCAAGAGGCGGGCCAGCGCACAGGGTCGTGCCGCTGCGGGTGAGAAGCCGGTGGTGAGCCGCCGTGCCGCGCTGCTGATGGGCGGGGCGGGCGGCGTCGCGATGGCGGGCGGGGGCGCCTGGCTGGGCAATGTGGCCGCCCAGCCCGTGGCAGCGCCGGCGGCGGAGGGCGCCATCGGCGGG